>NZ_CP044972.1:2467692-2776153 GCF_010104355.1 Hydrogenophaga sp. PBL-H3
CAGGCCGAGTTCGGCCCGGCCGTGCAGGCACAGGCTGTAAAGCAACTGGGTCTCATCCGCCGGCAGGCTGCCGGCCAGCCGCTCGATCTCGACTTCGTCCGGATCTTCCAGGCCATCGGCCGGCGCACGACCCGGCACCGCCTGCAACACCGCCATGCGCTGCAGCACACCGGTCATGTCTTCGAGCGTGGTGGCGGCGTTCAGGCCGTTGAGGCGCAAGGTATCCACCGTGTCGACCACCGTGGCACCGTCGGAGCGCGCCAGCGCGTCGATGAGGCGCAGCACATACGAGCGGTCCACCGCGCCGAGCATCTGGCGCACGGTCGCCTCTTGCAACTGACCGCCGCCAAAGGCAATGGCCTGGTCGGTGAGGGACAGCGCGTCGCGCATGGAACCTCGCGCCGCGCGCGAGATCAGGCGCAGCGCCTGCGTTTCGGCAGCCACCTGCTCGGCCTGCAGCACCTGCATGAGATGCTCCTGCACCGTCTCGGGCGCCATCGGTCGCAGGTTGAACTGCAGGCAGCGCGAGAGCACCGTCACCGGCACCTTCTGCGGATCGGTCGTGGCGAGCACGAACTTGAGGTACTCGGGCGGCTCCTCCAGCGTCTTCAACATGGCGTTGAACGCCGTGTTGGTCAGCATGTGGACCTCGTCGATCATGAACACCTTGAAGCGGCCCTGCACCGGCTTGTAGACCGCTTGTTCCAGCAAAGCCTGCACCTCGTCCACACCGCGGTTGGAAGCGGCGTCGAGCTCGGTGTAGTCCACAAAGCGGCCGCTGTCGATGTCGGTGCACGCCTGGCACACGCCACACGGCTCGGCGGTGATGCCACCCTGCCCGTCGGCGCCCAGGCAGTTGAGCGACTTGGCCAGGATGCGCGAGACGGTCGTCTTGCCCACGCCCCGCGTGCCGGTGAACAGGTAGGCGTGGTGCAGCCGCTGGGTGGTCAGTGCGTTGGAGAGGGCTTGCACCACATGGCCCTGACCCACCATTTCGGTGAAATTGCGCGGGCGGTATTTGCGGGCCAGAACGACATAGGACATGCGGTTGATTCTAAGCGGCGGGGTATCGCCAGCTTCCCTGCGCCGCGAGGCCGCATGGCCTACAATTCACCCCGACGGGCCTTCCCGCATGGTGAAGCGGCCAACCGGGTCAGGTGGGGAACCAAGCAGCCCTAACTGTGAATCCAGTGCCGGGGTAGAGGCTCGTCACCTTCCATGTTTTTCGAGCCTTTGGGCCACCTACAACGGCTGGCGTTCCACGTACAGGCTCAGAAATTCGCTCCCGTGGCGGTCGATGCCGCCCGACAGATGGCCCAGACGGGCATCGCCCAGGCCGGCGAGTGCGTCGGCCACCGCCTCCGCATCGATACCAAGCCCCTCACCCGCTGACTGCAGCGGCAGCAACACGTCGGGCAGCCGCAGTTCGGTCCGGTAGCAGTTGATGTCGAACGAGCGGCGCGGATTGCCCTCTTCACCGGCTTCCAGGTAGATCAACGGCATCGTCGGCCATCGCACGGCGCAGACTTTGACGATGCGCCGCGCGGCGGTGTAGCCCGCCATGGTCTGGTCCTCGCCATACAGGGTCCTCAAGCGGGCCAGGATGTCTTGGTGCGTGAGCAGGGGGTGGCAGGTGTAGTGCGCACGTTCCAGCCGCTGCGCCGGCCCCTCCTCCCACTTCAGGCCCAGGTGCATCAAACGGGGCTCGCGCGACCCACTGGTGCGCACGGCTGCGCGCACCTCGTCCCAGAATTCCAGGTACACCTTCCACAAGGTGCGCGCACCCCGGTCCTCCACGGCAAGGCCGAGCGCACTGGAGCGTGCAAACGCGGACTGAAGGCTTGCTGCGTGCCCGGCTGGCAGGCCGAGCTCCTCCACCAGAGACAGAAAACCAGCCCAGGGCAGATCAGCCGAGCGCACGCCCACGAGCAGCCGCCGCGCGACCAGCCCGTCGCGCACCGAGAATTTCAGCGAGTCCTCGATGCCGTGCGCGACGCCACGCTGCGCGATGACCTGCAGCAGACGGGCGCAGCCGTCGGCCAGCGCGGGTTGGGCCATGGCCACGGTCACGGTTGGCTCGCCGTCACAGCAGGTCGACCTCCTCCGTCAGCGGGCTGCTGACCGGAAGTTGCACCCGCAGGTCGGCATTCGGGCCGAGATCGCCCGAACGGCGGCCCAGGTTCTCGACGAAGTCGCGCACCCAGGACGGCACCTTGGACGCCGCCGGTTGGGGCAACGCAAGGCCTTGCGCTGGCGCCCAGTCGATCACTGGCGCAACCGCGGCGCTTGAACCCGGCAGCGGCGGCACACCCAGCGGCAGCTCGCCCAACAGCCATGGCCTTGCTGGCGTGGCTCCCTCCGACGGCACCCGGGTGTTGATGGCTGGCAGCGAGCGTTCACCGGTGGCCAGTCGATCGTCCATCAGGCCGTCTTCGCTGTGCTCCAGGCCCAGGCCGTGACCCAGTTCGTGCGCCAGCACCGACAGCAGATCCATGCGTCGGGCCGCGACCCCGTTCTGTGCCAGTCCATCGGCGCCGAACTCGCTGTCATCCATCGGTGAGTGATCGATGAACCAGCCGTGGCCGGCTGCATCGACATCGATCACGATGACGCCGTCGTCGAAGTAACCGAGCGCGGCGCCGTCCAGGTCTTCAATGCGCACCGTGACCGCGCCCAGCGCGGCGATGGCCGTGGCATCCAGGCCCACGCCCAGGCGTTGCAGCGCCTGCTTCAGCAAGGCCTCGGCCTGGTCTTGAGTGACCGTCGGGCCCGTGCTTCGAACAGCTTCGGATTCGGCCATCAGGAAATCGACCCCGGAGGCCGTGGCGAGTTGCACGGCTTGCCCGACGGCGGCGTCGTTGGTGCGCAAGGTGATGGTGTCGAAGCTGGCGCCCGCCGCGGAGGCGTGCAGGCCAAAGCGTCCGTCCACCGCCACCGCGTTGAAAACATGGCCCAGCAGGGTCTGCCCGTCCAGGGTCACGCTCACAGTCGAGCCCTTGATCGACACACCGAGCTGGTAGTCCACGGTGGACGACAGGCCCGTGCGGGCGATGGAGGCATCGATGGTCCAGCCCGACGCGGTGCGGTGACCGATGACCAGGCGCTGGTTGGCAACGTCCACCGAAGCGAACTTGAAATCGGTGTCGCTGTAGCGGTCAAACACGATGCCGGCGCTGCCGCCGGTGCGCAGTGTGGCGTTCATGTCCAGGATGGCGCTGCCTTGCAGGCGGGTCACATCCACCCAGGTCAGCAGCTGCACCGAGGTCGTGCCGGTGGTGGCTGGCGCGGCGACCAGCCGTCCATTGACCATCGACCAGCTGCCACTGAAGGCACCAGCCGACTTGTCGAGCACACCAGCCACGCCGTCGTTGAAGTCTTCGGTCTTGATGACGGTGGCCACCGGGGGCAAAACCTGCACCGCGATGTTGTCCAGCGCGCCCCGGGCCTTGTTCGAGCCGAAGCCAACCAGACCCCAGTTCAGACCGTAGCTCCAGCCATCGATCACCGTCGCTTCAAAGGTGTGGCTGAAGACACTGGTGTTGTTGACCACCAGCGTGGCGTTCAGGCCGTTGACGGCGAGCGTGAGGTTGTACCAGGTGTCGGCCTTGACGCTGCCGGGGAAGCTGGCCTGCTTGAGCACGATCCAGCCGGCTTCTGTGCGGTGGCCCATCTCCAGTTTGTTGGTCGACATGTTGATGCCGGCGAACTTGAAGTCGGTCGCGCTCTGGTAGTCAAAGATCACGTAGCTGTTGGCGTTCCAGCCCTGGGTCGGCTTCAACGTCTTGATCGAAGCCTGGACCTCGTAGTAAGACGGCAGCGCATCACCCACGTTGAACACCGCCACCGCGTCGGACTTGTTCGACTTGGCGCTCACCTGCAGCGTGCCGCCACTGACTTCCCAGGTGCCGCTGTCGGGCGCCAGCGCCTGCATCTGGCCGTCGTTGAAGGTGGCGCTGCGCAGCACGTCGCGCTTGCCGCCGGGGATGTTGCCCGCCTGCGGATCGGTGGGCGCACCGGTCTGGCTCTGCCACGCAAAGTCTTTCTGGCGGATCAGGCCCAGCTCGCCGGCCGGCTCTCCGTTGCGGAAGGCCTGGCTGGCATCCAGCATCAGGTCGCCAACGCGGGTCGGATCGGCACCGTCGCTCTCGCTGAGCGTGTACAGGAATTCAGCCAGCTGCGGCTGCAGCGTGCGGCTGACCGTGGCCATGCCGAACGGTGCGAATGGCACGATGTAGGCGTTGAACTCGCCCACCCAGTCGATCAGGCGATCGCCGCCGGTGTTGCCGATCAGGATGTCGCGTCCCGCACCGCCGAAAGCACGGTCCTCGAAGCTGGGCTGCGTGTCGGGCGTCTCTGCCGTGGCGGGCTCGTCATCGGCGTTCATGAGGTCGTTGCCGAAGCCGCCATACAGGTTGTCGCGGCCCGTGCCACCCACCAGCCAGTCGTTGCCGGTGTCGCCGAAGATCCTGTCGTTGCCATCGTTGTAGGTGGACAGATAGCTCGTGGCCTGCTGGCCGTTGGTGTTGAGCGTGCCACCCGGTACGAAGATACCTTCGGTGGTGGAGAAGCTCAGGAACCAGGGCAGACCCGTGCCTGTCTTGTTGACCGTGCCATCGGCGTTGAGCTGGATCGCGCGGCGCGGATCGTACTCGTCGTACAGGGCGAACTCGCCCGAGCGGCGGGTGGCGTCGAAATGCCAGCCGTCCGCGTCCTCGGGGTTGTAGCGCAGCACGTCCACCGGGTTGAAGGGGCGCTGGTAGTCGCTGAAGGTCGCCACCAGACGCCCTGTTGCGTCGTACGCCTGTGTGTAGGCCACCCAAAGCGCCTCGCCACCGGAGATCGCGTCGTCGCCCGAGCCGCCGTGCAGCCAGTCGTCGCCCAGGCCACCGAAGATGATGTCGTCGGCGTTGTGCGCGCCGGGGCGGCCCTGATCGTCCACCGTCTTGCGGTCCATGGTGATGAATTCGTCCCACTGCCCGTTGAACGCGGTGTCGAAGGTAAACGGCGTGAGGTTGATGGCTTTCTTCAGCTCGCCACCGACGTTGACCCGCGCCTGCTGGATCGAACCCGGCGTGGCGATCCACTCGTCCATCATGTTGCCGTTGAAGGTGCGGGTGTCGCCGTCGTCCCTCAGGAGAGCGTGCACACCGAACAGCGCTTCGCCATACAGCGTGGCGTTGCGGCTGGTCATGATGCGGCCGTCGTCACCGATCACGCCATCGGCGCCATTGCCGCCGCTGATCCAGTCGTTGCCGTAGCCACCGATCAGGTCATCGTCCTGGCCTTCGCCGTACAACACGTCGTCGCCCTTCTGGCCGTACAGCACGTCGTCGCCCGACTCGCCGTGCAGTTCGTCGGCACCGCCCCGATCTTGGGCCGCTGCCGCGCTGACGTCGATCCCGCCCTCGTGGTAGTCGAGATGGCCAACGGCGCGCACGATGATGCGGTCGTACGTGGTGCTGTCGCTGTCCGCGGCGTTGCCGAAGGTGTCGTGGTTGAAGTTGAGGAAACCGCCCGAGCTGGCCAGGCCGGTCGCGGTGCCCTGCACCCCGTTGACACCGACGATGCGCAGGATGCGGCCGTTGTCACCGGTCAGCGTGTCGGCATCTTGGGCATGGCCGCCCGCACCCAGGTCGCCGTCGTTGATGCGCGCCAGGTCGGTGCCCGCGCCGCCGAACAGCAGGTCGCTGCCGTCTGGACGGTCGGAGGCGAGCGTCAGGCCGAACAGGTCGGAGCTGCCGCCGACGATATCGTCCTGGCCCCGGTTGCCGAAGATCACGTCGTTGCCGCCGTTGCCTTCGATGTAATCGTCACCGTCGAACTTGCCCTCGAAGCTGGCCGTGTACAGCAGCGCCGACTGCGGATTCATGGTGAAGCCGAAGCTGGCCGGATCAAAGGACACCGTGCCCCGGTTGGCACCCACGAGGTGGTAGCCACTGAGGCCGAGGGTCGTGCCGTCGGTTCTGGTCAGGCTGAGCTGGGCAGCGCCCAGGTGCGCCATGTTGCCCACCCCGATGGTGCCGTCGCCCTGGATCACGTCATTGCCCAGCTGGCCGAAGATTTCGTCCTCGCCCGCGCCGCCGGCGATGTAGTCGTTGCCGTAGCGGCCCGCCAGCGTGGTGTCGCTGTGGTCGAGCAGATTGATGCGGTAGGACGCATGCCCCGGATTGACCAGCACGCCATTGACCCAGACACGCTCGGCGTGGCGGGGGTCGTTCATGGCGTTGTCAAACGGATCGTTCGGATTGATGGCGTTGCCGGCATTGCTCACACCGATGAGCACCTGGCCGTCATTGAGGCCCGGCGTGACACCGTAGAGCAAGGTGCCGTCGAGCGCGCGCATGCGAACGTCCAGCGCGTCGGGGCGGTAGCAGATGCTGGCGTTGTCGCCTGCAATGGCGTCGTGCCCGCCGCCGCCGTCGATACGGTCGTTGCCATCCAGCGCACCCGCCACGTTGCTGCCGCCAATGATGATGTCGTCGCCGTCACCGCCGTACAGCGCGTCGTCGCCCTGCTGGCCCATCAGGATGTCGTTGCCACCCTGGCCGAAGATCAGATCGTTCTGGTTGCCGCCCACCTGGGTGTCCAGGGCCTTGTAGTGGAAGTCCCCACCCGACACGTTGCCGTTGGCGTCGCGGAAGCGGAACGGCAGGCAGTCGTTCTCGATCTCTTCGCCAGCGCAGACCTCGCCGTACTCGCCGAACACCAGATCGTCGCCGCCACCGGCAAAAATCACGTCCTCGCCAGAGCCGCCGAAGATCAGGCTGCCCTCGTTGCCCGAGATGATGGTGTCGCCACCATCGGCCGAGGAGTAGAGGGTCTCGATGCAACCCAGCAGCAGCGGGTGCGCGGAGAACGGTGCCAGCGGGTCGTAGCCGTCGAGCGAGGTGATCAGGCCGTTGTCGGCGATCAGGATGGCCGAGCCTTCACCGTCGGTAATCTGGTCGGAGCCCGAGCCGCCGATGACGATGTCGTTGTCGTCGCCCACGAACACGCGGTCGTTGCCGCCCAGGCCGAGGTCTGTGGAGCGGATCGTGTCGATGTCGCGTGCGTCGTCGGCCAGGTCGGTGGTGCTGCGGTAGTCGATGAAGCCCAGGTCGGCCAGCACGAGGTTGTTGCGATCGAGCGCGGCCACCGAGGCCGATGCGGCCACCCACACGCCGCCGGTCTGCACCGCGCCATAGGCAAACACATCGTCGTTGCCCAGACCGGCCAGCACGATGTCGCGCCCCGTGCCGGTGATGATCACGTCGTTGCCGCCCACGGCTGGCGCGATGGTTTCGATGCGGCCCAGCGAGATCGGGTGGCTGTCCAGCCGCGCCACCAGGTCGATGCCACCGTTGTCCTGCGCCGAGCGGATGCGGCCGTGGTCGCCGAAGACGATATTGTTGTCGCCCTGTCCGGCGTCGATCAAGTCAGCGCCGAAGCCGCCCAGAACGATGTCGGAGTCGGCACCACCCAGGATCTGGTCGTTACCGCCCACACCGAAGTCGGTGCTCTCGATGCGGTCGATGTCGTCGGCCTGCCCATCGGCCAGCACGAAGTCGATGAAGCCATGGTCGCCAAAGACCAGGTCGCGGCCCGCCCGGGTCTCGATGCGGTCGGCACCGGCGCCACCGAGCACAAAGTCGCGCCCCGCGCCCGCCGTGATCACGTCGGCGTCGCCGACTGCGGGTGCAATGGTCTCGATGCGGCCCAGCGAAATCGGGTGGCCGTCGAGCGGGTTGACCAGGTCCTCGGAACCACTGTCCCGCGCCGAGCGGATGCGACCGTGGTCGCCGAAGACGATGTTGTTGTCGCCCTCGCCCGCGTCGATCAAGTCAGCGCCGAAGCCGCCCAGAATGATGTCGGAGTCGGCACCACCCAGGATCTGGTCGTTGCCGCCCACACCAAAGTCGGTGCTCTCGATGCGGTCGATGTCATCGGCCTGCCCATCGGCCACCACGAAGTCGATCAGGCCCAGGTCGCCGAAGATCAGGTCGCGGCCAGTCCCGCCGTCCACCGCGTCGGCACCGTTGCCGGCCAGCAGCAGGTCGTGGCCTTCGTTGCCCTCGATCACGTCGTTGCGTCCGTTGGCGGCCTCCACCGTGCCGACGTAGACCACGCCGGCATTGCTCACCAGACGCATGCGCCCGCCATCGGCCTGGCGGATGTCGCCGTGATCGCCGAAGACGATGTCGTCACCCAGGCCGCCGTACAGGCGGTCCTCGCCGGCCAGGATGGTCGAGGTGGTGCGCGCCACGCCAGCCACCGGCACGATGACCGCGTCCGCCGTGAGCAAGGGGCTGGTGTTGACCGTGGGCACGCTCAGCAGCCGCGGCACGATGGCCGCATCGGAGCCGGCGAGCTTGGTCACGGAGATGTCGATGTTGAAGCCCGAGTCTCCATAGACGTGGTCGTTGCCGCGCTCGGCGCGGATGGTGTCGTCGCCCGAACCACCGGCCAGCTGGTCGTCGCCCTGGCTGCCCGTGATGGTGTCATTGCCTCGGCCACCGTAGATGGTCAGGCCCAGCAGGGAGCCGCTGGCATCGATCACGTCGTTGCCGTGCAGGCCGAAGAAGGTGGCATTGCCGGTGAAGAGACCCAGGTCGGGACGCGCGTCGTACCGGCTGCCGTCCTGCGAGGTGTCGCCAAAGACCACCAACGGCGACGCCGCGCCGCCAGCGTTGCCGGTGACCACGATGTGGTCGCCACCGATGACGCCACCGGCCAGCATCGCGTTGCCGCCGCCGTGCACCACCGTGACCACCTTGTCCTGCGCGCCGGGCGTGCCGCGGCTGGTCGCGCTGATGTTGAAGCGGTCGTTGCCCTGGCCCAGCAGGACCTCGGTGATCTCGATGTCGTCAAAGGTGATGCCACCGGGCACGTGGATGATGCCGGTGCCGTCCTGGTTCTCGCTGATGTCCACTGCCAGCGGGCTGGAAGCCGGGCTGGCGTTGCTCACCGGGCGCATGCCCAGACCCGAGAGGTTGATGGCGTTGTCGCTGAGCCGGATGATGTCGGCCAGCTGCGCGATCGTGCCGGCATCCACCGCGGACATCCAGCCGGTGTCGTCGGCGGTGCTGGAGTCGTTGAACACCTGCAGGCGGTCGGCCTGCTGGCCTTCGTCGGTGTTGACGGAGATGTCTTTGGGCGGCGCCGTGCGCTCCGTGGGCAGCATCACAGCCGTCTTGAGCGAGCGGTCCTTGCCGTCGGCCACGTTGCCTTCGATGACCAGCGGACCACCGATCGCACCCACCAGGTGCTGGCGCACGGGCTCGTTGCGCAGGAACTGGTCGGCCGGATCGGCCACATAGTTCACGTCGGCCTCCAGCGCGATCGTGACCTGCTGCCACCAGTTGTCGGCGGTGAAGGTCACGGCGCAGGCCGCGCGCTGGAAGGCATGCGTCACGCCGCTGGCCAGCACCGGCACATCGCCATCCAGCGTGAGCACCAGGGTCGACGACAGCACGACGCCGGTGGTCTCGTCGACCTCGGTGAGCACGCTGTTGACCTTGTAGAGCGTGGTGCCGCCATCCAGCGTGAACAGGGTTCCCACGCGGTAGCCGTCGTCGAGCCAGCTGCGGCCATCGGTCCGGGTGATGGTGTCGCGCGTGACGGGCACGCCGTCGCTGGTCGTGGCGTTGCTGCCCACGGTCACCATGACGTGGACCGGCTGGCCCACGTTGGCCGTCACCAGGCGATCCGTGCCGTTCAGCAGGGCACTGACCACGCGGGTCTGTCCGTCGCCAAACACATTGACCGTCACCGGCGCGGTGGGCGCAGTGACCAGGCGCAGCGTGTAGTCGTCGCCCGCGCCGCCCTTGACCAGGCGCGTGGCGCCGTTCGATTCGGTCACCAGCACACCGGCGCTGTCGTTGTCGAGCACGCGCACGTCCATCTCCACCGCCTGCGCACCGCCAAACACGAGGTCGGTCGAGGTGAAGCGGTGCGTGATGGTCTCGGTCTGCGCGTTCTCTCGGCCGTTCAGCGGCGTGTCGGTGTTGACCGCCTTGACGGTCAGCGTGACCCAGTCGTTCCAGTTGCTGCTGTTGAAGTTCAGGAAGCTGATCTGCTGACCCGCCGCATTGAACACGGCCAGTTGCGTGGCATCGAAGCCCAGGTCGACGCGCACGTCGGCGGTGGGCGCCACCGACAGGCGCACACGGTACACATCGTCGATGGCGCTGTTGCCCACCAGCATGCCGGCGCTGTCGAACACCGGCCCACCTTCCAGCACGGTGGTGCGGTTGTCCACCGCACCGCCTGCGCCCAACTGTTCGATCAGCAACGTGCCCCGGTCGTCGTCCAGCACCTGAACCTCGACGTTGGCGATGGCGATCCCGTTGTAGGACGCTGCGACGGCCCGGGCAGCCGCGTCGGCTGCGGGATCGATGTCCACCCGCAGGCTGTGGCTGATCATGACCTTGCGCTCGCCTTCGATGGCGTCGTCGTGCGCGGCCTTCACCAGCACGCGCTGGGCCACGTCCCAGGTGTCGGCGGTGAAGGTCAGCACGGCCGAGGCCTGCCAGGTGACACCTCCGTCAATGGAGATCAGCACCGATTCCGCCTCGTCGGCGTGCGGTGCGCCGCTGCGCGTGGGCAGGCGGCGGTCGTAGCTGGAGGCACTGGCGGCCGACACCGTCATGTAGGCCACGGTGCTGCCGTGCAGGCCGAGTGGGCGCAGCAGTGACATCCAGTAACCATCCTGGTCACCGCTGTCCTCGGTCACGCGGGTGAAGCCGGGCGAGGTGGCGTCCAGGTCCTGGTTGATGATGACCTTGCCCTGGTTCTGGGTGGCCACCGTCACCGCAATGCCGTCCACCAGCAGCTTGTCGTAGGCGCTGTCGCCGCTGCTCTGGGCGCCGTGGTTCACCACGCCGCTGAGCCCCTCGAGGTTCTGGCTCACCACGTCGCGCGTCACGTCGCCCGTGATGATGAAGCTGTCGCTGCCCAGGCCACCGATCACGGTGGTCACCACGTCGTTGCGTGTGCTCAGGACATAGAAGTAATCGTCACCTTCCAGGCCGTCCACCTCGATCGACTCCTCGACCCCGTCCACCTTGACGTTCAGACCGGCGCCGAAGATGCCCTCGGACGTGATGATGAAGGCATCCGCACGCTCGGTGCCGATCACCACCACGGTGTCAAAACCCAGGCCACCGTTGATGCTGACCGGCGCGTTGATGTTGTATTCGAACTGGTCGTCGTCGTTGCCACCCTCGGCAATGATGTCGTCCTCGGCAATGAAGGCCCTGATGACGAACACATCGTTGCCCGACTCGCCCTCCATGCGCAGCACCGCCTTGTTGCTGTAGACGTTGAAGGTGTCGCCGCCCTCGCCGCCAAACGCAGTGAGCGCATGTGTGATGCCCTGGCTGAGCCAGCCGCGGGTGATCTGCAGCAGCTCGATGTCGTCGCCATCGGCGGTGAGATCGATGTTCTGCGTGTCGGTGGCCACCTCGCGCGCATCGACCGCGCCGTTGGCGTAGACGTGCCCGTTGGGGTTGCTGCCGAACACCTGGCCGATCTGGAACAGGTCCTTGCCCAGGCCACCGTCCAGCGTGGTGATGGCGCTGTTGTCGTCCACGTAGAACGCGTCGTCACCGGCGCCACCACTGACCAGCAGACGGCCATTGATGCTGCCGTCGTAGTTGATGCGCTGCACCGACGGGCCAAACGCCCCGCCGCCCACGGGCGTGAGGTGGGCCACAAAATTCTGGCGCAGCAGGAACACGTCGTTGCGTGCCGGATCGGTGCTGCCCTGCTGGGGGTGGTCCCAGTCGAAGGCACCGGTGCCCACCACGTTCAGGGCATGGATGCGCAGCGTGTCGGCGCCATCGGCAGGCCCGCCGCTGTCCTTCACGTTCACCAGGTAAGCCGCGCCAGCGTCGGACACGTTGACCACGTAGTGATCGGTGCCACCCCGGCCGTCGAGGTCGATCGTGTCGAGCACGGCCGCCAGTCCCGACACCGGGTCGTGGTCCGGGCGATCGTGTGTGCTGGCCAGCGTCGGCAGGTGGTCGAGCACGAACAAGTCGGTGTCGCGCGCTGCACCGTCCAGGTTGCCCAGCACCTGCACGTGGCCGCTGAGCGCCTGCGGGTTGAAGTAGAAGAAGTCGTCGTCGGCCGCACCGGTCACCAGCAGACGGGTGGTGGCCACGCTGCCCAGGAGGTCCAGGCGTGCGCCGGTGTTGAAGGCGTTGCCGTTGGCGTCCGAGCCAGCCGCGTTGTCGGCGTCGCCGTGGTCGATGCGCAGCACCACGGTGTCGTTCACATCGGTCACGCCGTCGGCGTCGGTGGTGACGATCGAGCCGGCACCGATCAGCATGTCGTCGCCGGCCAGCAGGGTCACGCGGGTTGCGCCCTTGATGTCGGCAGCGTTCTCCAGGATCAGGTCTTCGTCGGCGTTGCTGCCGTCGTTGCCGGCTGAGGTGATGCCCGGGCCACTGGCGATCCAGGGCAGCAGCGTCATGGCCGCCGAGTCGATGGCGTGCAGCTCGACCGTGGCGTGGGTGGACTCCACGTCCTCCCGCACCCGCATGAAGCCGGTGCTGGTCACGCGGATGTCGTTGCGGGCACGCAAGCCGTTGAGCAAGGCGTTGAACGATGCGGGCGCGCCGACCAGGCCGATGATGCCGAGCACGACACCGGACTCGTCGTCGATGAAGATGCCGCCAGCGGTGCTGCTGCCTTCCAGGAAGGCGACATCCACCTCCAGTTCGTTGGCATCGCGGCCGATGTCGCCCTGCGAGATCAACTGCGCCGTGCGGGCCTGGATCTCCAGGTCGCTGTCGCCGTTGTCCAGGATGGCGCCCAGGCGCGACACCACCACCACGTTGGTGCTGGTGCGCAGGTGGGACAGGAGGATGTCCCGCGCGGAACGCACATCGATGTTGCCGTCGGTGGCGTCCACATACGAGCGGTCGGCCATGGTGATGCCGCCGGTGCCGTTGAAGTCTTCATCGGCGCTCAAGGTGACCAGGCTGGCGCCTGTTTCGGTGTCGATGTAACCGCGCTCGGTGAAGAAGATGCTGCGGTTGGCCAGCAGTGACACGGCTCCCCCGCCGCTGGTGATGCCGGCGTTGACGGTGATGTCCTGGCTGGCCTTCAGCCACACGGGTCCATCTTCGGTGTCGATCGCCTCGTTCACGGTGAGCGTGCCCAGCACCTCCAGGTGCACCGTGTTCCGGGCCTGGATGCCCGCCAGCGTGCTGATGTCGCCGACCACCAGATCACCGGTGTTGCGCAGCCAGATGCCACCGCTGGTCACCTGGGCCTCAAGGCGGGCGATGCGGGTGTCGAAGAGATTGTCATGACTGCCCACATCATCGCCAGCCACCAGGATCGCACCGGTTGCAACGATGTTGGCGAGATCGTCGTCGCGCCGGTCCACGATGGAGCCGGTGGCGCGGATGGTCACCAGTCCGTCGCCCAGCGAAGTGGCGGGATCGGCTGTTTCGTTGCCCAGCGCGGTGATCAGGCCGATGTTGGCCTGACCGGCCACGGTCAGGGTCACGTTGCCGTCGCGCGAGGTGTACTCGCCCACGTTGAGGTCGATCACGCTGTTGACGAAGCTGTCGCGCGCCACGTCGCCATTCAGGTCGGCCTGCAGGATCTGGACGTCGACGAAGTTGGTGGCGGTGCCGACGTTGCCGGTCGCTGTGTAGAGGAACACATCCGCCGCAGCGTTCTCGGTGTAGACGTTGACCACGGTGTCGGCCGCGTCGTCGTAGAAGTCCAGGATGTCGCTCTGGGCACGCAGTTCGACGGCATCACCCGCCTCCACCCGGCCCAGGTACAGGTCACCCTCCTTCACCTCGATCTCGGCCACGCCACCCGCATCGATGCGGAACGCGATCAGGTCGTTGATGTCCAGGCGGCTGACGCCCAGCACGGCCGTGTCGAAATCGCTGACCTCGATGTCCGCTGCCACTTGCACCAGGCGCAGGTTGCCGCGCACATCGACGTTGAGCAGGCTGTCGGGCGCAATCTGCAGGCGCAGCGCCGTGTCGCTGGCCAGCCCTTCGATGGATGTGCCCGCGATCATGGCCAGGTCACCAAAGACACTGATGGCCGCCTTCTCGGCGGTGTCGCCACTGTCGAACAGGCTGCCGCCCGCCCGGATGCGCAGGTCGCCGTCGACCAGGATGTGGTCGATCTTGAAATCGCCGGTGGTGTCGATCACCACGGCGGCACCAGCGTCCACCGAGAGGTTGCCCGACGCCTCGATGTCCACGTCGTCGAACAGCTGCAGGGTCAGCACATCGATGTGGCGTTTGTCCTGCACGATCTGGTTCGCACTCAGGGTCTTGAGACCCACGTCGTCGGTGGCGTGGTTCGCCGTCAACTCCGTCCAGCGGCCACCCGCCTGGAAGCTTTCCGTGGCCAGGTTCAGCGTGACCGCCGTTCCCTGGTCGTCACCGCCGTTGAAGGTGTAGAGGCCGTACTCGCCCGCCGAGTACTGCACCAGCACCCGCTGGCCGCGCGTCAGCGTCACGGTGTCGGCCGTGGTGCGGTCCAGTCGGGACACCACATCGGCCGTGATGCGCACCCAGTCGCTGGTGTTGAAGTTGAAGCCGCTGTCGCCCAGGTTCACGCCGGTCGCGCCTGCGCCCACGTAGCGGTAGGTCGCGTACTGCGCACCGATCACGTCATCCGCCGTGGCATTGGCCAGGGTCGACTTTTCAGCGTCGCTCAGATCAGACCAGTTGCCTGAGAGGTCAATCGACTGGCGCCCCGAGGCGCGGCCCACGCCGCCGTCCAGGCCACCGGCCACCAGCGTCACGTTGACACCGACGATGTTCGGGTCCTCGTCGGCGTTGATGGCGGGCGTCTGCCCGAGGAATTCGGTCTGCGGGAACAGGTAACGCATCAGGCCTGGGGACACCGCGAAACTGGCGGCGTCGAGCGAGAACAGACCCGCGTCGAGATCGAGCTTCATCTGCTCTGAAAGCATGTCGCGCGTCAGCGTGGTGCCGGCCTCGCCCGGTCGGAACAGCTCGACCATGCCGTCCAGGATGGTGCCGTTGCCGGTCTGCAGGTGCACGTTGCCACCCGTGGAGGCCACCGAAGCGGTGCTGGTCCAGCTCACGGCCTTGACCAGCTTGAGGTTGCCGGCGTTGCGCGCGGCGTTGTCCTCGGTGATGAAAATGTCGCCCTGCGCGCGCGCCGACAGGCCACCGGTGGCGGCCACGCCGTCGATGTCGCTGTTCACGCGCAGCATCAGCGTGCTGCTGCCGATGTACCCGTCGGCGGCATCGAGCTCCACGTGTTCGCCGGTGATCTGCGCCGCGGCCGAGGCCGCGTAGATGCCGTTGCGGGCATTGACCAGCACGTCGCCCTTGCTGGAATTGATTTCCGCGATCTTGAAGCGGCTGCTGATGTTGTTCAGCGACACCGCGTTGACCGTGATGTCACCACCCGCGGTGGCGATCAGGCCCTTGTCGGCCACCTTGAGCCAGTTGCGCTGGTCGCTCAGGTCCTGCTGGCTCATGAGCAGCGTCACGGCGTTGCGGCCCACCTGCACGGTGGTGCCATTGCTCTGCAGCACCGCGCCGTTGCCGGTGAACTGGTAGAGCCCGTCGGCGCGTTCGACGAAGTCGCCGCGCCGCAGGGTGAGCTCGTTCATGCCCTGCTTGTGCGGCGTGTCCACCGGCAGCTTGTTGCCTTCGATGTTGAGCCGGATGATGTCCTCGACGCCCTGGCCGGCGTGCACCTCGGGTGTTGCGCCGTAAATGGCAATGCCTTCTGCGCCGATGATCGATCCGGTGAAGGAGCGCAGGTTGATCGCACCATGCACCGGCGACTCGATGTCGCCGTTGAGGTACAGGTTGCCCTGGGTCTGGACGTTGATGTAGGGCGAGGTCGGGCCCTGCAGGAAGTCCAGGCTGATCGGGTAATCCGCCTTGAGCGTGTGGGTGTAGATGTCCTTGAGGCCGGCGATCTCGGTGATCTCGGTGTGCACAGTCTTGTAGCGCAACCAGCCGCCACCCTCGGTCCACACCTCGGCATCGACCGAGTAGTTGATGTAGCCCTGGTAATACTGGTTGAGCGTGCGGTTGAGGACGGCGATGTCGTCCTCGTCGTTCGAGTCACCCAGCTGGATCTGCGCCAGCTCGGCCTCGGTCAGCGGCGCCCACAGGTTGGTGTCGGTGTAGGTCTGCGTGGGCAGGTACAGCAGCGCGTTCTCGCCGATGTACTTGTACCAGGTGCCTCCCGTGCCGTAGCGGATGTCGCCACCCACGAACACCTTGGTCACGTTCTTCGTTGCGTCAAGCTCGCCTTCGCTCACCTGCACGTAGCGGATGGTGTAAGCGCTCTCGTCGGCATACGCCGGCAGGCCACTCGTTCCTTCGAGCTCAAGCGTCTCGGATTCCAGCAACGGCTGCTTGTCGGTGTAGAAGGTGTCGCGGCTGACCCAGCTGGTGTCGCCCACCAGCCAGTCGGCCAGCGCGTTGTCGCCGAGCAGGTTGAAGCTCTTCTGCTCGTACTTGGTGATGATCGTGCGCTGCAGCGACTGGCCTTCCGACCAGACGTAGTGCAGGCCCTCGCGGGGCATGTAGGTCGCCTCGATGCCGGCGCCCACGGTCCCTTCGTTGACGGTGGGCAGTGCCGTGTACACGATGGCCGAGACCACCCCGTCGGCACTGACCGGCTGCGTGGCCACGACGCCCTGGTAGGGCGTGTGCACCACCCGGCCGGCCGACACCTCGTACACATCCTTGGTCAGGCGGGCCGTGTCGACGATGGTGATCTTGCCCTTGCGGTCGGTCGTGGTGTCGATGCGGTCCAGGATCAGGTCGTAGCCGCTGCGGTTGTTGATCAGCACATTGGTGTAGCCGTTGGCCACGCGCAGCATGCCGTGGCCCGTGCTCAGGATCTGGCCCGCCACCACGATCTCGCCACCCTGCGGCGAAATCTCTTCCAGCACGATGGCCCGGCGGCTGGCGTCGAAGTAGCCGTCCACCGGCACGTCGCCGCCGAAGTGGATGCCCGGCAGCACGATGCCGTCGTCGTCGGTGAAGTTGACCGTGCGGTTGCCCGGGTTGAAGCCGGCATCGATGTCCAGCTCGATCGTGTCAACGCCGCTCTGCACCAGCCCGTTGATGTTGAGGAAACGCGCGGTGATGGTGA
This sequence comes from Hydrogenophaga sp. PBL-H3, assembly GCF_010104355.1. Taxonomy (NCBI): domain Bacteria; kingdom Pseudomonadati; phylum Pseudomonadota; class Betaproteobacteria; order Burkholderiales; family Comamonadaceae; genus Hydrogenophaga; species Hydrogenophaga sp. PBL-H3. The sequence continues at coordinate 2,484,808 of NZ_CP044972.1, forward strand.
TCTTGCCCTGCGCGAGGATGCGCGAGTTGTCGGCGTTGATGGCGGCGGTCAGGCCCGGCACGGCCGACGACGGGATATCGGGCGTGGCCGTGGCGTTGTCGTAGTCGGTTGACAGGCCGCTGAGGTTGAAGCCCAGGGAGGCCAGGAGATCGGCCAGCGCGTTGATGCCCGCCGATTGCTGGGCCAGGGCGCGCATGGCGTCGTAGTTGATGTACTGGCGGGGGTCCTTGTTGGTGTGGAACCAGCCCTCGCTGTTGAGCGAGAAATCGCGGAAGGCGGTGATCGACACCGTTTCGGCGCGCAGCGTGCCCGAGACGATGATGCTGCCCTCGAAGTTGGTCACCACCAGGCCACCGTTTTCGTTGATCACGTCACCGGCCAGGTACATGTCCTGGTCCAGGCCGCCCAGCGCGCGCGCCAGGTTGGCGTCGAAGCCGTAGGCCGCGATCGGGAACGCGTCCTGCACGATGCGGATCTGCGGCGGGGTCGTGTCCTGGTTGTTGGTCAGCTTGTAGGTGTTGAGCCAGGCGTTGCCGGGCTCGAACACCGTGTACACGCCATCAACCACCTGCACCCGCTTGTTGTCGCGGATGATCGCGTCGCCGAAGACGGTGGTGAACGGGGTGGCGTTGAAGACATCGATCGACGCCCCGGAGCGCGCGATCAGCCGCCCGGTATCCACCAGGTCCTGGTAGACATCCCTGGCCAGCACTTCTTCGGCATCGTCGAGCGCATCGCGCTCGATGTAGATAGAGCCCGGCGCGGCGTAGATGTCGGGGATGTTGAGGAACAGCGAATCGAGTTCGCGCTGGACCACGCGCGTGCCCACCGTGGTGGTGCTGAGGATGTCTCCGGCCTGGGCCGTGGTACCGCCGAGCAAGGTCCAGCGGCTGGTGTCGCTGAAATCTTCGGAGGTGAGCACGTAGCCGGCGGCCATGGTGGTGTGCTGGTAGCGTTTCGCGCCAGCCACGTCGAACACCACGGCATTGGTGGCCACCGGGGTGATGTAGTCGGCCAGACCCAGCTTTTCCAGCGTCTCGTCGATCGCATCGAGCTGCACCTGGTAGCGTGCCAGCGCCTCCGCGTCACCACGGTGGTTGGTGATCCACGACACCAGTTCCTCGCGCTGACTCAGCAGCAGGTTGCCCACGTTGGCGTAGGTCACTGTGGGCTTGGCCAGCTCCACTGGCTTGATCACATAGAACTTGCCCTGGGCCGATTCGCGCAAGGCGGCGGTGGCGTCGCTGCCATAGGTGCGGTTGAGTTCGTCGCTGGACAGCGCGCGGGTGATCTTTTCCCAGCGCAACGTGTCGGCGTAGTTCTCGTTCTCCAGCACGATGTCGATGCCATCGGCACCCACCGCCGGACGGAAGCGGTAATAGGCACCGACCTCGCCGCCCTGGTTGGCTCCCGCGGCCACCTGGATGAAGCTGCTCTGGGTCAGGCGGAAGGCGATCTCGCTGACGTCCAGCCACGCGTACTCGTACTTCAGGCCGGCCGGCAGCGCCGGGGTGAGCAGCGCCAGTTCGGCGTCGCTCAGGCGCCGGCCCACACCGGCCACGTCGCTGGTGCTGTTCAGGCGCGCGATGATCGGGTTGCCCAGCAAGTCGGTGCGCTCCAGGCCGTTGATCGTGACCGGCAACGCGCGCACCACCGTCTTGTTGTTCAGGCCGGCTTCGATCAGCGCGGTCGCGTCGATGTTGACCTCGTTGACGCTGCGGTCGTCGGCGCCATCGGGCACCGGGAAGCCGAAGGGAATCAATGACAGCGACAGGGCCAGACCACTGGTGTCGGCCCGCACCTGGCCAATGCCCTTGTTGGCCGACAGGATCACGTCCTGCAGTGTCTGGATGCGGGTGGTGCCGCGCACATTGACCTGGTTGGTCTCGTTGATGTCGGCATCGACGATCGGCACGACGATCGACGGGAACAGCGAGATCGTGAGGATCTCGGCGTTGGCCGAGGTGAACAGCTGGTTGGAGATGCCGTCTGTGTTGCGCCCGGCGGTGAGGTTGACATCGCTGGCCTTGATCGTGCTGTCGGTCACCGTCACGCGGTTGTCGGCGGTGTTGATGCTGGTCACGTTCACGCCCACCGCGCTGGCAAAGGCCGAGCCCACGAACAGGTTGGCGCTGGGCCGCACCTGGACGTTGCTGCTGGTGGCCATCACCACGTCGCCGGTCTTGTTCTCGATCGTCGCGCCGGTGACGTTCACCTCGGCGTCGCCGTCGAAGCGGATCTCCGACAGGCCGATGGCCAGCGAGAAGCCCGTGACGCTTTCCAGGCGCAGCTTGTCGAAGGCTGCGCCGGTGTTGGCCGCCTCGATCTCGATCTGCCCGCGCTGGTCGTTGCTGCCCAGGGCCGTGAGGGACGTGCCGGCGCCGATGTCGATCACCGCATCCGAGTTGAGGATGGTGCTGCTCTTGAGGATGGTCAGGCCGAAGGCACCGGCCGAGCCTGAGTTGAGGTTGTAGTCGCCGTCGTCCAGGGCGGGTTTCTGGAAGGCGTTGACCGCCTTGATGAAGATCGAGTCCGCCGTGAGGTTGGTGGCGGCGCCACTGCCCACGCCGATGTCGATATCGGCCCGGGTGTTCATGGTGTTGGTGATGGCCGCACCGGCGCCGAACGCCAGGCCGAAGGAAATCGCATCGGCGGTGGCGTTGAAGGTCTGGCCATGGGTGGAGGTGACCACCAGGCTGCCGCTGGTGATGGCCACGTTCTCGCCGATCCGCGCCAGCGACACGGTGTCGTTGGTGATGGTCGTGTCGGCGCCGGCACCGGCGATCAGGCCGCCGGCGGCGGCCTGCGAATGGCTGGTCAGGATGTTGCTGGCGGCAGAGCCGATGGTCACACCGCCCGCCTCGATGCGGGTGTGGTCGCCCACGCCGGCGCTCACGTCCACCGCGTGGTCACCGCCGATGCGCACCGCCGACACCATGGCGCCTGCGGCAATGGCACCGAACGCGCCGCCCACGGCCGATGCATCGGCCTGGTTGACCCCGCTGGCCGAGATGACCAGGTCATTGGCCACGCTCACGTTGGCCTGGCCGACCAGGGCCGAGGCGCTGGTGGACACCTTGGCTTCAGCCAGGTTGACGGCCACCCCCAGCAGCGAGGCCGCCACACCCACCGTCTTGGTCCGGTCGATGTCGGCATCGGCCAGCGCAGACACGCTGAGATTGTCGGCCCAGAGGTCCAGGCGGTCGGTGCTGCTGGCACCCATCACGCTGGCCGAGACATCGCTGGTGATCGCGTTGAGCACGTCCGACACGCCGATGGCGGCGCCCAGGCCGATGGCCAGCGTCACGTTGGTGGCGTCGCCCTCCAGGTAGGCATGGTCGGCCGCCGACACTTCCACATCGCCCAGCGCCATCACGTTCATGCCACCCGTCATCGACGCCACCACCGTGTTGTCGATGGTGTTGTCCATGCGCAGGCCGCCGCCGCTGACCGCCACCAGACCGATCGAGACCGACACGGTGACCGCCTCGACATCGGCGATGCGCGCCGTGGCGTCGGCATCCACCGTGATGTCGCCGGTGGCCAGCACGATGTGTTCGGCGTCCCCCTCGATCCAGGCTCGCACGTCGTTGGCAATCGTGTTCTCGGCCAGCGAGACCGCGACCGACAAGCCCACCAGGCTGCCCGAGAGCGCCACGCCCACGGCCGCCGAGCGCGCCATCTCGCTGTCCGACGTGGCCAGGACGTCGATGTTGCCGGTCGCCACCAGTTCGCTGTCGATGACCGAAGCGTGCGTGTCGGTACCGAAGGTGTTCCGTATCTGCACACCGGCACCGGCCACCGCGCCACCAATGCCGATGGCGATTGCCACCGAGCCGGCAAAGGCATCGCCCTCGATGCGTTCGGTGGAGTCGGCCAGCACCCGCACATCGCCCGCGGCATGCACCGTGGAGTCCTCGATGCGGGCCTTGGCCGTGTTCGATGTGTTGACCGACCTGAACGAGCCGGAAGCGACGTCGAACACCTCGATGCTGTGGTCGCCGATGAAGTTGTCGGCCAGCGTGAGACCCACCGCGCCCGACACCGCCACGAAGCCGCCCGACACCGCACCGGCAATGGCGCCGGTGAGGGACTTGATGGCCGCGTCGTTGGTGGCTTCCACGGTCACGTCCTTGCTGGGGATCGTGAGTTTTCTCCACAGCGACGTGTTGGCGTAGTTCTCGCCGCGCAGGCCCACCGGTTCGGTGGCCGAGCCACGGGTGGCACCGATGTATTCGTACACCGAGCCCACCGTGCCCGTGCCCAGCAGGCCGGTGGCACCATCGACCACCAGCACGCGCTTGCCGGTGACCAGTGAAGTCAGCAACTGGTCGGAGGTGTGGTCCTGCGGTGCCTGGGTCGTGACGACGCTGCCGTCGATGTAGCTCTGCACGTCGTTGGAGATGATGTTGTCGGCCACGGCACCGGCACCGCCAATGGCCACACCCACAAAACCACCGGCAATGGCCACCGAGGCGGCGACCACGATGGCATCAACCCGGGCCAGTTCGTGGGCCTCGATGCTCACCTCGCCCTTGCGTGCGATCAGACCCTGATCGGCGTCTTCGATGAAAGCGTGCACCTGGTTGGTCACGGTGTTGCTGGCCACGGCCACGCCCAGGGACACCGAGACGGCGGCCACGCCGGCAAAGGACGCTGCCACCGAGGCAGCGCCCGCCAGTGCGTTGATGCGTGAGCTGTCCTGGGCGAGCAGCGCCACGCTGCCCACGTCGATGCCCGTGCTGCCGTCACCTCTGATGAAGGCGCCCACGTCGTTGGCGATGCGGTTGGCCGCATAGACACCAGCCCCGCTGGCACCCACGCCGGCCACACCGCCGCCGGTGATGGCTGCCGATCCGGCGAAGACGATGGCGTTGATGGTGGCATCGGCGATCGCGGTCTGGGTGAGCGCTCCGCCTGCCGTGATGCTGCTGTCGTCCACGTAGGCGCGGGTCTGGGCCCGGGCGTTGCCCAGGTTGGCCTGCTGCCAGAGGTCTTCGTTGCCGTAGTCCTGCTCCGCCAGGCGGGTGGAGCCCACGTACTGCCAGTGGTCGCCGTCGAGGTAGTCCTGCGTGGACAGGTTGAGGCTGGCGCTGTCGGAGCCCACGTACTTGTACAGGCCACCGACCTTGCCGTTGGGCGTGGTGCCGTCGTCATCGGTGTCGTGCGTGTAGCCCGATGACACCTCGACGAGGTCGTTTTCGCTGACCGAGACCGTGCCCTGGCTGCTGGTGAAGCGCGGGTCGACGGTGCTGCCGAGGTAGCGGTACACGTCGCCAGCGCGGGCACCCGAGTCCACCCGCACCAGGTCGCCGGTTTCCAGCGGATTCGATCCGGAGAAGCGGTCGCGGCTGGCGTCGCCGGTGGAGAAGTCCACCTCGGCCGCCAGGCCGCTGGAGACGCTGGTGTCCCAGCCGATGTAGTTGCGCGCCACCGCCACACCGATGGAGGCGCCCACCCCGGCCACGCCACCGGCACCGATCGCGGCCGAGGCCGAAATGACGATGGCGTCGATGCTGGCGGTGTTGCTCGCGTCCAGGTCCACGTCGCCCTGCAGGGCCTGCAGATTGCTGCTCTCGATGAAGGCGTTGGTGTGGGTGAGGATGACGTTGGTCGCCTCGGCGCCCGCGCCGCTCACCGCAATACCGGCCACGCCACCCACGCCCACGCCCAGCGATGCCGCCACCGACAACGCGGTGATGGCCGAGGTGCGCGTCCAGCGCGAGGTGTCGCTGAAGTCCTCGGCCGCCAGGTTGCGGGTGATCATTTCCCAGCGCGTGGTGTCGGTGTAGTCCTGCAGGCCCAGCTCCAGGTCGAGCACATCGGCCCCCTTGAAGCGGTAGAACACGCCGCCCTCGCCGAAAGCGTTGTCGGCCGGCTTGCCCAGGCGCCACTGCGTCGTGTCGGTGTAGTCGATGTCGTTCAGGTCGACGCTGGTCAGCAAGGCCGTGCCGATGTACTGGTAGGTCGCGCCCTCGATGCCGTCGCGCACGCCCACCACGGGCTCGAAATCTTCGCCAAGGGTGACAAAGCTCTTGTTGGGGACCAGGTCCACGCCGGTCTCGTCGCTGCCGCGGATGACGGTGTAGCCGCGCCCCACCTCGACGATGTCGCCGGTTTCGAGGTCGGTTTCACCGCCGTTGGTGTTGTAGGCGGCTGGCTGCTTCACCAGCACCCAGCGCGACGACGGGTAGGTCTGTGTGCCCAAGTCGAGTGACACGGGCGTGGAGGTCGCCGCGGTGTTGTTGTAGCGGTAGAGCGTCAGCTCGTTGTCGTCGTCGGCCACGCCCACCAGATCGCCGTGGCGCACCTGCTGCACGCCGTCGGTGGACAGGAAGTCGGGGGCGTATGGCTGGTCTTCACCACGGAAGCGGTAGACCACGCCACCGCTGTTGACGGTGTCGCCCGCCTTGAGCGCCACCACGCCGCTGGCGTCGTACTGGCTGGGGAAGCCGCTCGGGTCTTCAATGGTGCCGGCGTGGATGGTCACGTCGCCCTCGCGCGAGACCACCTGGCGGGCGTTGCGCATGCCCGCCTCCACCACGTTGCGGATCTCGTTGCGGGCCAGTGATACGCCGATGGACAAGGAGATGCCGGCCACGCCAGCGAACGAGGCCGCCAACGAAGCGGCCGCCGCATCGGCCAGGATCACCGAGCTGTCGAAGGCATCGATGGCGATGCTGTCGGCGTGGATGCCGGTCACCGTGGCGTTGGCGTTGTTGTCGTCGCCGTCGATGAAGGCCTTGATGTGCTGGGTGATGAGGTTGGTGGCGCTGACGCCGGCACCACTGAAGCCAATGGCGGCCACGCCCGAGGCCGCCACGGCGGCCGAACCGGCCACCACCAGGGCTTCGATGGTCTGGTTGCCGTCGGCGCTGATCGTCAGCGCGCCGTTCCTGGCGTTGACGGTGGAGCTGTCGATGTAGGCCAGTACCTCGGACGCATCACCGGGGTCGCCAATGCGGTTGTCAGCGATCGACAGGCCGATGGACGCGCCGATGCCGGCCAGGCCGCCACCGGCCAGTGCCACCGAGGCCGCGATCACCGTGGCGTCGATGCTGGTGGTGCTGGTGGCTTCGATCGTCACGCCGGTGGCGCTCTCGACCTGGCTGTCGGTGATGTGCGCCCGGACGTCGCTCAGGATGTTGTTGCTCGACCAGGCACCGGCGCCACTGAGCGCGATGCCGGCCTTGCCGCCGATTCCGGCGGCCAGCGAAGCGGCGACCGAAAACGCGCCGATGGAGGCGGATTCGGTGGCGACGACGGAGATCTCGCTCGTGGTGGTCTTGATGCCCGTGTCGGCGTCTTCAATGAACGCCGCGATCTGGTTGTCGATCTCGTTGCGCGCCAGCGAAATGCCCACCGACACGGCCAGCCCGAGGCCGCCGCCCAGGCCGGCGGCCAGCGACGCGGCGCCGGCCGTGGCCACGATGGTCGAGGCATCGCGCGCGTCCAGCGCCAGGCTCGCGCCGGTGATGCCCAGTGCGCCGTCGCCGTGTATGAAGGCCTCGATGTCGGTGCGGATGCGGTTCTCGGTGTAGACACCGGCGCCGCTGGCACCGATGCCGGCCTTGCCGCCACCGCCCACAGCCACCGCGCCCGCGACCACCAGGGCCTCGATGCTGCGCGTGGCATCGGCGTCCACCGTGATGTCGCCTGTGGCGTCGATGCTGGTGTTTTCGATGAAGGCGCGCACCTGCGAGCTGGACTTGCCGTCCTCGTCCACCTGCGCGGCCAGATTGGTCTGGCGCCAGACGCGGCGGTCGGAGTAGTCGAGCGTGCGCAGGTCGGTGCTGGCCAGCTCCCAACGGGTGCTGTCCTCGTAGTTCTCCGTCGTCAGGTTGACGTTGTCGTTGTCGTTGGCGGTCGCGCCGCCCAGGTAGCGGTACACCGCCCCCAGCGTGCCGCCCTCGCCTGTGTGGTCAGCCGTCACCTCCACCAGGTCGCCCGCCATCAGATTCCGGATGCCGCTGGACTGGAGGTTGGCCGTGGGCTGTGTGAGGGTCTCGCCCAGGTATTCGTACACGTCGCCAGCGCGCGCGCCCTCGCTGAGCTTGACGGTGTCACCCGCGGCCAGCGAATCGCCCGCGGGCAACCCGTCGCTGGTCTGGTAGTCGGCCACGGCGTCGCCGTCGATCGACCAGCCGATGAAGTTGCGGGCCACCGACACGCCCAGCGCCACGCCCACGCCGGCCTTGCCGCCAAAGGCGACTGCCGCCGAGACCGCCAGCACGCGCGCGTCCACCGTGGCCGTGCTCACAGCGTCGATGTCGACCGCGCCCACCGTGTCGGCGCCCGCGCCCAGCACGCTGTCGGCGATGAAGGCCTTGGTGGAGGTGAGGATGGTGTTGGTGGCCACGGCGCCGCCGCCGGCAAACGCCACGCCGAGCTTGCCCGAGGCGCCAATGGAGACCGCCACGGCCGTCGACGTGGCGTTGATGGTGGCGTCGTCGGTGGCACTCACCGTCACCGTGCCGCCCTTGGTGTCCACCGCGTCCACGTCGGTGATGTGGGCTTGGATGCTGTTGCGGATGGCGTTTTCCGCCAGCGACAGCCCGATGGCCACGGAAATGGCGCTCTTGGCGGTGAGCGCGGCCGAGATGGCAGCGGCCATGGCGTCGGCATCGATGGTTGAGGTGTCCTGCGCCGTGACGCTCAGCGCGCCATCGCTCTGCACGCGCGTGGCGCCGTCGATGTAGGCGTGGATGTCGCTGGCGATGCGGTTGTCGGTCCACAGCCCGGCGCCAGTGGCCGCAATCGCCGACTTGGCGGAGATGGACAGGGCCAGCGCAGCGGCCTGCACGGTGGCGTCGATGCGGTTGCTGGAGGTGGCCGAGACCTCGATGCCGCGGTCGGCCAGCAGCCAGGTGTCGCCATCGCCATCGGTATCGGCCACATAGGCCTTGACGGCCAGCGGGTCGGCGCCGCCGAACTCGTTCCAGCCGATGAGGTTGCGCGCGATCGACAGGCCGATGGCGACCGCCGTGCCGGAACCCTTGAACGTGAGCGCGGCACTGACCGCGATGGCGCGCACCAGGGCATCGATCTCGGCGCTGTTGACGGTGATCACCTCGATGGCGCCGGTGCTGGCCGTGGGATCGACGGCCGCCTTGGTGGCGGTGACGCGGGTGTCGCGGATGAAGGCCTGTGCGCCACCCTTGATGCTGTTGACCGCGGTGGCGCCGCCGCCGCTGAAGGCCGTGCTGTTGCTGCCGGCCAGCGACAGCGACAGCGCAATCGAGGTGGCGGTGGAGGTGGCGTCGATGGTGGCCGCCTCGTTCGCACCCACCCGCACCGAGCCGCCGGTGGCGGTGACCTGCGACACATCGGACACACCGACGAGCATGTCGGTCATCACCTCGTTGCGGGCCACGCTCAGGCCCACGGAAATCGAGGTCTTGTCCCCGCTGGGGGTGGCGGCCACGGCCAGCGTGCTGACCTGCACTTCTGCTTCAATGACGGCCGAATCGGTACCGTCGATGGTGACATTGCCCCGAGCACTCGCCGTGTTGATCGGGTCCTGCACGCCGGACAGACCGTTGGGGTCCACACCGTCGATGCCGGCACGCACCTGGGTGGCGACCCGGTTGAGCGCCACCACCGCACCCACCGAGATGCTCTGGGTGGCGCTGAAGGTGAAGAGTGCCTTGGCGATCGTGGTGACGCTGTTCTCCACGGTGGCCGTGATCGATGCATCGGACGCGGCCGTCACCGACAGGTCGCCACCGGCGCTGACCGTGCTGTCCAGGATCTGGGCGCGCACCTGGGCCGGCATCTCGTCGGCCAGCCCCAGGCCGAACAAGGTGTCGGCCAGATCGAACAGCAGGTTTTGCGATGCGTAGCCGATGGAGTTGAACGCCAGCGTGACACCGACGTTGGTGCCCTTGGCGGTCAGGCTGCTGGTGGTGGTCGCGTTGATGGTGGAGATGTTTTCGGCATCGACCACGATGTCACCCGTGCGGGTGAGGACGTTGCTGTCTTCGACGATGGCGTTGGCTTCGCTCAGCACCAGGTTGGCGGCAATGACGCCGTTGACGTTGGTGGCGGTGCCGCCCTTGGTTTGCACCGTGCTCTGGTGGGCGGCCTGGATGGACGCGGTCTCCAGCGCACTGACGGTGAACGCGTCCTGCACGCGCAGCGTGGCGTCGCTCACGCGGGCATCGGCCAGGCCGCGCACGTCGTTGCGTGCCACCAGCGCCCCGGCGGCGGTGGACACACCACCGCCCAGGTTGCTCGGGATCAGGTCCAGCACGAAGCTCAGCGCGGCGTCCAGGTCCTGACCGGCCACGGTGCGCACCAGCCAGGTGGTGGTGCTGAAGTCGGCGCTGTTCAGGTCCACATCGGCCGGGCCACCCTGGTACTGCACGACCTTGCCGCGCAGGGCGATCTGCTCTGTCGTCGTGCCGTAGTCGCTGGCCACGCGCACCAGCGCGCCCTTGTTCAGCGACTGCATGCCCGAGTTCGAGGTGAACTGGTAGTCGGCGATGAGGGTGCGCAGCAGGTTGGTGGCGATGCTGAGGCCATAGTCGTTGACCACCGAGGCGATGGCCTTGACGGTGGTGTCGGCGTTGATGAGGGCCGCGTCGTCGGCGGTCACGACGAGGCTGCCGCCCACATGGTTGGCGGCCGCGTCGGCCAGGCCGGTGATGTTCTCGAGGTGGGCGCGCGTGTCGCTGCTGACCATGTTCTTGGCCAGAACCACGCCCACGGCCGTGGCGTTGGCTCCCTTGAGGGCCACCGCGGCCGACGTGGCCTCGTTGCTCACGGTCGCGTCGATGGAGGCTTCCGTCACGGCGCTGACCGTGAGGTCTCCGCCCACCGCCAGCACGGTGTCGCGCAGGGTGGCGTGCGTGAGCGCCGGGCGCTCGGCCGCAAACACCTTGAGCGTTCGCTCCCAGGCCAGCGGATCATCGAAATCGGCGTTGTTCAGGTCCACGCGGCTGGTGGTGGTGGTGCCCAGGTAGCGGTAGACGGCATCGGCGTCGTTCACGTCCTGCACCAGCGCGCCGTTGTTGATCCCGTCTTCCAGGATCTCGTCGGAGCGGTGGTCGTAATCGAACGGACCGACCAGGGTGTCGATCGCATTGAACAGCACGTTCTGCGGCTCCCAGCCCACGGTGTTGAAGGCCAGGGTCACGCCCACGCCCTTGTCGCCGCTGGTGGTCGAGTTCAGGTTCACGGCCTCGATCAACGAGACGTTGGAGGCCGTCACGGCCAGGTCCCCCGTGAGGGTGACCGTGCTGCTGTCCAGCAGCGCCTGCGCGTTGCTCAGGATCAGGTTGGTGGCGATCACGCCGCTGACAGCCACCACGTTGCCTTTGCCCAGGGCGCTGCCGCCGGAGGCGCTGGCCGCGCTGTCGGCGGTGGCGCGGATGACGGCGGTCTGGTCGGCCGTGACCGACAGGCTGCCGGCTGTCAGCTGAACGTCCGACACCTCGGCGTCCACATCGCTGCGCACGTCGTTGAGCACGATGAGCGCACCCACGCCGATCGAGTCGGAGTCGCTGATGTTGTAGCCGCTGGGAATCAGCTTGGTGACCAGCACCTCTTTCCAGAAGTCGAGGTTGGTGTAGTCCGCGCTGCCCAGGTTCACGCTGGCGTCGGAGCCCATCCATTCGTAGATGGCGCCGGCACCACCGATCTTCAGCCACAGCGTGCTGTCGGTGTAGTCCACCAGGCCCAGGTCGGCGTCGGCCACTGCGCTGCTGCCCAGGTACTCGTAGACCACGCCAGCCTCGCCGCCCACACGCACCCACTGGGTGGTGTCGCCGTAATCCTGCGCGGCCAGGTCCAGCCGCAAGCCGGCACCTCCAACACCCACGTACCGGTAGACCCCGCCGGCCACGGCCTGCCAGTCGCCGCCGGTGAAGTCTTGCGCCGCAAGATCCACCGGGCCGCTGTCGCCGCGGTAGGCGTACACCGCTCCGTCATCGCCCTGGACACGCGCCCAGCGGTCCGTGTCGTCGTAGTCTTCAAGTTCGAGGTCGACGCTGCCGGGGGTTCCCACGTAGCGGTAGATCGCCGAGCTGAGCACCTGGCCGTCGGCTTCGGAACCGGGTTCGCCCATCACCACGCGCTTGACGAAATCGCCTGCGTCCAGATCGACGAGCTGGATGTCGCCATCGGCAGCCGTGACCGTGTAGTCGGCCTCCAGCTTGACGAACTGGCCGTTGCTCAGGCTGACCGTCTTGTCGCCCCGGGTGCTCAGGCCTGCGTCGTTGTAGTCGTCGGTGAGCTGCACCTTGTCGCCAGTGACGATCAGGCGCTTGCCGGACTCGTTGGTGAAGCGCGTCGCGTCAAAGCCGTCGGCCACTTCCACCCGCTTGCCCTGGGTGAGCAGGACGCCGCTGTCATCGCTGCTGAAGTCGGGGTCACCGTAGTCGTCGGCCAGGCGCACCCGGTCGCCAAAGACCAGCTGCACCGTGCCGTCACCGCTCTGGTGGTCGGCGGCGATGAAGTCGTTGATCGTCTCCTGCAACACGGCGGCGCCGCCGTCGTTGGTGGTCATGGATGCCGACACCAGCTTGACGTTGGCATAGATGCCCGAGACGTCCTGTGCCGCCACGGTGACCGCACCGGCTTCGGTGGTCAGGGTGTCGTCGCCACGGATGTAGGCTTGCGCGTCGCTGCTGACCTTGTTGCTGGCCACGACCGCACCCACGCTCTGGCCCTTGGCGCCGTACAGCGCCGAGGCGGTGGACTGGGCCACGTTGCTCACCGTGGCATTGATCAGGGCCTGCGAGGTGGCGCTGACCGTCAGGTCGCCGTCCACGTCGAGCGCGGTGTCGGTGATATGGGCCAGCACCAGCGCGGGTTGCTCGTTGGCGAACGGGTTGATGACCCGCTTCCAGCGATCGGGGTTGGCCTGGAGGTCGGCGCCGAGGTCGATCGGCACCGGGTCCTGCAGCGCCCAGTCGGCGCTGACGAAGCCGGTGGCACTGAACAGCGCGCGCAGGTCGATGCCGTCCCCGTCGGACAGGTCGCTGCCGGCGTATTCGTACAGGCCGGCCTCGGCCAGCACGGTGACGCCGTCGGTGTCCAGCAGGTCGGCGTTCAGGCGCACGCGGTCCCCGGCCACCAGCGCCGTGGGCTTGCTGTAGACCGTGTACTCCTGCGCGCTCTCGCCGGTGCCGGCGTACCAGTAGATGTCGCCGGTGCCCATGTCTTTGACGCGATCGCCCACGGCCAGCGAATCCACCGTCTCGGTGCTCTCGTGGTCGTACTGGTCGACCGGACGGCCGATGATGGTGTCCAGCGCGTTGAACAGGAAGTTCTGCGACTGCCAGCCGATGGAGTTGAAGGCCAGCGTGACGCCGACCCCGGTTTCGCCGGTGCTGGTGGTGGCCGTCATCGTGGCGTCGATGGTGGATTCGTTCTCGGCCAGCACCGCCACGCTGCCACCGCCGGTGGTGGTGATGTCGCTGTCGGTGATGGTGGCCGTGACGTGGCTGAGCACCACGTTGGTCACGATCTGGCCATTGACGGCCAGCACCGAGCCTTTGCCCAGGAAGCTGCCGCCCGAGGCCTGAACGCTCGCCTCGGCGGTGGCCTGGATGAAGGCGGTCTCGAAGGCGTTGACGTTGACCGACTCGACACGGCGCCACAGGTCGGCGTCGTCAAAACCGGTGTCGTCCAGCTCGAATTCGCGGTCCGACTCGCCCAGGTACTCAAACACGCGGCCGTCGGTGGCCTGCACCCGCTGGCCGGTCTCGATCTCGATCACGTCCACACCCGCAGCCGGCGCAACGTGTTGCCACACCGTGGGCTGGGCCGCCGTGACCACCGCGTTGTGGATGTAGGCGTCCACCCCGCTGCGCACGTCGTTCATCACCACGAGGATGCCCACCGCCGTTGCGTCGGACTCGGTGAGGTTGCCGATGCCCGGGTACAGGTCTTCCAGGTTGTCCGCGCCACCGACGAGCTTCTCCCACACGAGCTCGTCCGTGTAGGTCTGGGCAGACAGCAACAGCTCGCCGCCCGTCTGGCCGATGTATCGGTACACCGCGCCGGCGTCGCCGCGCAAGGGATCAAAGTCCGGGCCCACCTTGACCTGTGTGCCGGACTCCACCAGCACCGTGCCCGAGCTCGTGGTGTAGTCGAAATCACCCGGCAGCAGGGCTTGGATCTGATCGACCACGCCGGCCAGGGTGTTGCTGGCCACCGCCAGTTGAGACAAGGCCGAGCTGGCGTTGATGCCAGCCTCGTCCTGCGCCTGCACGGTCACGGCACCCTCCGCCTGCACCGTGCCGGCGGTGGCGCCGGTGAAGGCGATGTAGGCCTTGGCAAAACTGCTGACCTTGTTGCTGGCCAGCACACCGCCACCGGCCACGGCCTCGGCGCCCTCCATGGCGCCGGGGATGACGATGTCCACCTCGGCCACGATCTCGTTGTCGTTGCCCACATACGAGCTGATCTGGGCCGTGGAGCGGGCATCGACGGTCACGTCGCCGCCAGACACGATGCGGGTGTCGAGCGCGTAGGCCTGCACCTCGGCTGGCTGCTCGCCGTTGAAGGCGTCGGAGATCAGTGGGTCGCCGATCAGCGCGTCCACCGCGTTGAAGAGCACGTTCTGCGACTGCCAGCCGATGGTGTTGAAGGCCACCACGGCCGTCTTGGCACCCCAGGCCTCGACCTTGCTCGTGACCTCGGCGTCGATGGTGGAGAGGTTCTCGGCCCGGATGGCCACGCTGCCATCGGTCTGGACGTCGCTGCCGGTGACGGTGGCGTTGGCGCTGCTGAGCACCAGGTTGGTCGCGATCACGCCGCCGGTGCCGTCCCACGGAACCACGTAGCTGTCGTCAAGCGCGTTGATGGTCGCGCTCTCCCACGCCTGCACGCTCAGGTCACCACCGATGCGCAGCACCGCGCCGTCGATGCTGGCCAGCACCTCGCTGCGCACGTCGTTGCGGTCGATCAGGCCGTACAGGCTGGTGGATTCACCGGCCAGGCTCGGGTCGGTGCCGGTGGCCTTTTTCTGCGAGGCACTGAGCACCGACAACACAGCGTAGGTGGTGGAGTCGGTGATGAGGTTGGCCGGGTTGAGGCGCTTCCACCGGCCGTAGTCGGTGAAGTCGTCCAGGTCCAGCGCGGACAGGTCCACCTGCAGGCCCAGTGCATCGGAGCCCATCCACTGGTAGCTGCCACCCACCTCGACCCAGCGGGTGGTGTCGGTGAAGTCCTCGGTCGCCAGGTCCACGTCGGCACCGTTGGCGAGACCGATGAAGCGGTAACGGCTGCCGGCGGTGCCGTCGCCGTCGAAGCCCTCGTCGAGCTCGACCACATCACCCACCGCCAGCACGACGATCTGCTCGGTCTCGCCATCGTTCTCGTAATCGGCGTCGAACGCACCGAAGCTGACGTACACCTTGTCGCCAAACACCAGGTCCTGCATGCCCGACTCGGTGGTGTACTGGTAGTCGTCCAGGAAGGCGCTGGCCGCGTTGTTGAACAGCCCGGTGGCGGCGTCGTTGGTGGGCGACACCTCGGCCGACAGCCGGGTCTCGGCATCCACCGAGGCCTCGTCCAGCGCTTCCACCAGCACGTTGCCGCCCACGATCAGGTCGCCCAGCACCGGGTGGGTGTAGCCGTCCGTGAAGGCGATGCGTGCGGTGGCGCTGCTGTTGACCAGGTTGCTGGAGAGCACGCCGCTGACGCTCTGGCCGGCCGCGCCGAAGAAGGCGCTGGGGTAAGAGGTGGCGTCGTTGCTCACCCGGGCAAAGATCTGCGCGGCGTTGTCGGCGGTCAACCGGAAGTCGCCGCTGGCGCGCACCTGGCTGTCGAGCACGGTGGCGTTGACGCGCGCGGCGCGCTCGTCGGCGAACAGGCTCGTGCCCAGCAGCGCGTCCAGCGTGTTGTAGAGCAGGTTCTGGGCTTCCCAGCCCACGGTGTTGAAGGCCAGCAGGAAGGCCGCCGTCTGGGCACCCGAGGTGGCCACCACGCGGGTCAGCGCGTCGATCTGCGACAGGTTCTCGGCCGCCACGGCGATGTCGCCGCCGGTGGTGCCGGTGGTCGCCAGCACGCTGTCGGTGACCAGCGCGTCGGCGGCGCTGAGCACCAGGTTGGTCGCCAGCACGCCGCCCAATGCCAGCGAGGTGCCTTTGCCAAACACGTTGCCGCCCGACGAGGACAGCGCCGCGTCGGTGTCGGCACGGATCACGGCCGCCACGCTGGCCGTCACGGCGATGGCGGCATCGGTGTCGTCGGCCGAAGCGGCTGTCACCTCGGCCTGGTCGATCTGCGCCAGCACCGCGCTGCGCACGTCGTTGAGCACCACCACGCCGCCCACGCCCACCGAGTCGGATGAGGTGATGTTCAGCCCGGAGGGGATGACCTGCGACTCGGGGACGAGCTTCCAGAGCGTGTCGTCGCCAAAGTCGGCCAGCACGAGGTCCACCGTGGCCGTCTGGCCCATGTACTGGTAGATCTCGCCTTCGCTGCCGCTGATGACGCGCCACAAGCTCTCGTCGGTGTAGTCCTGCAAGGCGAGGTCGAGCGTGGCGTCGCTGCCCAGGTACTCGTACAACGTGTCGGCATCGCCGCCGATGCGCACCCAGCGCGAGGTGTCTGTGTAGTCCTCGGTCTGCAGATCGGTGCGCTGGCCGCGCGTGCCGGGGGCGACGAAGCGGTAGGTGGCGCCGGCGTCGCCGCGCGACGGGTCGTCGTGGTCGTCGGCCAGTTGCACCACGTCGGCGTAACGCAGCAGGCGCACGCCGTTGTCAGAGCTGAACTTGCTGGCGGTGTGCTCGGCGCTGACCAGCACCCTCTGGCCCGTCGCCAGGGACTGCTCGCCGTCCCCGCTGTCGAAGTCCTTGTCGCCGTAGCCCGCAATGAGCTGCACACGGTCACCGAACTCCAGGGGCGCATTCGGATCGTCGCTGAGGTGGTCCACCGGCAGGAGGGCGTCGATCTCGCCGCCGAGGAGGCCCACGCCGCCATCGTTGGACGTGACGGAGTCGGACACCAGCCGGGTGTTGGCGTAAATGCCCGCGTTGTCCTGGGCCACCACCGCCACGCGGCCTGCGGCCTGCACGTCGGCATCCACCGGGTGGACGAAGGCGTCTGTGTAGACGATGGACGCTTCGGCCGCGCTGCTGACCTTGTTGCTGGCCAGGATGCCGCCAATCGACTTGCCGGTGGCGTTGATCAGGGCCGACGCGGCCGAGCTGGCGGCGTTGCTCACGGTGGCGTTGATCTGCGCCTCGCCCACGGCGCTGACGATCACGTCGCCCTTGCTGGTGACGAGGGTATCAAGCAGCCGCGCGCGGGTGGCGGCGGGCAGCTCGTTGCCGTAGGGCGAGACCACCTCGTCCCATTGCGTGGCGTCGCCCTGGAAACCGTCTGCCAGGGCCGCGATGGTGGTGGTGTCGCCGAGGTACCGGTAGACCTTGCCGTCGTCGGCCAGCACGCGGTCGCCGGTCAGGAGTTTGCCCACGTCGGCGGCACGCACGTCGAAGGTCTCGACCTGCTGGCCCGCGGCCACCAGGGTCCAGCTCGACGGAGCATCGTTGTAGAAGAAATCGCCCAGGGTCTGGCCCGACACGGTGGGCCCGCCGTAGGTGTAAACGGAGCCATTGGCTGCGAGCACGCGCGTGCCCTGGGCCAGCGCGCCGACCTCGGTGCGCGTGGCATCAAACGAATCCACCGGCCGGCCGATGACCGCATCCAGCGCGTTCATCAGCAGGTTCTGCGAGGTCCAGCCCACGCTGTTAAAGGCCAGCATCACGCCCACAGCGGTGTCACCGCTGCTGGTCTTGCTGAGCAGGGTGGCGTCGATCTGCGCGGTGTTCTCGGCCGTCACCGCCACGTCGCCCACCGTGCTGGTGAGCTCGCTGCGCAGGGCCAGTGCGTCGGCGCCGCCGAGCACGAGGTTGGTCACGGCGCTGCCGTTGCCGGCGATGACGGTGCCACTGCCGTAGAGGCTGCCACCCGAGGCCTCGGCGGCACTGAGCGTGCTGGCCGTGATGATGGCCTGGCCGACGGCATGGATGCCGATGGCCGCACCGGTGAGCGTGCTGTCGGCCACGGTGGCGTTCACGCCGCCGCGCACGTCGTTGCGCACCACCATGCCGCCAATGGCGATCGAGTCGGAATTCGACACGTTGCCAAAGGCCGGGACGATGTTGCGCTCGTCCACGCGCAGCCAGTCGGCGCTGCGGTAGTCCACGGTGTCCAGATCGATGACCGCTGGGTCGCTGCCCTGGTAGACATACAGCGCGCCCGGCACACCCTGGGTGCTGTCCGAGGCCACGCGCACCATGTCGTCCGGGTTGACGGTCTGCTGGCCCGAGCGCGAGGTGTAGCGGTACTCGTTGAGCAGCGCCCGGGCCAGGTTGTTGATCAGGCTGGCGCCACCGTCGTTGCTGGTGGACCCCTTGGCCAGCATCTCGGCCCCGGACTGGATGGAGCTGCTCTCGGTGGCTCGCACCTCGATGGCGCCGGCGGCCGTGATGGAGCTGCCCTGGGTGGCATCGGACGGGTCACCGACCGATGCCAGGGTCTCGGTGCTGACCATGTTGCTGGCCAGCAGCGCACTCACCGACAAACCCGTGGCGCCGTAGATGGCGCTGGCGGTCGACGTGGCCTGGTTGTCGACGGTGGCGTCGATCAGGGCCGCCATCTCGGCGGTGATCGCCACGCTCCCGTGGGTGGTCACCACCGTGTTCAGCAATTCGGCGCGCGCGCCCGCCTTGTCTTCTTCGGCGATGTCGGTGGACACCAGGGCATCGACCGTCTGGTACAGCAGGTTCTGCGCTTCCCAGCCCAGGGTGTTGAAGGCCAGCGTGACGCCTACGCCGGTGTCGCCCGAGGTCACCGCGTTCTTCACGGTGGCGGTGATGCTGGAGCGGTTCTGGGCGTCGATGGTGAGCGTGCCGGTGCCGACCGGTCCACCGAGGCTCTTCTCCAGCTTGAGACGGCTGTTGCTGGCCCGGGCATCGGCCTGGCTGCGCACCATGTTGGTGGCGATCAGGCCGCTGGCGGCGATCACCGTGCCGGTGCCGTAGGCGCTGCCGCCCGACGCGGTGGCGTTGGCGTCGGCCACCGACGAGATCGTCGCGGCCTGCAGCGCGGTCACGGCGATGTCGCCGTCCGTGATCTCGGCCACCACCTGGTCCAGCAGGGCCAGCACGTCGGTGCGCAAATCGTTGCGCACCACGAGACCGCCGATGGCGACCGAACTGGAATTGGCGAGGTTGTAGCCCTCGGGAATGAGCTGGGTCTCCAGGATCTCTTTCCACCAGTCGGCGTTGCTGTAATCCTGCAGGCCCAGGTCCAGCGTGGCGCCAGTGCCCATGTACTGGTAAGCCCGGTCGGTTTCGCCACCAGCGGTGTGGCCTCCATCCACCAGCACGCGGTCGCCGAAGGCCAGCGTCACCGAGCCGTCCAGGCTGGTGTGGTCGTGCGCCAGGCTGGCCAGCAGGTCGTTGAGCACGTTGGCCCCGCCGTCGGAGGTGCTGACGGCGCTGGACACGAGCCGGGTGTTGGCCGCAACCAGCGTCGTGTCGCTGGCCTTGACGGTGAGCGAGCCCAGCGCGGTGATGTCCACCGTGTTGTCGATGGCTGCGGTGTTGGTCACCAGGGCCTGGGCCGAACCGCTGACGAAGTTGCTGGTGAGGATGCCGCTGGCGGCCGCGCTCAGGGCACCGAACAGGCCGGCGCCGGTGGCGGTGTTGGTGTTGCTGACGGTGGCGTCGAGCCGGGCGCCGGCCTCCGCCTGCACCGTGACGTTGCCCGCCGCCTCGACGCGGGTGTTGTACAGGGAGGCGGTCACGTCCAGTGAGTCTTCCGCCGCGTCGCCGAAGCTGGTGCCGATCAGCGTCTCCAGCGTCTGTTCGCCAGCACTGATGTTCCAGCCCATGGCGTTGAATGCCACGGCCACACCGGCGCTGATGCCACCAGCCACAAAGCCGATGCCCGTGGTGGTGGCGACACCGCTCAGGCCGGCCTGGGCATCGATGAGCGAGGTGTCGGTGGCCTGGACGCGCACCAGACCGCTGTCCAGGGTGGTGAGTTCGCTGTCAGAGACTTCGGCCGTGATGTCGCCGAGCACGCGGTTTTCGGCATACACACCGCCGAGTTCCAGCGCGCCGAAGGCAGAGCCGCCCAGCAGCGTGGCGTCGGAGAGTTCCACGCCCGAGGCGGTGGCGCGCAACTGGCGCGCCGCATCGGCGTCCAACGTGATGTCGCCGTTGGTGGCGCTCACCACGGAGCTGTCCATGGAGGCCGTGACCTCGCGCGCAACGGTGTTGCGCGCCACGCCCGCCTGCAGGCCGATTTCACCGACCACCATCTGGGCATCGAGCAGCACCGGCGTGGCCTCGGCCGTGAGGCGGGCGCTGTCGGTGGCCGCCACCGACACCGACCCGGTGGCCGTGACGGCGCTTTCCGCCCGGATCGCGGCGAGGGTGTTGCCGTCCAGCGTGTTCGAAGCCACCCGGCCCAGTGCGGTGTACACCCCGGCGTTGCTCGCCAGCACCGAGAGCGATGCATTCACGGTGGCGCCGGTCACGCTGGCTTCGGCCACGTCGGTGACCGTGTTGCTGGCCTGACCCACCAGGCCGCCCAGCACCCGGTTGGAGACGCTGAACAGGTCTTCTGGCGCCACGCCCGTGCGCGGTGCCAGGTCGTTGCGCGCGCTCAGGGCCACCAGGCCACCGCTCTCGACCGTGCTGCCCTCCTGCAGCATCACGGTGGTACTGCGCGTGAGCACCACCTGGGAATTCAGCAGCGCGAAGTCGAGTTCGAGTTCGATACCGCCGGACACATCGATGCCGGTGCTGTCGAGCTCGATCTGAATCCAGCTGTCATCCAGGGCCTCGACGATCACGCCGTCCGCGCCGTTCACCGTGACACCACCGCCCACACTCACCGCCGTGGTGTTGTCCTGGGTGATCGACAGGGTGGACTGGGTGAAATCGGCCGCATCGAACTGGGCCGTCACGACCGCGCGGTTGTGCGCGGTGATCGCCACCGTCTGGCCCTGCACGGTGGTGCCGGCGCCAGTGATGGCGATCGTGGCCGTGGATGCCGCATCGTGGCTCGTGAACCCGTTGAGCGCCGTGGTCGCGCCGGACTGCGCCGACAGCAACACCGCCCCCGAGGCTTCGATGTCGCCTTGAACCGTGATCGTGGCCAGGGTGTCGCTGTGCGCCATGAAGGTCACCGACGAGGCGCCCGTGATGGAGCCCGCCAGCGTGATCTCTTCACCCAGGGCCAGCAGTGCATGGCCCGCGAGATCGAAGTCACCCTCGAAGCGGATGGTGTCCTGACCGCCCAGCGCATCGATTTCGACGCTGTCGAACAAGCCGCTGTTGAAGCTGTCGATCAGGACCCCGCCGATCTTCACGTCCAGACCGGAAGCGGTTCGGGTCAACACCACCTCGTCGTCGCCACTGGTGCCGCCCACCTGCAAAACGCCCAGGGCATTGACATCGGCCGAGAGCAGCAGCCTGGGCTCCATGACCTCCAGGCCGAAAGGCCGGGTGCGCGTGCGCCCGCGCACCGAATGCAAAACCTGCGGCCGTCGCCCGTGTCTGGTCGGCACCAGCGGCAGGGTGTGATGCACCGTGCTGGCCGGCCGCATGAGCCGCCCGTAACCATCCTGCAACCGCGACCACAGTGTCGAGGGCCGCAAGGCCCTGGCCAAAGCGAATCGGCGCCAGACGGATTCGGTGCGGCTGCGGTTGACGGACGTATCCATGAGCATCTCCGGTTGTTTGCGCTATCCCTTGCGCCCACGCTGGCGTTGGTGCACAGCGCACGAAGCAACCGGCAATGACCCCAGAGTCAGCATTCCGTGAGCCTGCAACCTCCATGGCGATGTTTCCGGGGGCCATGAAACATCCCACCGCCAGCCGCAGTACCCTCGGGGGCATCCTAGGGAGTGGGCACGTAGGGATGACTTAGCAATCCCCAAGATCGCCTGGACTGCTCTCGAAAAAGGGCACGGCCCCAGGCGCGGTGAGCCTCCGGCTGGCCCGCACGGAGGCCTCTCGAACGCTCTCCGTGCGTTCCGATGGCGCCAGACCCAGCACAATGGAGAGCAATTCCCGGCAGCGCCGGTGGACCCGAAGCACCTCCGCGTGTTCACCCAGCTGTTGGTGGCACAGCATCAACTGGCGGTAGAGCGCTTCAGTCAGGTTGTCGACCTCCAGGGCGCGCTCGTAGATCTCGATGGCCAGGTCCCACTGGCCGAGTTGCTCGAACCGGCCACCCAGCGCCCGCACCAGGCGCAGGTAACGGCTCTTGATGCGGTCGCGGTAGGCCAGGACCCAGGGCTCGTCGCCCTCCGACTGCAGGAAATGGCCCGAATACAGTCGCAAGGCAGCCAGGGCGTCGCGCTGCAAGGCACGGCCCCGGGCTGCATCGGTCGGCGCGTCGGCCGCGAGGAAGGCGCCGGACAGGCGCTGGAAGGCCCAGGCGTCGACCCAGCACATTGACGGGTCCAGCGTCAGTTTGCCGTTGCGCACCTGGATCACTTCAACCGGCCCCATCAGTTTTCTCAGCCGGTGCAAGGTGTTGTCGAACAGGTTCTTCATGTCACCCCCATCCTCGTCGGGCCAGAGGTTGCGGATGAGCAACGGAAGCGACACCTCGCGTCCGCCGTTGGCAATGAGCGCTTGAAGCAACTCCAGCGCCTTGCGCGGGGATTTGCCGGAGAACGCCAGGGGCGCGTTGTCGCACAGCACGGCAAACCGACCCAGGGTGTGAATGCGAACCGGCCAGGGCCAGTTGAGCGACTCGGCCGCATCGGGCGGGGGCGGGGGCCAGTGCTGGCGGATCAGCGCCTTCACGCGTTCGACCTCGACCCCCTCCTCCAAGGCCAGCGAGAACAGACGAGTCATGGCAGGCGCCGGCCCGGGCAGCTTGTGGGACAGGCAGGGTGCAAACCGCTCGCCCAAGGCCAGGCGAAGCAGGCGCTGCGCGACCGCAGGTTGCCGTTCACGCAAGGCATCGGCGAGAAAGAGCAGTGCCATGACCTGCGCTTCTTCCGCGAAAGTGGCCACGCTCCCCAGGGCTCGGGTGTCAGACACCTGATCCGCTGCGGGCAGCGGCTCTCCCGCCTCACCCGGCACGGCCCAGGACCTCACGAACGTCTGTACGCACAGGGAGAGCTCGGCCTCCCGGCCTCGGGCTCCCGCGCCGCCAGCCCAGGCCACCATGCAAGCATTGAAACGCGCGGGGTCACCGTGGACAAACGCGAGCTGGGACAGGTTGCCGTCTTGAAACGCCGTGGCCGTGCCAACGGCGCCAGGCACAGGCGCGGGAACGTCCAGCTCGTCCCCTGCAAGCAATTTGCGAACTCTCACCGGGCTCCCCCCAAGATCCAGATACCGGAGCTTTCTGTCGAAGTCGGTACTCGGAAATACGCGGAATGGCGTACCCCCGGGGATTTGTAACAGCAACAACCTTGTGCAACAAGCCGGGTGCCCCAGCCAAACGGACCAGTGCCGCCCCTTCAGCCGCCTGCCGTGACCCCAAGCCTGTGCAGGACGCCCTGCCCCGCCCGCACCCCGCTGGCCAGGCAGGCGGTGAGCAGGTAGCCGCCGGTCGGGGCTTCCCAGTCCAGCATCTCGCCTGCGCAAAACAGGCCCGCTTGCGCCTCGACCATGAGGTCGTTGTCCAGGGCATCCCAGCGCACACCACCCGCGCTGCTGATCGCTTCATCGATCGGCCGGGTCGCGCGCACGGTGATGGGCAAGGCCTTGATGGCAGCGGCCAGCCGCGCCGGGTCGTTCATCGCATCCTTGTCGAGCCGCTCGTGCAGGATGCCCATCTTGATGCCGTCCAGGCCGAGGCGGCTCTTGAGGTGGCTGGAGAGGCTGCGTGATCCGCGCGGGTGGCTCACATGGGCCAACACCTGCTCGGCGCTGCGGTCGGGCAGCAGGTCGAGTTCGAAGCTGGCCTGGCCGCTGCGCGCGATCTCGTCGCGCAGCAGGCTGGATACGGCGTAGACCAAGCTGCCTTCGACGCCGGTGGCGGTGGCGACGAACTCGCCCTTGCGGTGGAAGTGCTGGCCCAGGCTGTCGGTGGCGCGGATCGCGACCGACTTGAACGGCTGGCCGGCGAAGCGTTCGATGAAATGCCCGCTCCAGCCTTGCGCCACACCGTGTGCGGCCGAGCCCGCCACATCAAAGCCGCAGTTGCTGGGCAGCAGCGGGTTCACCGCCACGCCGGCGGCCTGCAGCCAGGGCAGCCAGGCGCCGTCGGACCCCAGGCGCGCCCAGCTGGCACCGCCCAGCGCGAGCACGGTCGCGCGGGCGCTCGCTTCCACCCGGCCGCCGGGCGCGTCGAACACCAGCGGCCCATCGGGCGAGCCAGCCCAGCCCTGCCAACGGTGGCGCATGTGAAACACCACGGGAACCCCACCCGCGCCCGGGTGGCGCAGGCGGTGCAACCAGGCGCGCAGCAAAGGCGCGGCTTTCATGTCGGCGGGAAACACCCGGTACGAGGTGCCCACGAAGGTCTCGATGCCCAGGCCGGCGGCCCAGTCGCGCACAGCCTGCGGGCCCCAGTGCTGCAGCAGCGCTTGCACGCGGTCTTGTGCTGCGCCATAGCGCGTGACGAAGGTTTCCAGCGGCTCGGCGTGCGTGAGGTTCATGCCACCTTTGCCGGCCAGCAGGAACTTGCGCCCGACCGAGGGCATGGCGTCGAACAGGTGCACGGCCACGCCGGCGCGGCTCAGGACCTCGGCGGCCATGAGGCCGGCGGGACCGCCGCCGATGATGGCCACGTCCACGTTGAAAGATGGGGTTGGGTTGAGGTCGCTCATGAATGGATCGATGTGTCTTGCAGTTCGATCAGACGACCGTGCAGGTTGATGAAGGCCGGGCGCACCACAGCGCCGGGCCGCGCGGCTTGCACCGCCTGTGCGTAACGCCGCATCTGCGCGAGCAGTTCGGGTTGTTGTTCTGGATGTTCCGCGCTCTTGAAATCGAGCACCCACCATTCGCCAGAGTCGGTGCGCCGCACCAGGCGATCCAGCCGCAACAGTTCACCGCCATGGAACAGCTCGACTTCGTTGCCGGTGTTGTCGACCACGGCGTCGTCCCACGCCCAGGCGGCTTCGCCCTGCACGATGCGTCGCGCCATGGCCTGCGCCTGCGTGGCCTGGGCCGGGCTGAGCGCGAATTCGCGGGCCACGGCGTGGGTGTGCACGCTGGTCCAGTCGAACCCCCGCGCGGGCGTGGGGTGCCACTGCAGCAGGCGGTGCAGTGCCAGCCCGATGCGGGTGCGCTCGTCGTCGGCCCGCACCGCCTCGGCCGGCGGGGGTGCTGCGGGACTCGCCGCGAACGTCAAGGCGGGCAGCTCGAGCAGGCTGAAGGTGTCGGCATGGGATGCGTCGGGCGCCCCGTGCCCGCCAGCTTCCAAGGGCACCGCCAGCGGCTGTGTCAGCGGCAGCAACCGCTCGTACCAGCTGGTGGCGTTGCCGCGTGCATGGGGTTCGAAGCTGGAGATCACCAGGCGCGTTTCGGCCCGGGTGAGCGCCACATACAGGGCATTGAGCTCTTCGAGCGAGCGGGCCTGCTGCTCCAGCGCCAGGGCACTGGCGGCGCAGGCCGGCGGATTTTTTTCACTGGCCAGAAACACGAAACGGCGCGGCAGCGGCGCTTCGCCCGGCCAGTCGATCAACACGCCCATGCTCTCGGGGCGCGAGGGGCCGGTGTCGGTGTCGAGCATGAGCACCGTGTGGGCCTCCAGCCCCTTGGCGCCGTGGATGGTGAGCAGGCGCACAGCGCCGCTGTTGTGCGTGGGCGTGGCCTTGATGCCACCGGCCTTGAGCGCGCGCACAAAACGGTAAGGCGTGAGGAACCTCCCGCCATCCTGCGCCAACGCGTTGGCCAGCAGATCGCGCAGCTGCGCCAGCACACCGGCGCGCTGGCTGGCGGGCACGGCCCGGGCAAACCGGGCGAGCACATCACCATGGCCATAGATGGCGGAGAGCGCGTCGTGCGGCGGCAGGCTATGCACCCACTGCCGGTAGCGCAGAAGGCGCTCGGCGGTGGCGTTGAAGTCCAGGGCGATTGACCCGGGCACTGGCGGCAAGGCAACCCCGTCCAGCGCTGGCGTCTCCGCGAAGCGCTGCAACGCGGCCCACCACGAGGGTTTGACGGGTTTGGCGTCGGTGCCCGGGCGCACCGTCCAGTGCTGTTGCAGCCGGGCCAGCCAGGCCAACGCATCGTCGCCCCAGCCGAACAGCGGCGACTTCAGTGCGCGCGCCAGGCTCAGGTCGTGGCGGGTCGAGACCAGCGCATCCAGCAGCGCCACCACGTCCTGCACGGCGGGCGCTTCACACAGGTCGAGTTTCTCGGGTTGTTCGCTGGCAATGCCGCGTTCGCGCAGTGCCTCGAACATCCAGGCCAGGCGCTCGCGCCGACGCGCCAGCACCATCAGACCGTCGGCGCTCAAGCGGCCCGAGCCGATCTCGGCCACGATCCAGTTGGCCGCCTGGCGCGCCTCCAGCGCCGACATGGTGTCTTCGAGCAGCACGCGCGGCGTGCTCAGGCTGTCGCGCCAGGTGCCTTCATCGCCAGCGCCAGCTTCGCGTTCTCGCGCGCTGCGCGGCACCTGCGGCAGGGCCACCACCTCACCCGGCTCGTGGCTCTCGGTGGTGTGCAGACGGAAATCGCTGCCGTAGTCACCGGCCTGCACGGCGGCCAGCATGGCGCTGTTGAGGGCATCCACCACGGCAGGGGCGCAGCGGCGGGTGTGGTCGCAGCTGAGCAAGGCGCCCGCGAGGCCTTGCACCACAAAGGCCTGCGCGGCCTTGAACACCTGTGGCTCGGCGCGGCGGAAGCGGTAGATCGACTGCTTGGGGTCGCCCACCAGAAACACGCACGGTGCCTCGCCCGGGCCGGCGCCCGCGTAGGCCGAGAGCCAGCCGTAGAGCGCCTGCCACTGCAGCGGATTGGTGTCCTGGAACTCGTCGATCAGCACATGACGCACCCGTGCGTCCAGCCGCTGCTGCAACCAGCCGGAGAGCTCGGCGTCGCCCAGCAGGCGGCGCGCGGCGGACTCCACATCGTTCATGTCAACCCAGCCGCGCTCGCGCTTGAGCGCGGCGAAGCTGGCGAGCAGCACTCGCGTGAGGCGTGCCATGCGCTGGTGGTGCAGCCAGGCCTGGTGTTGCGCACGCGCGGCGAGCACACGCAGTGCCGTCTCTTGTGCCGCACGGACCTGCTCGATACCGGTGAGCTTGTCGCTGAACTTGCGGGGCTCGCTCTTTTGCGTGAGCAAGGCATCGAGAACACCGGCACCGTTCAGGTCGGTGATGGCTTTTTCCAGCTCGGTGCCTTTCGCCGCGAAGGTCACGGCGCTGGCTCGCCCAAGGGCGATGGCAGCACCCGACAACAGGCTGCGGGTGGGTGCGTTTTCGACCAGCCACCGAAGCGGATCGTCGAAGCCAGCGAACTCGGGAAACTGCTCGACCATCGAATCCACCGAGGTCTGCACCACGCCAGCCGCATCGGCCAGTGCGAACTCCACGCGTTTTTGCAACGCCTTGTGCAAGGCCTGCTGCGTCTGAAAGCGACCGTGTGTGCCGACCGCATCGACGAAGTCCTGACGGTCGGTTGGACTGGCGGCGAGCGCGCCGTAAAACCGCGGCCACACCTGGCCCACCGCCTGCGTGTCGTCTTCGAGCAGCTCGTACTGCACCGGCAACTGCAGCTCTTGCAGCACCGACAGCGGCGCGCCGCGCAGCAAGGCGGCGAACCAGCTGTGGAAGGTGCGCACCTGCACCGGCCGCCCCAGCGCCATCACCCGGGCATGCAGGCTGCGGGCCTCGGGCGCGCGGCGCTCGGCGTCGGCGCGGCTCAGACCACGCTGCAGCAACGTGTCCACAAGCTCGGCTTCGGAGAGATCGGCCCAACGCCGCAACTCTTCACCCAGCCGCTTGCGCATCTCGCCGGCGGCTTTCTTGGTGAAGGTGATCGCCAGAATGTCTTGGGGCGCGCAGCCGTCGAGCAGCGCGCGCAAGATGCGCGAGACCAGCATCCAGGTCTTGCCGGCGCCGGCGCAGGCTTCCACCGCGATGCTGCGCGCCGGGTCGCAGGCCAGCGCATAAAACGCTTCGCGGGACACCGGTGCACCGTTGATGCGGTAGGCAGCAACGGTGCTCATGTCACGCTCCAGAAATCTTTGCGGCACAGGCCACGCGCCTTGCAGAATTCGCACACGCGGCCTTCACCCAGTGGGTGCATGGGGTGGCCCGCAGCCACGCGGGCCATGTCGTGCGAGAGGCCTGCGCGGAGGTGTTCACGCGCATCCAGCACCTCGATGTGTTCAACCAGTTTGGTGGCGCCGTCATTCGCGCCAGAGCCGGGCCGGTCGTTGATGCTGAGGTAGGCGGCACGCAGGTTGTCGTCGGGCAGGAGCGCGGCGTAGAACGCCAGTTGCACGTCCTCCAGCGGCTCTTTCAAGCGGTCGGTGGTGGTCTTGCGGCTCTCGGTCTTGTAGTCGATCACAAACGGGATCGGGCCTTCCGGGCTGTCCTGCGCATCCACGCGGTCGAGCTTGCCGTAGAGCTTCCATGGGCCCACGCTGGCCGTCATCGCCGCTTCGGCCTGCACGAAACGCGGGCCGGGTCGGTCGGCCGTGGCCTCGAACGTGGCCAGCCATTCGAGGTAACCGTCGCGCGTGGCGGGCCACACCACTTCATACGGCAGAAAGCCCGCCCCACCCTCGCCGGCGTTCAGCCCCATGGCTGCGGCGGTTTCAAGGGCGATCTGGTCGAGCGCCGCGCGATCGGCCTCGGCCCCGGGGCGCGCATCGCCGCGCTGTTCGTGAAAAGTGCGCAGCACCGCGTGCAGCCAGTTGCCCATGTCACGCTGGTCCGGCTCGGCAGCGAGCTCGGGTGCATCGACCAGCCGCAACTGGCGCAGGGCGAAAAACCGGTAGGGACAATCGCGCAGGTCCTGGTAAGCGCTGGCCGAAAGTGCGCCGGGCAACACGTCGCCCGCCGATGGCGCGGGACGCGCAGAAGGCACCGACACCATCGCCGTCACCATGCGGGGGTCGAGCGAATCGATGCTGGCCTCGGTCCGCAACGCCAACACCCAAGCACTGGGCATCACGGGCTCGCCAAGCTCCTGCGTTCGCCACAGCACATCCAGACGCGGCATCTGCAGGAGCGAGTGCCAGGCGCTGGCCATGGCCTGGGCCAAGGTCTCCCGAGATGGCAAGCCCAGCAGTTCACGCTGCGCGGCGGTCCACGAACCAGGCGGCTCCGGACTGGGATTGAGATGCACCTCGTCGCAGCCGGGCACCACCGTGGCCGCGAAGGAGCGTCCGAGCAACTGCGCCATCGGCAGGATCACCACCGACGCGTCTTGTGCACCGCGCGGCATGAAGGTTGCACCCTCGAGCACGTCGCGCACCCAGGCTGTGAACGCGGCGAGTGATTTGCGCCCAGCAACCCGCTGTGCGGCGGGATCGACCGAGATCTCACCGATGTCCGAGAGTTCCTGCGCCGCGCCGTCTTCCAGACGCAGCACCTGCAAAGCCTGTCGCCCCGCGCCGTCAAGCTGCAGCAGGTCCCACAAGCCGGCGGCCTTCAAAGCCTGCGCTACCGCGTCGAGCCAGTGCACCAGGGTGCGCGGCAATTGCAAGCCCGCCAGGAGTTCCGTCAAACCACCGGGCAAGGCTTGCTCCAGACTGGCTGTGCGAGCAGCGGCGCGCCACTGCGACACACCGGCTTCTCGGGCGAGCTGCTCCAGCGTGAGCACAGTTTCTTCTGGCCAGCTCGGCGCCTGCTTCAGCAGGTCGAGCACATCGTCCATGGACGCGCGCGGAGAAGCCGCGCGCAACAGACTCATGAGTTGAGCAGCCGCATGGGTGGTGGAGAGCTTCCATCCCGTCTCATCGGTCACGGCCACCCCGGCACCGTGCAGCAACGCGCTGATGCGCCGGGTGAGCAGCCGGTCGGTGGCGACCAACGCCACAGGCCGATGGCCCTGGTTGATCCGGGCAATCACGCAGGCGGCTGCGCGCTGCGCCTCGTCTTCGGCGTCATCGCAAGCGTGCAGCGTCCAGCCCGAGGCTTCGACGCTGGTTGGCTGACCCACGCTCCACGACAAGCTCAGCGCGCGCTCGCCCCAGTGCGCCGCCAGGGCTGCGGTCAGGGGATCGGTCTGAAAACCCTGCAGCACCACCAATGCCTGTGCGCCCGTGCCAGGGCTGGCCTGCGGACACCACAACACGTCGGTGGCGTAAGCGGATGTGCTGGCCCAGGTCAGCGCGAGTGTGGCCACCAGACCTTCCCATTGCAGCGAGGCCGGACCCGGCAACAGGTCCTGGCGCAGCGTTTCGGCCCACGCCGTGCGCTGCTCCGGCGGCACGGCCGCGGCCAAAAGAGCGAGTTGCCGCGCGGCCTCCACCAGACGCGTCGCCATCACGGCGCGCAACTCGGCGTCGGCGCGGGCAGGCGCCACCCGGTCGATGAAGCCTGCGGCCATGAGGCTGTCGCGCGCCATGTCCATGCTCAGGTCGGTGGCCCCGGGCACGAAGGGTTGCAGCGATGCAGCCCAGTTGCGGCTCGACTCGAAACGCGGTGCAAAGCCATCGGGATGGCGAATCGACCAGGCGCGCCGACCCACGTCCATGAGTTGCGCGTAGGGCACCAGCACCACAGCACTGCCCGGGGACACACCGCGCTGGGCCAGCGCCTGCGACAGTGTCTCAACCAACGAAAACCAGTCGCTGGTGCCGCCTTCGGTTTCTCGCTCGGGCCAGGCGAGAAGACCGGATTCGGAAGGCGGGTTGGCAGGCGTCATGAAATGGGGGTTTCTGTCACAATTGCTCGGACTGGCCGGCCCAGCGGGAAATTCAAGCTCTTGAAGCCCGTGCGAGTGCCCAAACTTTAACCTCCCCGTTCAACGTTTTTTAGGATGAATCATGGCGAGCGACCTGATCAAACACGTTTCTGATGCAAGCTTTCAGGCCGATGTGCTGGAAGCGCAGGCGCCCGTCCTGGTTGACTTCTGGGCCGAATGGTGCGGCCCTTGCAAGATGATTGCCCCCATCCTTGACGAGGTGGCTGGCTCCTACGACGGCAAGCTCAAGATCGCCAAGCTCAATGTGGACGACAACCGCGACGTGCCGGCCAAGTTCGGCATTCGCGGCATCCCCACGCTGATGCTGTTCAAGGACGGTCAGCTGGCGGCCACCAAGGTTGGCGCCATGAGCAAGGCCCAGCTCACCGCCTTTATCGATCAGCAACTCGCCTGATCTCCATTGACGAGTGCCTGGGTGCAATGCCCGGGCACCTTTTCAGCGGCTTTCTTTTCCTGTCATAATTTCTCGCAGGCGGATCCGACAGTCCCCGCCTCACATCTGCGCACCGCCCGACATCCGGACGCCAGCGCCCCCTCCCCCGGTTCCCGACTCAACTCCCTCACGGAGTGAATTCCATGCACCTCAACGAACTCAAGGCACTGCACGTGTCTGAAGTCCTCAAGCAGGCTGAAGCGCTTGAGATCGAAAACACCGGCCGCATGCGCAAGCAGGAGCTCATGTTCGCCATCATCAAGAAGCGCGCCAAGGGCGGTGAACTGGTATACGCCGACGGCGTGCTGGAAGTGCTGCCCGACGGCTTTGGCTTCCTGCGCGCGCCCGACACGAGCTACACCGCCAGCACCGACGACATCTACATCTCGCCCAGCCAGATCCGCCGCTTCAACCTGCACACCGGCGACATGATCGAGGGCGAGGTTCGCATTCCCAAGGATGGCGAGCGCTACTTCGCGCTCAACAAGCTCGACAAGATCAACGGCCTGCCCCCAGAGGACAACAAGCACAAGATCATGTTTGAGAACCTGACGCCGCTGTTCCCCAAGGAACAGATGCGCCTGGAACGCGACATCAAGAGCGAAGAGAACATCACCGGCCGCGTGATCGACATCATTGCGCCCATCGGCCGCGGGCAGCGCGCGCTGATCGTGGCACCACCCAAGAGCGGCAAGACGGTCATGATGCAGCACATCTGCCATGCCATCTCCGCCAACCACCCCGAGGTGGTGCTCATGGTGTTGCTGGTCGACGAGCGCCCGGAGGAAGTGACCGAGATGCAACGCACCGTGCGCGGCGAGGTCATCGCCTCCACCTTCGACGAACCCGCAGCACGGCACGTGCATGTGGCCGAAATGGTGATCGAGCGCGCCAAGCGCCTGGTCGAACTCGGCAAGGACGTGGTGATCATGCTCGACTCCATCACCCGCCTGGCCCGCGCCTACAACAACGTGCTGCCTTCCAGCGGCAAGGTGCTCACTGGCGGCGTGGACGCCAACGCCCTGCAACGTCCCAAGCGCTTCTTCGGAGCGGCCCGCAAGATCGAGGAAGGCGGCTCGCTGACCATCATCGCCACCGCGCTGGTCGACACAGGCTCGCGCATGGACGAAGTGATCTTTGAAGAGTTCAAGGGCACAGGCAACTGCGAAATCCACCTGGACCGCCGCCTGTACGAAAAACGCGTGTTCCCTTCGATCCAGCTCAACCGCAGCGGCACCCGCCGCGAAGAGTTGCTGCTGCAGCCCGAGATCCTGCAGAAAACCCGGATCCTGCGTCAGTTCATGTACAACATGGACGAGATCGAGGCCATGGAGATGGTGCTCAAGAGCATGAAATCCACCAAGAACAACTCCGAATTCTTCGACATGATGCGTCGGGGCGGCTGATCTGGACTTTCCTGCTAAAATCGCAGGCTTTGCTAATTGCTGCAAGTACAGGGAAATGGTTTTCCTGCGGCTGCCGCACCTGAACCTCAAGGAATCGTCATGAAAGACGGCATTCACCCCAACTACCGCGAAGTCTGCTTCCAGGACCTCTCCAATGGCTTCAAATTCGTGACCCGCTCCTGCGCGAACACGAAAGAGATGATCAAGATGGAAGACGGCCGCGAGCTGCCGCTGTTCAAGCTGGACACTTCCAGCGAATCGCACCCCTTCTACACCGGCACGCAGAAAAGCGTGGACAACATGGGTGGTCGTGTGGAGCGCTTCCGCAACCGTTACGGCAAGACGACTCCCGCTGCGAAGTAAGCAGAAGGCTGGCTTGCGTCTGCACAGGCGCAACGTCCCGCACAAGAAGAGCAGCTGGTTGTCCGGCTGCTTTTTTTTCGTCCTTTCCTGGCTGCCCCTGCCTGTCGGGCTCCTTGTATATTCCCCGCAGTGAACCAGCCCACACCCGCTATCGTCACCCAGTCAGCCGTGCGCCGGCTGCCCCGGATCGCTCTGGTCCTGTTTTGCGTGGCCTATGTTCTGCCGGGTTTTCTGGGGCGTGAGCCCTGGAAGAACGCCGACGTATCGGCCTTTGGCGTGATGCTGGAGATGGCTGTTGGTCACAGCGGCTGGTGGAGCCCACGGGTACTGGGTGTAGCGGTCGAGGAAGCCGGCCCGCTGCCCTACTGGCTCGGAGCGGTGTTCATCAAGCTGCTGCCTTTTCTCTCACCCGAGTTCGCCGTGCGTGTGCCCTTCGCGCTGCTGCTGGCTCTCACCTTGGTCTGCACCTGGTACACCGTGTACCACCTCGCTCGCCAGCCCGCCGCGCAGCCAGTGCAGTTTGCTTTCGGTGGTGAAGCCAAACCGACCGACTACGCACGGGCCCTGGCCGACGCCGGGCTGCTGGCGCTCATGGCCTGCCTGGGCCTGGCCCAGCTGTCGCACGAAACCACCCCGGATCTGGCGCGACTCGCACTGGTTTCGCTCATGCTTCTGATGGCTTCGCGCATGGCGCACACAGGCCAACGGCAACCATGGCGAAGTGTGGCTCTGTGGGGCGTGGCCGTGGCGTCACTGGTGTTCAGCGGGGCGCCATGGATCGCAGTCACGCTCGGCGGTGGTCTGCTGCTGATCCTGTGGCTCTCACGCCGCAACCAGGAGGCACCCGACACCGCGTGGCTCACCAGCGAAGCGCCTTCACAGCGCGACCCGTTGGCCTGGTCAGCCGTGTTGCTGGCGCTGATCGTGGCGGCATCCGCACTTACCGGACAAGTCCCTGTACCCGGCCTGCAAACCGCACTGAATCTGGTGGAATGGCAGAGTTGGGGTCAGCTGCTTGTGTGGTTCACCTGGCCGGCTTGGCCGCTGGTGTTGTGGACGCTGTGGCGTTGGCGCCATCAGCTCCTGCGACCCCATGTGGCGCTGCCCATGTGGGCTGCTTTGGTGAGCATTGCGGACAGTGCACAGTCTCCCGAACGTGATCGAGCGCTGCTGCTGGCCTTGCCCGCGCTCGCAGCGCTGGCGGCCTTTGCGCTGCCCACGCTGCGCCGCAGCGTCTCTGCCCTGGTTGACTGGTTCACGTTGATTTTCTTCTCGGGCTGTGCCTTGGTCATCTGGGTGATCTGGTTTGCCATGCAAACCGGCGTGCCCGCCAAGCCGGCGGCCAACGTGGCCAAACTGGCTCCTGGTTTCGTGCCCGAGTTCTCCTGGTGGCTGTTTCTGGCAGCGGCTGTGGCCACCGGCGCCTGGCTCTGGCTGGTGTCATGGCGCGTGGGAAAACATCGGCAAGCGTTGTGGAAGAGCCTCGTGCTGCCTGCAGCGGGCAGCACCCTGTGCTGGCTGTTGCTCATGACGCTGTGGCTGCCGCTGTTGGACTTCGGCCGCAGCTATGGCCCGATTTCACGGCGCATTGCCACCCTGGTGCCGGCTGAGGGTTGTGTGCTGGCTGACGGCTTGACACAGGCGCAGATTGCCGCCCTGCAGTACCACGGATCGCTCAAGCTGGTGCGCACCACCGACCGTGGCGCAGGCGCCGATTGCCAGAGCCTGGTCGTGGCGCCGCCCAACCAGGCCACGCTCCATCAACGCGTCGAATTGACCCACTGGGCTTTCAAGTCCACCGTCAGCCGACTCACCGACACCAAAGAAAGTTTGCTGATCTACCAGCGCGTGGGCAACTGACGCTGGGCCCGTTCAGCCGGTGGCGCGCTCGCGCACCCGGTTGGGCGGCAAAGCAATCGCAAACCGGGAGCCTTCTCCCACGGTACTTTCGGCATCAATGTGTCCCCCATGGCGCTGCGCCACGTGTTTCACGATGGCCAGACCCAGACCGGTACCGCCGGTCTCGCGGGAGCGGCTGCGGTCCACGCGGTAAAAGCGCTCTGTCAGGCGTGGCAGATGCTCAGCGGCAATGCCGGGTCCCGTGTCCTTCACAAAGAATTCACCCCAACCGTCGGATCGCAACCGCCAGCCCGTCTGGATGAGGCCCCCTCCGGGTGTGTAGCGCACCGCGTTGCTGAGCAGGTTGGACATGGCACTGAGCAGTTCGGTCTTGGCGCCAGACACCCACATCGAAGGCCCGGGTATGGGTTCGATCTTGTGCAGTGTGGTGGAGATTGCCTGCGTCAGGCCTTGCGCCTCCTGCACAACATGCGTGAGCAGTTCTTCGCTGTCGATCCACTCGCCCGGACCAGGCGCGGGACTGCCTTCGAGACGCGACAGCGTGAGCAGGTCGCTCACCAGCGTCTGCATGCGGTGGGCCTGCTGACTCATGAGACCCAGATAGCGCGTGCGATCGGCCTCTTCCAGCGGAATGCTCTGCATGGTTTCCACGAAACCGCTGAGCACAGTCAGTGGGGTTCGAATCTCGTGCGAGACGTTGGCCACGAAGTCCCGCCGCATGGTTTCGGCCAATTGCACCGCCGTCACATCGCGGGTCAGCATGAGCTTGCGCTTCTTGCCATATGGGTGAATCTGCAGCGAGATCTTGGAAGGCTGGGAGGGCCGCGGCCCGATCCCGTCGATCTGAATCTCCTGGTTGAAATCGCCGCCTGCCAGATACGCGGTGAACGCCGGGTTGCGCACCATATTTCGCACGTACTGGCCCAGATCGCGCTGCGGGTCAAAGCCCAGATGGTTGGCGGCCGTGAGATTGGACCACTCGATCCGGCCAGCAGAATCCAGCAACACCACGCCGTTGGGCGAGGCCTGGATGGCGGCGAGAAAGTCCTCCAGACGGGCATCGCTGCTCTGCGCCTTTTTTTCAAGCTTCTTGATCAGCTTGCGCGCCCGATCCACCATTTCGCCCCAGGTGCCGGAAAGGTGGGGCTGACGGGCCACGTCGGCCTTGTTGAGCCAGCGCAAAAAGCTGCGGGCCCGCAAGCCATCGACAACCGTCCAGGCCAGGGCGCCGACCAGCGCGCCGGCAAACGTCCAGCCAGGTGAGTTTTGCGTCCACCCCAGCACTGCCCCCAGTGCAACCAGAAGCAGAAGCTCTATCGCGCGCCGGGTCATGCTGCGGATATGGGGGTGCTTTGCGCCGGTCGTGCGGTGTTGTTCATCGAAGTGAGCCGGTAGCCAGCGCCACGAACCGTTTCGATCATGCTCGAGGCCTCACCCAGTGATTCCCTCAATCGTTTGACATGCACGTCCACGGTTCGTTCCTCGATGAAAACATGGTCTCCCCAGACCTTGTCGAGCAGCGTACCACGGGTGTGCACCCGCTCTGCGTGCTTCATGAGGTAGTGCAGCAGCTTGAACTCGGTTGGCCCGACCTTGAGTTCGGCACCACGGAACGTGATGCGGTAGGTCGCCGCGTCCAGGGACAGCTCTCCCACCTGCACCGAGTCGTTGACGATCTCGGGCGCACGCCGGCGCAGCACCGCGCGGATGCGCGCAAGCAGCTCCTGCGTGGAGAACGGTTTGGTGATGTAGTCGTCGGCACCCGCGTCCAGGCCCTGTACCTTGTCGCTCTCGTCGCTGCGCGCGGTGAGCATGAGGATGGGGATGGTCTTGGTGCGCTCGTTCTTGCGCCAGCCGCGGGCCAGCGAGGCGCCGCTTTCGCCGGGCAGCATCCAGTCGAGCAGGATCACATCGGGAAGCACGGCATCCACCTCGCGCTGCGCGGCCACACCGTCGAACACGACGGTGGGCGCGAAGCCGTTGTGCCGCAGGTTGACGGCGATCAGCTCGGCGATTGAAGGTTCGTCCTCAACCACGAGGACTCTGGGCAACTTCCTCATCCGACCACCGATTCCACTTTCGACATCGGCGTGTGGCGCACGTCTTCACCCTTCACGATGAAGATGATCTGCTCGGCGATGTTCTTGGCGTGGTCGCCCACGCGCTCGATCGACTTGGCCAGGAACAGCAAGTCCAGGCTGGGCGAGATCGTGCGGGGGTCTTCCATCATGTAAGTGATGAGCTTGCGCAGGAAGCCGTTGTATTCGTTGTCGATGGCGTTGTCGCCCTTGATGATGGCCACCGCCATCGTGGTGTCGAGCCGTGCGAACGAATCGAGTGTCTTGCGCAACAGGGCGGAAGCCAGGTCGGCTGCCATGCGCAGCTCGGAGCTGGGCAGGTTGCGCGGTGAGCCGTTTTCGATGATGGACTTGACCATGCGGGCGATGCGGGCCACCTCGTCACCGGCCCGTTCGAGATTTTGCGTCGTGCGCGAAATCGCCATCAGAAAGCGCAGGTCGCGCGCGGTGGGCTGGCGACGACCGATGGTGGAGATGATCTCGTGGTCGATCTGGATCTCCATCTGGTTGATGCGCGCTTCGTTCTCGATCACCTGATCGGCCGACTCCATGCTCATGTGCACCAGTGCGTAGACCGCCTGATGCAACTGGGATTCGACCAGGCCGCCCATTTCGAGGACCTGGGAAGAGATGGAGTTCAACTCGGCGTCGAACTGGCTGGATATGTGTTTGTCGCTCATGGAAAATCTCCCGTGATGGCTTGGAACTGTTCGACCTTCGGCCCGTTGGCGGGTCAGCCGAAGCGCCCGGTGATGTAGTCCTCGGTTTCGGTCTTGGCGGGCTTGAAGAAGATCTGCTCCGTGGAGCCGAACTCGACCAGTTCACCCAGGTACATGTAGGCCGTGTAGTCGCTGCAGCGCGCGGCCTGTTGCATGTTGTGGGTGACGATGGCGATCGTGTAGTCCTGCTTGAGCTCATGCACCAGTTCTTCCACCTTGCCTGTGGAAATCGGATCGAGCGCCGAGGTGGGCTCGTCCAGCAGCAACACCGAGGGCTTCACCGCCACGCTGCGCGCAATGCACAGGCGCTGCTGCTGACCGCCGGAGAGCGAGAGACCGCTCTGGTTGAGCTTGTCCTTCACCTCGTTCCACAGTGCCGCCTTGGACAGCGCCCATTCCACGCGATCGTCCATCTCGCTGCGGTCCAGGTTTTCGTAGAGCTTCACGCCAAAAGCGATGTTGTCGTAGATCGACATGGGAAAGGGCGTGGGCTTCTGGAACACCATGCCGATGCGCGCGCGCAGCAGGTTGATGTCCTGCTTGTCGTCCAGGATGTTCTGGCCATAAAAGTTGATCTGGCCTTCGGCGCGTTGACCCGGGTACAGGCTGTACATGCGGTTGAGCGTGCGCAGCAGGGTCGACTTGCCACAGCCCGACGGGCCGATGAAGGCGGTGACCTTGCGCTCTTCAATGTTCATGTTGACGTTCTTCAGGCCCTGAAACTTGCCGTAGAAGAAGTTGAGGTTACGCAGTTCGAGCGCGTTCTTGGCAGCGGCAGCGGGTTGGGCGGCGGTGTTCGGCATGGTGATGTCCGTATTTCTTGATTCTGGGAAGTTGGGATACGCCGGGTTCAACCCAGCTTCTTCTCGCGCAGGAACACGCGGGCAACGATGTTGAGCAACAGCACCGACAAGGTGATCAGCAGCGCACCACCCCAGGCCAGGCGGATCCAGTTGTCGTAAGGGCTGAGCGCAAACTGGAAGATCACCACCGGCAGATTGGCCATGGGCGCGCCCATGTCGGTGCTGAAGAACTGGTTGTTGAGCGCGGTGAACAGCAGAGGTGCGGTCTCCCCGCTGATGCGGGCCACCGCCAGCAGCAGGCCGGTCATGACACCGCTCTTGGCCGCGCGCAGCGTGACCAGCGTGGCCACCTTCCAGCGCGGCGCGCCCAGGGCGAATGCCGCTTCGCGCAGGCTGCCCGGTACCAGGCGAAGCATGTTCTCGGTGGTGCGCACGACCACCGGCACCGCGATCAGCGACAGCGCCAGGCTGCCGGCCCAGCCGGAGAAGTTGCCCACGGTGGCCACAGCGATGGCGTAGACGAACAGGCCGAGCACGATGGAGGGAGCCGACAGCATGATGTCGGTGACGAAGCGGGTGAGCTCGGCGGTCTTGCTCTCGTCGCCGTACTCGGCCAGGTACACCCCGGCAAACACGCCGATGGGGGTGGATACCAGCACCGAGAAGCCGACCATCATCAGGCTGCCGACGATGGCGTTGGCCAGGCCGCCGCCTTCGCTGCCCGGGGCCGGCGTGGACTGGGTGAACATGTTCCAGTCGAGCGCGGCCAGGCCGTTGGACAGCAGCACGCTCAGGATCCAGAGCAGCACCACCAGGCCGAGCACCATGGCTCCCATGGAGAGCGTCAGGCCAACGGTGTTGGCGCGCTGGCGGCGTTTGTAGAGTTGGTTGTTGAATTCCATGTCAGAAGCCTTTGGCCTTCTCGGCGCGCATCATCATGATCTTGGCCGCCGAGAGCACGATGAAGGTGATCACGAACAGCAGGAAGCCCAGCGCAAACAGCGTGGAGAGGTGGAAATCGGCGGCTTCACCGAATTCGTTGGCCAGCGTCGAGGCGATCGAGGTGCCCGGCGAGAACAACGAGGTCGGCATGCGGTTGGCATTGCCGATCACGAAGGTGACCGCCATGGTCTCGCCCAACGCCCGACCGAGGCCGAGCATGATGCCGCCAATGACGCCCTTCTGCGTGTAGGGCAGCACCACGCGGCGCACCACTTCCCAGGTCGTGCAGCCCAGTCCGTAAGCCGATTCGCGCAGGATGGGTGGCACGATCTCGAACACGTCGCGCATCACGGCCGCCACGAACGGCAACACCATGAAGGCCAGCACGATGCCCGCGGCCAGGATGCCGAAGCCGTTGGTGCTGCCGCCGAACAGAAAGCCCACCAGCGGCATGCCGCCCAGCACGTTTTGCACCGGCACCTGAAAGTAGTCTGCGAACAGCGGCGCGAACACAAACAGACCGAACATGCCGTAGATGATGGACGGCACGGCCGCCAGCAACTCGACCGCCGTGCCCAGCGGGCGGCGCAGCCACACGGGGCAGGTTTCGGTGAGAAAGAGCGCGATGCCGAAGGCCAGCGGCACAGCGATCAGCATGGCGATGGTGGCGCTGGCGATGGTGCCAACGATGGCGATCGCGGCACCGAATTCTTCGTTGATGATGTCCCACTCCACCCGCCAGATGAAGTTCAGTCCGAACTTCTGGAACGTGGGCCAGGCATTGATGAACAGCGAGACGATGATGCCCAGCAGGGCGACCAGCACCAGCAGCGAAAAACTCTGTGTAATGCGGTGAAACAGGACGTCCTGGAAGCGTTGCCGCTTGGCAATCGACGCCATGTTGGGATTGTCCAGCTCAATGGACACGGGTTGCGAACTCATGGTGGTTCCCAGGCTCATGTTGACTCCGATCCGGTGGTGACCGGCCCCACAAGTCAACATCCGCCGGCCCGACTGAACCGACCGGCGGATGCAACTTGGGGAGCAGCCTAACTTACTTGGCGATCTGCGTCCAAACCTTGGCGCGGATCTGCGCGGTCAGCGCGTCGGGCAGCGGCACGTAGTCCAGTTCGGTGGCCATGGCTTTGCCACTTTTGAAAGCCCAGTCGAAGAACTTCAGCACTTCGGCGGACTGCGCCTTGTCGGCCGGGTCCTTGTACATCAGGATGAACGAGGCGGTGCTGATGGGCCAGCTCTCGGCACCTTTGGCGTTCACCATCGACACGCCCATGCCGGGCACGCTGAACCAGTCGGCACCGGCGGCGGCCGAGGCGAAGGTCTTGTCGTCCGGGCTCACGTACTTGCCGTCGGCGTTCTGCAGCTGCAGGAAGTTCATGTTGTTCTTCTTCACGTAGGCGTACTCGACGTAACCCACGGCGCCCTTGACGCGGTTCACGTTGGCAGCCACGCCCTCGTTGCCCTTGCCACCGACCGAAGAGGCCGCTGGCCACTTCACGGCAGCACCCTTGCCCACGCTGTCGGCCCAGGGCTTGCTGACGGCGCTGAGGTAGTCGGTGAAGTTGAAAGTGGTGCCCGAACCGTCAGCGCGGTGGATCACGGTCACGTTCTGGTCGGGCAGCGTCTTGCCGGGGTTCAGGGCTGCCAGCTTGGGGTCATTCCACTTGGTGATGGTGCCCAGGTACAGCTCGGCCAGCACGGGGCCGGTCACGCGCAACTCGCCCGGCTTGAAGCCTTCGAGGTTGATCACGGGCACGGTACCGCCGATGATGGCTGGGAACTGCACCATGCCGTCCTTGTCGAGGTCGGCACCGGGCACCGGCGCGTCGGAGGCGCCGAAGGCCACGGTCTTGGCGCGGATCTGGCGAATGCCACCGGACGACCCGATCGACTGGTAATTCAGACCGGTACCGGTTTCCTTCTTGTAGGCCTCGGCCCACTTCGCGTAGATCGGGAAGGGAAAGGTGGCGCCGGCACCCGTGATGTCGGCAGCGATGGCGGAGCTCATGCCGGCGGTTGCCATGGCGGCAGCGGCGACGGCCTGAAGGAAGATGCGTTTGTTGATCATGTCGAGACTCCTTGCGGTTGAAAATACGAACACAGGCGACTTTAGGCAGGCAATGTGACATCTACATGACATCTCACGAATGTCACAAAGCCTGCCGTGACGCACTCACAAACCCATGGCCATGGCCCGGGCATGCGTCACAATCCGGGCTCGCCCCAACCTCCCCCCTCCCCCGCTCTCCCGGAGCCGTCCCTGAGCCGTTCTGGCTCGCCGCTCCCCCTTCGCATGCAAAACGGAACCCTCCTCGCCGCCATCGACCTCGGCTCCAACAGTTTCCGGCTGGAAATCGGCCGTTACCACTCGGGCCACATCGAGCGCATCGAATACCTCAAGGAGACCGTGCGCCAGGGCAACGGGCTGGACGAGGAAAAAAACCTCAGCCAGGCGGCCATGGAGCGTGGCTGGGAATGCCTGGCCCGGTTTGCCGAGCGGCTGCACGGCTTCAAGCGACAGCAGGTGCGCGCCGTGGCCACCCAGACCCTGCGCGAGGCGAAGAACCGCGACGAATTCGTGCGCCAGGCCCAGGCCATCCTGGGTTTTCCGATCGACGTGGTGTCTGGCTACGAGGAGGCGCGCCTGATCTACCAGGGCGTCTCGCGCCTGCTGCCGCATTCAGACGAAAAACGCCTGGTGGTCGACATCGGGGGGCGCTCGACCGAGATGATCCTGGGCCAGGGTTATTCGGCCCGCACCATGGAGTCGTACCGCCTGGGCAGCGTGGCCTGGTCCACCCGCTATTTCCCGCGTGGCCAGCTCACCGCCGCCGCCTTCAAGACTGCTGAAGTGGCGGCCAAGGCGGTGATCGACGAGGCTCTGGACCGATTCCCCCCCGCCGACTGGACCGTGGCCTACGGTTCCTCGGGCACGGTGGGCGCGGTGGCCGACATGCTGGCCGCCAACGGCTGGGCCTCCGGCGTGGTCACCCGGGCGGGGCTCGACTGGCTCACCGATCGCATGATCAAGGCGGGCAATGTCGACCAGTTGCGCCTCGAAGGCCTGAAGGACGACCGACGCCCGGTGATCGGCGGTGGCCTGAGCGTGCTGCGCGCCATCTTTGATTTGTTCGGCATCGAGCAGATGCTGCCCGCCCAGGGCGCGCTGCGCCACGGCGCGCTGTACGACCTGATCGACCGCGACACCGATGGTGGCGACGTGCGCGAGCGCACCGTGAACTGGCTGACCCACCGCTTCTCGGCCGATGAGGCCCAAGGCAAGCGCGTCAGCACGGTGAGCACCGCCCTCTTTTCACAAATTGCCGCGCTGGACGCGCAGAACGAACGTTACTCGCAGAAACTGGCCTGGGCCGCTCGGCTGCACGAGATCGGCACCCACATTTCCCACGAACGCTCGCACCACCATGGCGCCTACATCCTGGACAACGTGGATGCACGCGGTTTCTCGCTGCCCGAACTGCACCGCATGAGCCAGCTGGTGCTGGGCCAGCGAGGCAAGCTTCGAAAGCTCGAAGACACATTGCAGGACGAGCTCTTTGCCAAACAACTCATGGCCCTGCGCCTGGCGGTGTTGTTGTGCCACGCACGCCAGATGCCCGAGCACGAGTCGGTCAAGCTGAGTTACAAGCCACGCGCCTTCAAGCTGGCCACCAACCCTGGCTGGGCCAAGCGCTACCCACAATCGGCATGGTTGCTGGGCGAAGAGGTCGTGGCCTGGCAAAAGTCGGCGTGGAAGTTCACCGCCGACATCCGTTGACGTCGCACCGTCACACTGCCGTCACACTGCTGCCACAACCGTATAAACGATTTATACGGTTTATACTGCTCTCCTTTTTATCGACCAACGGAGTGCATTCATGGCCAGTCAGAGCAACAAGAAACCCAAGCTCGTGCGCGACAGCTTCACCATCCCCAAGGCGGAGTTCGCCGCCATTGAAACGCTGAAAACCCGCGCCATCGCGCTGGGCACCAGCGTGAAGAAGAGCGAGTTGCTGCGCGCTGGACTCATGGCCCTGCAAGGCCTCAACGACGCCGCCTACAAGGCTGCGCTGTCCGCCGTGCCCACGCTCAAGACCGGCCGCCCCACCGGCGCCGACAAGAAGCCCGAAGCCGCGAAGAACCCAGCGAGCAAGCCAGCCGTCAAGGTAGCCGTGAAGACCGCCGTCAAGGTGGCGCCCAAGGCACCGGCCAAGCCATTGGCCAACCCCGCCAGCAAGACTGCCGCTCCAGCCGCCGCGAAAAAAGTCGCTGCCAAGCCCGCTGTGAAAAAAGCCGCTCCCGCCAAGAAGGCTGTGGCCGCCTGAAGCCTACCCGGGGCACCGCTGCGGATGTCGCTCAGATCAGTTCAGGGGTCTGAACCGTGACCACCACGGTCTGGCTGCCATTGGCACGTTCGCGATGGCGCAGCCACCACAGCGCTCCCTTCTTCACCGAGCAGTCGTCCTCGGCCAGGTTGAGCAAGCGCGCAATCACCCGGCCCAGCGTGGGCTGGTGACCGACAACCACCACAGGCGACTTGCCGTTTGGCCACTGCACCAGTTCCAGCAGGGCCAGCGGGTCGCCCTCGGG
Source organism: Hydrogenophaga sp. PBL-H3 (assembly GCF_010104355.1). NCBI lineage: Bacteria > Pseudomonadati > Pseudomonadota > Betaproteobacteria > Burkholderiales > Comamonadaceae > Hydrogenophaga > Hydrogenophaga sp. PBL-H3. The sequence continues at coordinate 2,528,850 of NZ_CP044972.1, forward strand.
CAACAGCTCTTCGCGCATCTTGAACTTGCGGCCCAGGGCCAGTGTGGTCTGCTCGCACCGCAAAGCCGGGCTGCTCCAGACGCGCGCGCCTTCGGGCAACTGCCGGTCCAGCCAGGCGGCCATGCGCGCGGCCTGCTTCTCGCCGCGCGGGGTGAGGCGTCGGGCCAGATCCCGGGCGTCGCCAGGCACCCCGGTCAGGAGATCGGGATGCTCATGCGCTTCGGCGTGCCGCCACAGGATGAGGTCCATCGTGCCGAGCATCCCTATCCCTTGCTGCCGTAGCGCGCCATCAAGCTGGCCTGCGCCGAATGCATCACCGAGCGGGCGCGACCACTGCCAGTGATGCTGGCCGGCACATAGCGGCCATCGGGCTGCAGCAGCCAGGCGTCCTTGGTGTCGTGCAGGTAGGCCGACAGGCACTCGTCCATGATGCGGTGGCGCAGCGCATGGTCGGTCACGGGCCAGGCCAGTTCGATGCGGCGCAGCATGTTGCGGTTCATCCAGTCGGCACTGGAGAGCCACAGTTCTTCCGACTCTCCCGTGCGGAAATAGAACACCCTGGAATGCTCCAGCAGGCGCCCGATGACCGAGCGCACGCGCACGTTGTCGGTGAAACCCGGCACCTGCGCCGGCAGGATGCAGGCGCCGCGGATGATGAGGTCGATCTTCACGCCCTGCTGCGATGCCGTGGCCAGCGCTCGGGCAAGTTGCTCGTCGGTCAGCGCATTCATCTTCACGATCACGCGTGCCTCCAGCCCAGCCTTGGCCGCGGCGCCCGCGGCGTCCAGCTTGTCGAGCATGGCCTTGTGCAGGTGAAACGGTGCGATCAGCGCCTTGTTGAGTTTGGGCAGGCGGTTCTGGCTGGCCAGGTGCAGGAATATCTGCTCCAGGTCGGCGGTGAGCGCGTCGTCGGCCGTGAGGTAGCTGATGTCGGTGTAGAGCCGGGCCGTGCCCGGGTTGTAGTTGCCGGTGGACAGGTGTGCATAGCGCTTGAGTCCAGCCTCTTCACGGCGGGTCACCAGCAGCATCTTGGCGTGGGTCTTGAGGCCCACCACCCCATAGACCACCTGCGCGCCCACCGACTCCAGCCGCTCGGCGTAATTGATGTTGGCCTCTTCGTCGAAGCGGGCCTTGAGCTCCACCACGGCGGTCACTTCCTTGCCGCGGCGCACCGCTTCGCGCAGCAGGTTCATCAGCTCCGACTTCGCACCGGTTCTGTAGATGGTCTGCTTGATCGCCAGCACATCGGGGTCTTCCACCGCCTCGCGCAGGAAGGCCAGTACGGCATCGAAGCTCTCGTAGGGCTGGTGGATCAGCACGTCGCCCTGCTGCAGCCGTTCGAAGTACGACTGCCCGGGCGTGAGCTGCGCCGGCCAGCCCGCGTTGTAGTTGTCGAAGCGCAGCGCGGGCGCGTCGACCTTGTCGATCAGCTGGTTCAGGCGGACCAGGTTCACCGGCCCGGGCACGCGGTACAGCGCCTTGTGGGGCAGCACAAACTGCTCCAGCAAAAAATTCGACAGAAACTCCGAACACCCGGCCGACACTTCCAGGCGCAAGGCCTGCCCGTAGTGGCGCTGCTGCAGGCCCTTGCGCAGCGCGGTGCGCAGGTTCTTCACCTCTTCCTCGTCCACCGCAAGATCGGAATGGCGCGTGACGCGGAACTGGGAAAACTCGGTGACCTGGCGACCCGGGAACAGGTCGCCCAGGTGAGAGCGGATCAGGCTGGAGATGGAGACGAAGTGCGTCTGCTTGGAGCCCTTGACGGGCGGCATGCTGAAAAAGCGCGGCAGGATGCGCGGCACCTTGACGATGGCGATCTCGTTTTCGCGTCCGAAGGCGTCCTTGCCAGCCAGGCGCACGATGAAGTTGAGCGACTTGTTGGCCACCTGGGGAAACGGGTGCGCCGGGTCCAGCCCCACCGGCATCAGCAGGGGTTGCACTTCCTTGACGAAGAACTCCTTGACCCAACGGCGCTGGCGCGCGTTGCGCTCACCGTGCGAGATGAGCTTGATGCCCTTTTTCTCCAGCAGCGGCAGCAATTCGTCGTTGTAGATGGCGTACTGCTGCGCCACGAGCGTGTGGATTTCTTCGGACAGCTTCTCGAAAGTCTGCGCGGTGTACTGGCCGCGCTGCTCGTTGGCCTGCGCGGCCGTCAGGTGGGGTGCGACGCGCACCTCGAAGAACTCGTCGAGGTTGCTGGAGACGATGCTGAGGTAACGCAGGCGTTCCAGCAACGGTACGTCGGGACGACGCGCCCAGTCCATGACACGTTCATTGAAGGCCAGGATGCTGTGGTCCCGGTCCAGCAGGGGAAACTTGTTGTTGGAGTTGTTGCCGCTCATGTCTGATGTTGTTGTTGTCGCCAGTTGCGCCTGCCCTGTGCCCAGGCACGCGGGACCCAGCCCAGTGTGCAAGGCCATCAACGCATGACTTGTGACGATTATTCAACGACAGGATGACGTTTGTGTGACAGCTTCGTGATGCCAGCACCCTCATGGCCGTGCACGGCAAATTCCGAACGCAGGCGCTGCCGCCGGTGCCTCGGCAGCATCACCAGATGCGACAGAAACAGCGCACCCGATCGTCCCCAGCCCAACAGCAATGCGCGGTTGCGTGCATCGTGGCGCTGCAGCTTGAGGGCCTCGTACCAGGCCTCACGCAAATCGTCGCGCAAGGAGCCCGCGCGGCTTTCACCCACCAGATGCAGCGGTCCGTCCACCGGGTAGGCGGCCACCGGCACGCCACAGGCCATGGCCTCCAGCATGGCCTTGCCCTGGGTTTCTCCACGACCGGGAAACACGAACACGTCGGCTGCGGCATACACCTGCACCAGCTCTTGCCGTGGCAACTCGCCGAGCCAGTGCACATTGGGATAACGCGCGCGCAGGCTCGATGCCAGCGGGCCGTCACCACACACCACCTTGCTGCCGGGCACATCCAGCGACAGGAAGGCCTCCAGGTTTTTTTCGACCGAGAGCCGCCCCACGTACAGACTGACCGGGTGGGCCAGGGGACCGAGCGAAGCGCTGGACCGGGTTCGATCGGTCAACGCAAACAGATGCGTGTCCACGCCGGGTGTCCACTGCCGCAGGCGCTCGAAACCGCGCTCCTGCAGGCGGTTGAGCAAGCCCTGGTTGGGCACCATCACGCCGCCGGATGGCCGGTGAAACCAGCGCAGCAGCGCGTAACTCCAGGACAGCGGCAAACGGAATGCGGCTTGCAGCATCTCGGGAAACCGACTGTGAAACGCGGTGGTGAACGGCAGACCGCGCCGCACGCAGTGGCGCCGCGCCGCCCATCCCAACGGGCCTTCGGTGGCAATGTGGATCGCATCGGGGTCGGCGGCGTCCATGAGCGAACGCAGCCGAGCGCCGGGAAACAGCGCGATCTCCAGCCCCGGACAACCCGGACAAGGCCGTGTGCGGAACTGCCCCGGCTGTATCACCACCACCTCGTGGCCACCGACTTGCAACTGGCGCACCAGCTCCACCAGGGTGGAGACCAGCCCATGGACTTGCGGCAGCCAGGCGTCGGTGACGAGCAGGATTTTCATGGGCGCATCAGGCCCCCAGGAAGTGCTTGCGGTAGCGCGCGGGCAGATCGGAGATGCGCATGAGCATGGGCAAGTCGGCGGCATTGAAATCCGGGTCCCAGGCCGGCGGGCCCAGCACCTTGGCGCCCAGGCGCAGGTAGCCCTTGATCAGCGCGGGTGGCTCCACGTCCAGCGTGTCGTCGAGCCGCTCCACCGGCAACGGCAGGCGTGGGCGCACGTGAAAATCGATCGGCGCGAGGTGCGTCTGCCGCACCTGGCGCCAGATGCTGGCCGCTGCGTGACCACCACCCACCATGCCGTGCGGGCCTTCGTGCTGCATGGGGATGCTGGCGCAGCCGATCATGGTGTCGAGCTGGTTGCGCACCATGAATTCGGCCAGCGCGCCCCACAGCGCCATGATCACGCCGCCATGGCGGTGATCGCGGTGCACGCAGCTGCGGCCAAGCTCCACCATGCGCTCGCGCACGCCACGCAGGCGGGTGAGGTCGAACTCGGTGTCGCTGTAGGTGCTGCCCACACGCTTGGCCTGGGCCGGCGTGAGCACGCGGTAGGTGCCGATCACCTGCCGGGTGGCGCTGTCGCGCACCAGCAGGTGTTCGCAGAAGTCGTCGAAGAGGTCCACGTCATGGCCGGGCAGCGTGTTGGGCAGGCGGGCGCCCATCTCACGGGAGAACACGTCAAACCGGAGTTTCTGTGCCTCGCGCACTTCGCTCTGGTGCCGGGCCCAGGAAACCTCGATGCCGTGTGCAACCGGCTGCGCCGGTACAGGGACGAAGACCGTCTCTGGCGGAATGGCGTGGGGGATGAAGGTTGTGGTCATGAACAGGCAGTGTGAAAACCGGTCATGACCCTCACAAGGCACTCGCATGAAGTTTTGATGACGGTCTGCGGAGGGCCACCCCTTGTTATTTCAAATATCATTGAAATATATGAAAGGCACCTGAAAGCCATGAACCTCGCCGACACCCTCAACCTGGGCTGCGCCTGCCAGACGCTGTCCATGCCCCACCTGCGCGAGCAGCTGGAAACCGGCCCGGCGCTCGACGGCCTGGCCGCGCGGCTGACGCTGAGCCATCCCCACCTCTTTTCGGCCACCGCCGTGTTCCTCGACAGCGCCATGGCACAGCGCATCGGGCAGGCGGTGGCGGCCATCGAGCGCGTGATCGCCCTGCCCGCCTGGCAAGACCAGGCGTTGGCGCGGGCGCCAGCGATTGCCGCCCTCAACCACGGCCCGGTGGGCGTGTTCATGGGCTACGACTTCCACCTCACCAGCACGGGTCCGCGGTTGATAGAGATCAACAGCAACGCCGGCGGCGGGGTGCTCAACGCGGCCCTGGCCCGCGCGCACAGCGCCTGCTGCAACGCCATGGGCGAGGTGGTTGATCCACGCGGCACGCTGGAGTCGATCGACACGGTGTTCGTCGACATGTTCCGCTCGGAATGGGCCTTGCAGCGGGGCGACGCACCACTGCGCACCGTGCTCATCGTGGACGATGCGCCCGACCAGCAGTACCTGGCACCCGAGTTCGAGCTCGTGCGCGAACTGTTCGCCGCGCACGGCCTCACCGCCCTGGTGGCCGACGCGGCCGATCTGCAGTGGCGGGATGGCGCACTGCACCACCCCGCCCTGCCACCCGGCACGCCGGTGGACCTGGTCTACAACCGCCTGACCGACTTTTACCTGCAAGACGAGGCCCACCAGGCCTTGCGGCTTGCTCATGAGGCCGGCGCAGTGGTGCTCACACCGCACCCGCGCACCCATGCCCTGTACGCCGACAAACGCAACCTCATTGCCCTCTCCGATACCGATCTGCTCGCCCGCTGGGGCGTGAGCGAGGCCGACCGCGCCCTGCTGCAGGCCGTGGTGCCCGCCACGCAACGGGTGGGCACCCACAACGCAGACGAGCTGTGGGCCGGGCGCCGAGGTTTGTTCTTCAAGCCGGCCGCCGGGTTTGGTGCGCGCGCGGCCTACCGGGGCGACAAGCTCACGCGCCGCGTGTGGGGCGAGATCCTGGCGGGCGACTACGTGGCCCAGGCCCTGGTGCCACCGAGCGAGCGCCTGGTGCGGGTTCAGGACGGCACCCAACTGCTCAAGCTGGACCTGCGGGCCTACACCTACCGGGGTGACGTGCAACTCCTGGCCGCACGCACCTGGACCGGCCAGACCACCAACTTCCGCACCGAGGGAGGCGGCTTCTCGCCGGTGGTGGTGGTGCCCACGATGCCGGCGGCGCTGTCACAGAACGGTCACGAAGTCGCACAACAATTCAACACTCGTTGAATAGTTTGACGCCCTTCTGCGTCCCACCCTCCACAGGACATTTCATGAAAGTTGGCATCAACGGCATGGGCCGCATCGGCCGCCTGGCCCTGCGCGCCGCCCTCGGCGCGGCCGAGCGCGAAGCCACCGACCCGCGCGCCGGCAACCGGCTGCAAGTGGTGCACCTCAACGAACTCAAGGGTGGCGCTGCGGCCACCGCCCACCTGCTGGCCTTTGACAGCGTGCAGGGCAAATGGCGCGCCGACATCGCCTCCGAGGGTGAAGACAGCATCCGCATCGACCAGCAGCGTTTGTCGTTCTCTTCTCACGCCGCCCCAGGCGACATTCCCTGGGGCGATCTGGGGGTGGACCTGGTGCTGGAGTGCACCGGCAAGTTCCTCACGCCAGAGACGATTCAGGGCCACCTGGACCGGGGCGCGAAGCGCGTGATCGTGGCCGCGCCGGTGAAGACGGGCGGTGTGCTCAACGTCGTGGTGGGCGTGAACCACATGCTCTACGAACCCGTGCGCGACCGCATCGTGACCGCCGCCTCGTGCACCACCAACTGCCTGGCGCCGGTTGTGAAGGTGGTTCATGAAGCCATCGGCATCCGCCACGGCCAGATCACCACGCTGCACAACCCGACCAACACCAACCTGGTGGTGGACGCGCCGCACAAGGACCTGCGACGCGCCCGCAGCGCGCTCATGAGCCTGGCGCCCACAACCACCGGCAGCGCCACCGCCATCGCGCTGATCTACCCCGAACTCAAGGGCAAGCTCAACGGCCACGCGGTGCGCGTGCCGGCGCTCAACGCCTCGCTCACCGACTGCGTGTTCGAGCTGCAGCGCGAGACCACGGTGGACGAAGTCAATGGCCTGTTTGCCGCGGCGGCGCAGGGCCCGCTGGCCGGCATTCTGGGTCACGAGACGCGCCCGCTGGTGAGCGCCGATTACGCACGCGACACGCGGTCGAGCATCGTGGACGCGCCGTCCACCATGGTCACCGACGGCACGCTGCTCAAGGTCTACGCCTGGTACGACAACGAGATGGGCTACGCCTGCCGCATGGTCGACCTGGCCTGCCACATGCACAGCGTCGGCATCTGACCACACCGCACGAGCCGGATCCACATCCGCTCGGGCTGAGCCCATATCCGTTCGGGCTGAGCCTGTCGAAGCCCTCGCACACACATGAACACAGCAGAACGCAACTACGCCATCGTCACCGCCGCCTACTGGGGCTTCACGCTCACCGACGGCGCGCTGCGCATGCTGGTGCTGCTGCACTTCTACCAACTCGGCTATTCGCCGTTCACGCTCGCATTTCTGTTTCTGCTGTACGAGGCGGCGGGCATCGTGGCCAATTTCATCGGTGGCTGGCTGGCCACGCGCTATGGCATCACACGCATGCTCACCGTGGGACTGGTCACGCAGATCGTCGGATTCACCGTGTTGTCCTTCCTCGATCCGGGCTGGAGCGCGGCGATGTCGGTGGCCTGGGTGGTGCTGGCGCAAGGCATCTGCGGTGTGGCCAAAGACCTCACCAAGACCGCCAGCAAGTCGGCCATCAAGGTCACGGCCGACCAGGCCAAAAACCAGGGCTCGGGCCAGCTCTTCAAGTGGGTGGCCTGGTTCACCGGCAGCAAGAACGCCATGAAGGGCGTCGGCTTCTTCCTCGGCGGCCTGCTGCTGCAGATGCTGGGCTTTCAGCACGCGCTGTGGGCCATGGCGGCGCTGCTGGCGCTGGTGCTGATGGGTGTGGTGAGCGCGCTGCCACAGATGATGGGCAAAAACAAGGCGTCCAGGTCCGCGAAAGAACTGTTCGCCAAGAACACGGGCGTGAATGTGCTGGCCGCCGCACGCGTGGTGCTGTTTGGCGCGCGTGACGTGTGGTTTGTGGTGGGCGTGCCGGTGTACCTGTACTCGCAGGGCTGGACCTTCACCATGGTCGGCACGTTTCTGGCGGCCTGGACCATCGGCTACGGCGCAGTGCAGGCCATGGCACCCGCTTTTGTGAAGCGCAGCACCGACGGCCTGAGCACCGAGGTACCCGCCGCGCGTCTGTGGTCGGCCTTGCTGGCGCTGGTGCCCATGGCGCTGGCCGTGGCGGTGGCGCTGGACGTGCCGCACCTGCCCTGGGTGGTGGTGGGTGGGCTGGGCGTGTTCGGCTTTGCGTTCGCGGTGAACTCGTCCGTGCACTCCTACCTGGTACTGGCCTACGCGGGTTCGGAAAAAGCGGCCGAGGACGTGGGCTTTTACTACGCGGCCAACGCACTCGGCCGCTTCAGCGGCACGCTGCTCTCGGGCCTGCTGTACCAGTGGGGCGGCCTGCTCTATGCGCTGCTGGGCTCCGCGCTCATGCTGGTCGCGTGCTGGCTGGCCACGCTCAAGCTGCCCATCCGCCCGCCCCTGCAACACACACCTGCCTGAAAGACATCCCATGGACGAAATCCAAGCCGTCAAGTCCCTCGGAGCCCTGGCGCAGGAAACACGCCTGCGCATCTTCCGCGCACTGGTGGCGCAAGGGCCTCTGGGCCTCACACCGGGCCAACTCACCGAAGTGCTGGGCGTGGCAGGCACGGCGCTGTCGTTCCACCTCAAGGAGCTCAGCCATGCGGGTCTTGTTTCACAAGAGCGCAACGGCCGCCACCTGATCTACCGCGCCGAGTTCAGCACCATGAACGACTTGCTGCAATTCCTCACCGCCCACTGCTGCCAGGGTGAGCCCTGCGAGGTGACCGCCTCCGTTGCTGTCTGCACCACCTGCTGAAAGGTTTTCCAGAATGGACTTCGTGCGAACCGTGTGCGACAAGGCGGCCGGCGAGATGTGCCCGGTGTGGCCTGGGCAGCCCATGTCGGCCCACCGGGGCGTTGAAGATCCTGCGGCGGTCAAGGGCAGCGATGAGACCATCCAGCGAGCGTTCAACGACCGTTTCATCGTTCTGAACCGGCGCATTGCCCTGCTCTCGGTGCTGCCCATCCACAAGCTCGACAAGCACGCACTCAAAAACGAGCTCACCGGCATAGGACGGGTCTCAGCCTGATGGGACTCTTTGAACGTTACTTGACGCTGTGGGTGGCGCTGGGGATCGCCGCCGGGGCGGGGCTGGGGCTGCTCGCACCCGCCGGATTTCAGGCCGTGGCTGCGATGGAGGTCGCGCAGGTCAACCTGGTCGTGGCCGTGTTCATCTGGGTGATGATTTACCCCATGATGATCCAGATCGACTGGCACGCCGTGCGCGATGTGGGCAATAAGCCGCGAGGGCTGCTGCTCACGCTGGTGGTCAACTGGCTGATCAAGCCTTTCACCATGGCCGCTCTCGGCGTGCTGTTCTTCCAGGTCATCTTTGCGCCCTGGGTCGATCCGCAGTCGGCCAGCGAATACATCGCCGGCATGATTTTGCTGGGCGTGGCGCCCTGCACGGCCATGGTCTTCGTGTGGAGCCAGCTCGTCAAAGGCGATGCGAGCTACACGCTGGTGCAAGTGTCGATCAACGACCTCATCATGGTGGTGGCGTTCGCGCCCATCGCGGCGTTTTTGCTGGGAGTGACCAACGTGACCGTGCCCTGGGAAACGCTGCTCCTGTCCACCGTGCTCTACGTGGTGCTGCCCCTGGCAGCCGGCATGCTCACACGCAAGTGGCTGATGCAACGCGGACCTGCTGCGATGAGCTCGTTTGTGGCCGCGCTCAAGCCGTGGTCGGTGATCGGCCTGATTGCCACCGTGGTGCTGCTGTTCGGTTTTCAGGCACAAACCATCGTGCGCCAGCCACTGGTGATTCTGCTCATCGCGGTGCCGCTGGTGTTGCAGAGCTACGGCATCTTCTTCATCACCTGGTGGGGCGCGAAATGGCTCCAGCTGCCGCACAACGTGGCGGGCCCGGCCTGCCTGATCGGTACTTCCAACTTCTTCGAACTGGCAGTGGCCGTGGCCATTTCGCTCTTCGGTTTGAACTCGGGCGCGGCGCTGGCCACCGTGGTCGGCGTGCTGGTGGAGGTGCCGGTGATGCTGTCGCTGGTGGCCCTGGTCAACGCCTGGCGACCCGCCGAAACAGGCCTGCGGACAGGCCCCCCTTGAGTCATGACAAAGCGCTGTGCCGCGTGGGCTGGGTGAATTTCACCCTTTCTTGATCCGGCTCAAGCAGTGCCCACTTGGGCGCCCCGGCCCTCTTCTCTTTGCGCATCGGCTTTCCATAATGGACAGACTTGAAGGAGCGCGCGCGGCATGGAACTGTTCCTGAGGATGATCCACGGTGGGGCCGGCAGCCTGGCGGCCTACCTGGCGGCGCACGTGTTGCTGTGCCTGCTGCCCGCGTTCTTCATTGCCGGGGCCATGGCCGCGCTGATTCCCAAGGCCAGCATCACGCGCTGGCTGGGGCGCCATGTGCCCGCCTTCGTGTCTTACCCGGCGGCTGCGGCCGCGGGCTCGCTGCTGGCGGTGTGCTCCTGCACCATCGTGCCCTTGTTTGCCGGCATCTACCGCAAGGGTGCCGGTATCGGCCCGGCCATGACGTTCCTGTTCTTCGCACCGGCGGGCAACGTCATGGCGCTGGCCTACACCGGCAGCATCCTCGGACCGGAATTTGCCGTCGCCCGCCTCGTGCTGTGTCTGATGTTCGGCGTCGGCATCGGCCTGTTGATGGCGCTGATTTTCTGGCGCGACGACGCGGCCCACGACGCCCAGACCGACCAGCTGTTTGCCGACCGGGCCAGCGTCTCGCCGGCCGCGCTGGGCGTCATGGTTTCGCTGGTGGCACTGCTGATTGCGGGCACGCTGAAGCTGTGGCCACTCACCGCTGCGCTGGGTTCGTTCGCATTGCCCGGGTCGTGGGCGCAGAGCTGGCAGGCCACCCTGCTTGGCTGGGTGCCGTTTGACTCGGCCCGGGGCGAAGAAGGCGTGAGCCTGCACGGCTCGGTGCTCATCGTGTTGCTGGTGCTGGTGGCCACCACGGCGGGGAAAGGGCTGGAGAACATCATCGAAGGGGCCAACCGCTGGACCTGGCTCGTGCTGGGACTGGCGGCCACCACACTGCTGGTGGCTTCACTGAGCCTGGTGCCTGGCCTCCAGGGGCTTGAGATCGAGGTCACTGGCCGCACTGTCGGTGTTGCGCTCGCCATGGCGTCTGTGTGGTACCACGCGCGTCAGCTGCCGGCCGACGACTGGCGCTCATGGCTGTGGGAAACCTGGCGCTTCGTGAAGCAGATCTTTCTGGTGCTGGTGATCGGCGTGTTCATTGTCGGCATGGCGCGCCAGGTGATCCGGCCTGAGTGGATCGAGTCCCTGGCCGGCAGCAACACGGTGCAGGCCAACGTGGTGGCGGTCGGCTTTGGTGTCTTCATGTACTTCCCCACGCTGGTGGAGGTGCCGGTGGCGCGCATGTTCCTCGATCTCGGCATGCACCCGGGCCCCTTGCTGGCCTACCTCATGGCCGATCCGGAACTCAGCCTGCAAAGCATGTTGATGGTGGCCGCCGTCATCGGCTGGACCAAGACCGCAACCTACGTGGGCTGGGTGGCGGTCTTCAGCGTGTGCGCCGGCCTGATTTTTGGCGCCTGGTCCGATGGCGTGGGCTGGCCATCGCTGGCGGCGGTGATGGCGCTCGTGCTGGGCTCACTGGCCGTGGCAGTGGGCCGGCTGCGGCGGCGCTGGCGCGCCTCCGTGCCCGCTTGAACCCGTTCGTTCCCACAGGAGAAAACCCATGTTGACCGTGAAAATCCTCGGCTCCGGCTGTGCCAACTGCAAAAAACTCGAAGCGGTGGCGCGCGAGGCCGTCAGCGCGTCCCGGGTTGAGGCCGAATTCGTCAAGGTAACCGACGTGAAGCAGATCATTGCCTACGATCTGATGTCCACACCGGGCCTTGTCATCAACGAAAAACTCGTGAGCAGCGGCCGCATTCCGACCGTGGCCGAAGTGCAAGGCTGGCTGGTGTCGCCCGCCACGCCCTGACCTGGACGACCGCAGGGGCCTGAGAGAATACGGCCCTGTGAACCCCGTCTCGCCCGCGACCCCACACCCGCTGCAATGCCACCCCGCCACACCGCCCGGCACACCGCTGGGCCTGTCGGTGGCGGTGAGCGTCGAGCGCGATGGCTTGCTGCTGGTCTACACGGTGAGCGGGCACACAGACGCACTGCGCATCCCGGCGCCGACCGCACCGGGCCCGCTTGACGGTCTGTGGCAACACACCTGCCTGGAGGCCTTCGTGGCCGCCGAGGGTGGGGCGACCTACCGCGAATTCAACTTCTCGCCCTCGGGTCAATGGGCGGCCTACCGATTCGCCAGCGAGCGGGTGAGGGACACCAACGCAGAAGCGAGTCCGCCGCCATCGTTGGAGCTGAGCCTCACGCCCGCCTGCCTGGTCCTGTCGGCCCGTCTGCCGTGGGCTGCCCTGCCCCCGCGCCCCGGCACGCTGTGCATCGCCCTGAGCGCCGTCATCGAGGAGGCCAACGGTCACCTCAGCTACTGGGCGCTGCAACACCCGCAAGCACGTCCCGATTTCCACCACCCCGCCGGTCGCTCGTTGCGCCTGGCCCTGCCCCAGAACTGAACGCCATGCAATTCGGCCTCGATCGTTTCCTGCAAGACCCCACCCTGCGCGCTCCGCTCGCGGGCCGGCGCGTGGCCCTGCTGGCCCACCCCGCCTCGGTCACGCGCGACCTCACGCATGCACTCGACGCACTGGCCGCCCTGCCCGATGTGAAGCTCAGCGCCGCCTTCGGCCCGCAGCATGGCCTGCGCGGCGACAAGCAAGACAACATGGTCGAGTCGCCCGACTACCTCGACCCGCGACTGGGCATTCCGGTGTTCAGCCTGTACGGCGAGGTGCGCCGCCCGACCGACGCGATGATGGCCAGCTTCGACGTGCTGCTGGTCGACCTGCAAGACCTCGGCTGCCGCATCTACACCTTCATCACCACGCTGCGCTATGTGCTGGAGGCTGCAGCGCAGCACGGCAAGGCGGTGTGGGTGCTGGACCGCCCCAACCCCGCAGGCCGGCCGATCGAAGGCCTCACCCTGCGCGAAGGCTGGGAGAGTTTTGTAGGCGCCGGACCCATGCCCATGCGCCACGGCATGACCATGGGCGAACTCGGGCACTGGTTCATCGCCAGGCTCGGCCTCACCGTGGAGTACCGCGTGATCGCCATGGCCGGCTGGCAGCCCGACGCAGCGCCCGGCTTTGGCTGGCCGACCGAGCGCAGCTGGGTGAACCCCAGCCCCAACGCCGCCAACCTGAGCATGGCGCGCGCCTACGCCGGCACGGTGATGCTGGAGGGCACGACGCTGTCCGAAGGCCGAGGCACCACGCGCGCGCTGGAGTTGTTTGGCGCGCCGGACATCGATGTGCCGCGCCTGCTGGCCAACATGCGCCGCATCGCGCCGCAATGGCTGCTGGGCTGCGTGCTGCGGCCGTGCTTCTTCGAGCCCACCTTCCACAAGCACCACGGGCAGTTGTGCGCCGGCCTGCAGATCCATGTGGAAGACCCGACCCATTACGACCACGCCGCCTTCAAACCCTGGCGGCTGCAAGCGCTGGCGTTTCGCGCATTGCGCCTGCAGGCACCCGACTACCCCCTGTGGCGCGACTTCGCCTACGAGTACGAACACGACCGCCTGGCGATCGACCTCATCAACGGTGGGCCGATGCTGCGGGAGTGGGTGGACGATGTGTCGGCCTCGCCGGACGTGCTGGATGCTGCCGCGGCAGCCGACGAGGGGGCTTGGGCTTTAGGACGCGCGCCCTTCCTGCTGTACTGAAACGGCTTCAGTCCAGCCACTTCTGATAGAACCGGGCCGTGCCCATGGCCGGGTCCAGCTGGTAACCAGCGAAGCCGATGCGCTCGTACAGCCGGACGGCGCCCTGGTTGCCCGACAGGACTTCCAGCGTCATCTTCACCGCGCCGCGATCGCGCGCGATCAACTCTGCGAAGGCCAGCATCTGCTCGGCAATCCCGCGCCCGCGGTGGCTGGCCAACACGGCCACATCGTGCACGTTCACCAGCGGCTTGCAGGCAAAGGTGGAGAAGCCTTCGATGCAGTTCACCAGTCCCACCGGCTGCGTACCGTCAAACGCCAGCACGCTGTAGGCCTGTGGCCGCGCCGAGAGTTCGCGCACCAGGTGCTGTTTGGCAAAGTCCGACAGCCCTTCGCCGCCACCCGCCGGATCGCTGGCATACGCATCGAGCAAGGCCACCAGCGCGGCCGCGTGAATGGGGTCGGCGTAGTCCGCGCGCAAGATGGAAGCGGCACTCACGCGGGCACCTGCGCCCGCACGGCGGCCACCAGGCGCTCGGCGCAGGCCTGCGCCTTCTGTGCGTCGCGCGCCTCCACCATCACGCGCAGCAGCGGCTCGGTGCCGCTGGCGCGGATGAGCACACGACCGGTCTCGCCCAGATCGGCTTCCACCGCACTCGTCTGCTGCGCCAGGAAGGTGTTGGTCTTCCAGTCCTGGCCGGGTTGCAGGCGCACGTTGATCAGGGTCTGCGGAAACAGCGTCACGTCGGCCAGTTGCTGCGCCATGGTCTTGCCGCTGTCCACGCAGGCGTGCAGCACCTGCAAGGCCGACACCAGGCCGTCACCAGTGGTGTGCCGGTCAAGCACCAGCAGATGGCCCGAGCCCTCGCCGCCCAGGATCCAGCCGTGTTTTTCGAGTTCTTCGAGCACATAGCGGTCACCCACCTTGGCGCGCACGAACTTCACGCCGCGCGCCTTCAGCGCCACTTCCACCGCCATGTTGGTCATGAGCGTGCCCACCACGCCGGGCACGTCGTGGTCGCGAGCCAGACGATCGGCCACGATCAGGTACAGCAACTCGTCGCCGTTGTACAGACGCCCGTCCGAGTCCACCATCTGCAGGCGATCGGCGTCACCATCGAGCGCGATGCCAAAGTGTGCGCCATGTGCCTTCACCGCATCCACCATGGCTTGCGGATGCGTGGCGCCCACGCCGTGGTTGATGTTCAGGCCGTCCGGAGCACAGCCAATCTTGATGACCTCGGCACCCAGCTCATGGAACACGGCGGGCGCGATCTGGTAGGCCGCGCCGTTGGCGCCGTCCACCACGATCTTCAGGCCCTTGAGCGAGAGGTTGTGCGAGCAGGTGCTTTTGCAGAATTCGATGTAACGGCCCGCCGCGTCGTCCAGCCGGCGCGACTTGCCCAGTTCGGCCGAGGCGGCCCACACCGGCGGCTCGTCGAGCGCCGCCTCCACCGCGTGCTCCCAGTCGTCCGGCAGCTTGGTGCCCAGGGCGCTGAAGAACTTGATGCCGTTGTCGGCAAACGGATTGTGGCTGGCGGAGATCACCACGCCCAGGTTGGCGCGCTGGGCCCGTGTGAGGTAGGCCACGGCCGGCGTGGGCACGGGGCCAAGCAGCACCACGTCCACACCCGCCGAGTTGAAACCCGACTCAAGCGCGGCCTCCAGCATGTAGCCGGAGATGCGCGTGTCCTTGCCGATCAGCACGGTAGGATGAGGCTCGGTGCGGCGCAACACGCGACCCACGGCATGGGCCAGGCGCAAAACGAAGTCGGGGGTGATGGGGGCCTGGCCGACCGTGCCGCGGATGCCGTCGGTGCCGAAGTATTTGCGGGGCATGTGCTTGTCCTTGTCCTGTGTCTTGTTGTATCGAAGCTGGGCCATTATCGGGGCCTGAGCACCCCGCTCACCCGGGCTGGATGGCTTGCCAGATCTTGAGAGCGTCCACCGTCTCGCGCACGTCGTGCACACGCACCACGCGAGCACCGCGCTCCACCGAAAGCAAGGCCGCAGCCACGCTGGCGGCCACGCGATCGACGGGCAGTTCGTGCCCGGTCACGGCGCCCAGCGACGACTTGCGCGACCAGCCCGCCAGCATGGGCCAGCCCAGAGCCATCAGCTCGCTCTGGCGCGCCAGAAGGCTGAAGTTCTGCGCCACGTTCTTGCCAAACCCGACACCTGCGTCGAGCACGATGCGCTCGTGCGCCACGCCATGCGCCATGAGCGCGTCCGCCCGCTCGCGCAGGAAAGCAGCCACCGACGGCAGCACGTCGCCATCCATGGGAGCCACCTGCATGGTCTGTGGATCGCGGTGCATGTGCATGAGACACACACCACAGCGTGGATGCGCAGCCACCACTTCGAGCGCAGCACCGCGCCGCAACGCCCAGATGTCGTTGACGATGTCGGCACCGGCGTCCAGCACGGACTGCATCACCTCGGGCTTGTAGGTGTCCACCGACACCGGCACGCCCAGCGTCACAGCCTCGCGCACCACCGGCACCACACGGGCCAGCTCTTCGTCCAGCGGCACGGCCGGACTGCCAGGGCGGGTCGACTCACCGCCGATGTCGAGCATGTGCGCCCCGTCCCGGATGAGCTGTTCGCAATGCCTGAGCGCGGCTGACGTACCCGCATGCTGACCGCCGTCGGAAAAGGAATCGGGCGTCACGTTGACGATGCCCATGACATGCGGCGTGGAAAGATCGATATTGAAACGGGTGGTCTGCCAATGCATGGAAAGACTTTGGAGAGGGTTTGGAAACGGAAACGACAACGGGGCCGAAGCCCCGTGTGTCTGATTGAAAAATCCAGGCCGATCAGGCAGCCGTGGGCGCCGGGTCGGTCGCCACGGCGGGCGATCCACCGCTACCACCACCACCCACCGAGGGGTTGCGCGGCGTCCAGTCCTTCGGGGGACGGGGTGGTTTGCCCGCCATGATGTCGTCGATCTGATCGGCGTCGATGGTTTCCCACTCCAGCAGGGCCTTGGCCATGGCGTGCATCTTGTCGCTGTTTTCCTCGATGAGGTCGCGCGCCAGCTTGTATTGGGCGTCGATGATGCGGCGCACTTCGGCGTCGACCTTCTGCATCGTCTGCTCGCTCATGTTGGTGGTTTTCGTCACCGAGCGACCCAGAAACACTTCACCCTCGTTCTCGGCATAAACCATCGGGCCCAAGGCATCGGTCATGCCGTAACGCATCACCATGTCGCGGGCGATGGTCGTGGCTCGCTCGAAGTCGTTCGATGCGCCGGTGGTCATCTGGTTCATGAACACCTCCTCGGCGATGCGGCCACCGAACAGCATGCTGATCTGGTTCAGCATGTAGTCCTTGTCGTAGCTGTAGCGGTCCTGTGCCGGAAGGCTCATGGTCACACCCAGCGCACGGCCGCGCGGAATGATGGTGACCTTGTGCACCGGATCGCACTTGGGCAGCAGTTTGCCGATGAGTGCATGGCCGGACTCGTGGTACGCCGTGTTGCGGCGCTCTTCCTCGGGCATCACCATGCTCTTGCGCTCGGGACCCATGAAGATCTTGTCCTTGGCCTTCTCGAAGTCCTGCATCTCCACCACGCGGGCGTTGCGACGCGCGGCCATCAGGGCGGCCTCGTTGCACAGGTTGGCCAGGTCGGCGCCGCTCATGCCGGGCGTGCCACGCGCAATCACGCTCGGGTTCACGTCGGTGCCCAGGGGCACCTTGCGCATGTGCACGTTCAGGATCTGCTCGCGGCCACGGATGTCGGGCAGCGTCACATACACCTGACGATCGAACCGGCCCGGGCGCAGCAGCGCGGCGTCCAGGATGTCGGGGCGGTTGGTGGCAGCGACCACGATCACGCCCAGGTTGGTTTCGAAGCCGTCCATCTCGACCAGCATCTGGTTCAGGGTCTGCTCGCGCTCATCGTTGCCGCCGCCCAGACCCGCACCGCGCTGGCGGCCGACCGCGTCAATCTCGTCAATGAAGATGATGCAGGGCGCGTTCTTCTTGGCGTTTTCGAACATGTCGCGCACGCGGGCCGCGCCCACGCCGACAAACATTTCCACGAAGTCGGAACCCGAGATGCTGAAGAACGGCACCTTGGCTTCACCCGCGATGCCCTTGGCCAGCAAGGTCTTGCCGGTGCCGGGAGGGCCAACGAGCAGCAAGCCGCGTGGAATGCGCCCGCCAAGTTTCTGGAATTTGGCGGGGTCTTTCAGGAAGTCCACGACCTCCTTCACCTCTTCTTTGGCCTCGTCGCAACCGGCCACATCGGCGAAAGTCACGGTGTTGTTGTTCTCATCGAGCATGCGGGCTTTGCTCTTGCCGAAGCTGAACGCACCGCCCTTGCCGCCGCCCTGCATCTGTCGCATGAAGTAGATCCACACGCCGATCAGCAGCAGCATGGGGCCCCAGCTGACCAGCAGGGTCATCAGGAGTGAACCCTCTTCGCGGGGACGCACGTCGAACTTGACGTCGTTGTTGATGAGATCACCGACCAGACCGCGGTCGAGGTAGGTTGCCGTGGTGCGCACGCGACGATCGTCTTGTGTGACGGCGACGATCTCGGTGCCGCCCTGGCCTTCCTGGATGGTGGCGCTCTTGATGCGTCGGGCCTTGACCTCGTCGAGGAACTCGGAGTACCCCATGTAGCCCGATCCAGCCGCAGAGCGTGTGTCGAACTGCTTGAAGACGGTGAAAAGCACCATGGCGATGACCATCCACACGGCGATTTTCGAAAACCACTGATTGTTCAAGTGCAGCTCCTGGAGTCGGTATTGGCGGTTATGCGCATGTGGGAGTCATTCTAGGACTTTCAAGCGCGCGTGCCTCATGCGGGTGACGAGGCTGTGTCAATGGAAGGGTTGGCTTTTGCCTATGGAGGGCAACGAAGCGCCGTACTCAGCCCCGTACCGTGGATTTCAGACCCATGCCGACCAGAAAGGTTTCAGACGATTTGTCTCTCGACGCCTTGGGTTTGACGGCCTTGACGGTGCGAAATGTCTGGCGGAACAGCGCCACCATGGGGTCGTAGGCGCCGCCGTGGAACAGCTTGACCACCAGCGCACCATCCGCCTTGAGGTGTTTGATTGAAAAATCCACCGCCAGCTCCACCAGGTCGGTGATGCGCGCGGCGTCGGTCATGCCGATGCCCGACAGGTTGGGCGCCATGTCGGAGATCACCACATCGACCTGGTGCACGCCCCGGTCGGTCAGGGCGGTCTCCAGCTCTTCCAGCACGGCGGCCTCGCGGAAGTCGCCCAGGATGAAATGCACACCTTCGACGTCTTCCATGGGCAGCATGTCCAGCGCGATGATGGTGCCGTGCAGTTCCCCCACCGCCGCACCCTGCGGGCTGAGCCGGCGGCGCGCGTACTGGCTCCAGGCGCCGGGCGCCGAGCCGAGGTCGACCACGCAGTCGCCAGGACGGATCAAGCCCAGGGTTTCGTCGAGTTCCTTGAGTTTGTAGGCGGCGCGCGCACGGTAGCCGTCTTTTTTGGCCAGGCGAACGTACGGGTCGTTCACATGCTGGTTGAGCCAGGCCTTGTTGACCTTTTTGCTCTGGGTTTTGACTTTCATGCCCATGAGGGTTGCCTAAGGTCTGTGTAAACGATAATTGTCCCATGCCCCAGATCACACTCACGCCCGCCCAGCGCAAAGTTCACCGCGCCGAAGCCCACCACCTCGACCCCGTTGTCCACATCGGCAACGACGGTTTGAGCCCTGCCGTCAAAAAAGAAATCGGGGCGGCGCTCAAGGCGCACGGCCTGATCAAGGTCCGCGTGCTCAGCGACGACCGCGTCGCCCGTGAGGCCATGCTGCACACCCTGGCCGACGAGCTCGATGCAGCGCCCATCCAGCACATTGGCAAATTGCTGGTGCTTTGGCGCCCCGTGGCCGAGAAGGTGAAAGTGGTCGACGAAGACCGCATGCCCGGACCGCGCGACGTCAAGGTTCTGAAATTCAGCAAACGCGGCGGCCAGCGCCCCGAAGTGAAGGTGGTGCGCGTGCTGGGCAACCAGCGCCTGACCACCGGCGGGCAGATCAAGCGCGCCAAGGTCATGAAGAAGAGCGTGAAGAAGAGCGCTCAATCGCAGTAATTGCCCTCCCCCTACGTTCGTTCAGGGCCCTCTGGCTTGAACTTCACCCACAGCGCCACATCTCAGAACGCATGAACGACCGTACTGCTCCCTTTGCCCAGAACCCACTGCTCAACTTCGACGACCTGCCTCTGTTCGACGCCATCACGCCAGCGCTGGTGGGCCCGGCGATTGACGAGCTGATGCAGGCGTCCAGCGTTGCGCTGGAAGCCGTGACGGCCAGCGACTTCCCCGCCGACTGGAAGCGCATGTCGCAAACCCTGGACGTGCCGACCGAGCGCCTGTCGCGCGCCTGGGGTGCCGTGAGCCACCTCAACGGCGTGGCCGACACGCCGGAGTTGCGCGCCGCCTACAACGAGGCGCTGCCCAAGGTCACCGAGTTCTGGACCCGCCTGGGTGCCGACGAGCGGCTGTACGCCAAGTACAAGGCCATGGATCCGGCCAGCCTGAACGCCGAGCAGGCCCGCGCCCACCACAACGCCATGCGCGGCTTCGTGCTCGGTGGCGCCGATCTGCAGGGCGAGGCCAAGGCCCGCTTTGCCTGGCTGCAGGAGCGCCAGGCAGAACTGGGCCAAAAGTTCAGCGAAAACGCCCTCGATGCCACCGATGCGTTTGCGCTGTATGTGACGACGGATGAACTCGCCGGCGTGCCCGACGATGTTGTGCAGTCCACCGCTGCCGCTGCACAGGCAGAGGGCAAGACGGGCCACAAGCTGACCCTGAAGATGCCGTGTTACTTGCCAGTGATGCAGTTCGCACACAGCAGCCCGCTGCGCGAACGGCTCTACCGTGCCTACGCTACCCGAGCCAGCGACCAGGCCGAGGGCGACGCGGTGAAGTTCGACAACGCCGCGATCATGGGTGAGCTGCTGGCCTTGCGCTTTGAGGAGGCGCAGTTGCTGGGTTACCGGCACTACGCCGATGTGTCCCTGGTGCCCAAGATGGCCGAGTCGCCTGAGCAGGTGGTTGCCTTCCTGCGCGACTTGGCCTCCAAGGCCCGCCCGCATGCTGAAAAAGACCTGGCCGACCTGCGCGCCTTTGCCGCCAGCGAACTCGGTCTGACAGACCCACAGGCCTGGGACTGGCCCTACATCGGCGAAAAGCTCAAGGAGGCCCGGTACGCCTTCAGCGAGCAGGAAGTCAAGCCCTACTTCACGGCGCCCAAAGTGCTCGCCGGGCTGTTCCAGATCGTCGAGACCTTGTTTGAAGTGGCCATCCGCCGGGATCAGGCGCCGGTGTGGAACGCCGGCGTGGCGTTCTACCGCATTGAGCGCACCGGGCCCCAGGGCGCCGAGCTCGTGGGCCAGTTCTATCTCGATCCGGCGGCACGCACCGGCAAGCGCGGCGGCGCCTGGATGGACGACGTGCGCGCGCGATGGCTGCGCCCCGACACCTCCGAATTGCAAACTCCGGTGGCGCACCTGGTGTGCAATTTCGCCGAGGGTGTGAACAGCAAGCCCGCCTTGCTGACACACGACGATGTCATCACCCTCTTCCACGAGTTCGGCCATGGCCTGCACCACATGCTGACCCAGGTGAACGAGCGAGACGTGTCAGGCATCAGCGGTGTGGAATGGGACGCGGTCGAGCTGCCCAGCCAGTTCATGGAAAACTTCTGCTGGGAGTGGGACGTGCTCAAGCACATGACCGCCCATGTGGACACCGGCGAGCCGCTGCCGCGCGCCCTGTTCGACAAAATGCTGGCCGCCAAGAACTACCAGAGCGGTCTGCAGACCTTGCGCCAAGTGGAGTTTTCGCTGTTTGACATGCTGCTGCACAGCCTGACCCAGCCTGCCACCAGCGGCGAGGCCATCCTGGCGTTGCAACAGCAGGTGCGCGACGAGGTGGCGGTGTTGCAGCCCCCGGCCTACAGCCGCTCGCCGCACACCTTCAGCCACATCTTTGCTGGCGGCTACTCGGCCGGTTATTACAGCTACAAATGGGCCGAGGTGCTGTCCGCCGACGCCTACGCCGCATTCGAAGAAGCCGCACAGCAAAACGGCCGCAGCACGCTGGACGTGGCCACCGGCCGCCGCTATCGTGAAGCAATCCTGGAAGCGGGCGGCAGCCGCCCGGCCATGGAGTCGTTCAAGGCCTTCAGGGGCCGCGAACCCAGCATCGAGGCGCTGTTGCGCCACCAGGGCATGACTTGATTTGTTTTGCTGATTGCCGATAGGAGTCGACATGAACACCCACGTATCCACTTTCACGCCCGCAACTGCCTCTCGTCTGTGCTGTGCCGCCCTGAGCCTGGTGGTGGGCATGGTGTCCGTGTCAGCCTTTGCGCAAGGCGTGTACCGGATTGTCGGCCCCGATGGTCGTGTGAGCTACTCTGACCAACCACCGCCGGCCACCAATGCGCGCCCGGTGGCTGGAGCAGCCGGCTCCGCCAGCAGCGCCAACGCGCAATTGCCGTTCGAGCTGCGTCAGGTCAGCACCCGATACCCGGTGACGATCTACACCAGCAACGAATGTGCTCCGTGCAACAGCGGGCGCAACCTGCTCAATGCCCGCGGCATTCCATACACCGAGAAAACGATCGGGACCAATGAGGATGCGGAAGCGCTCAAGCGGCTCAGCGGCCAGGCCGCCCTGCCCTTCCTGACGATTGGAAGCCAGCAAATCAAAGGCTATTCGGACAGCGAGTGGACCCAGTACCTTGATGCCGCCGGCTATCCCAAGCAGTCGGCCCTGCCCGCCGCCTACAGCCGCGCAGCCGCCACACCGTTGGTGGCAGTGCAGGCGCCGACCGCAGCAGCCAGGCAAAGCGCAGCTCAGTCGCAACCGGCCGAGGCACCTGCGACACCGTCGGTGACGCCCCCCGTCACCAATCCCGCCGGCATCCGCTTCTGATCGGGTGCTGGACGCTGATCAAAACGTCAGCGTCTTCACGCCGTCCGACGTGCCCAGCAGGCACACGCTGGCCTTCTGGTGGGCAAAGACACCCACGGTGACCACGCCCGGCCACTGGTTGACCTCGCTCTCGAACGCCAGCGGATCGGTGATCCGAAGACCGGTCACATCCAGGATGTGCTGCCCGTTGTCGGTGACCAGCGGGACACCGTCCTTCAGGCGCACGCTGGCGTGTCCGCCCATGGCAGCAAACTGCCGCACCAAGCGCGAGGTGGCCATCGGGATCACCTCCACCGGCAACGGAAAAGCGCCCAGCGCCGTCACAAGTTTCGATTCGTCGGCGATGCAGACAAAGCGACGCGACTGCGCCGCCACAATCTTTTCGCGTGTGAGAGCAGCACCTCCACCCTTGACCATGTGCCCGCCGGCGTCGATTTCGTCGGCACCATCGATGTAGACAGAGAGCTCGCCCACCGCATTGGCCTCAAACACCGGAATGCCCAAGGCGTTCAAGCGGGCGGTGGAAGCCTCCGAGCTGGAGACGGCGCCGGCGATCTGGTCCTTCATGCTGGCCAGCGCTTCAATGAACTTGTTGACCGTGGAGCCGGTGCCCACGCCAACGATCTCTCCGGGGGTCACGTATTGCAGGGCAGCCAGGCCGACCAGCGCTTTGAGTTCGTCTTGGGTCATTTGAGACAATCGGTGAAACAACAGCCTTGGATTATCCGATGTCGCTTCTCCCCTATGCCGCCGCCCGCCCCTTTCTGTTCGGCATGGACCCCGAAGCCGCCCACGACCTGACCATCAACGCTCTCGCGCGTCTGCAGCACTCACCACTGACCTGCCTGTACAGCGAACCCCGGATTCACGACCCCTACACGCTGGCGGGCATCCAGTTCCCCAACCGTGTGGGACTGGCGGCAGGTCTCGACAAAAACGCCCGCTGTATCGACGGCCTGGCCGCCATGGGCTTCGGGTTTGTGGAGGTGGGCACGGTCACCCCCAAGGGCCAGATTGGCAACCCCAAGCCGCGCATGTTCCGACTGCCCAAGGCACATGCCCTGATCAATCGGCTGGGCTTCAACAACGAAGGCCTCGATGCATTCCTGACCAACGTGCAGCGGGCCCGCTTCCGCAGCCAGAGCGGCGCCAGCCCCATGGTGTTGGGCCTGAACATCGGCAAGAACGCCAGCACACCCATCGAGCGCGCCACCGACGACTACCTCACTTGCCTGGACGGCGTGTATCCACATGCCGACTACGTCACCGTCAACATCTCCAGCCCCAACACGCAAAACCTGCGCAGCCTGCAGAGCGACCAAGCACTTGACGCCTTGCTAGGCGCGGTGGCCGAGCGGCGCGAGTTGCTGGCTCAACGCCACGGCCGGCGCATTCCGATCTTCCTGAAGATTGCCCCGGATCTGGACAACACACAGATCGAGATCATCGCGGCCACGCTCATGCGATACGGCGCCGACAACGAAGGCCAGGCGACTCACGCCCTGGGCGTGATCGCCACCAACACCACACTCAGCCGCGAAGCTGTCAGCGGCATGGACCACGCAGAGGAAGTCGGTGGCCTGTCGGGCTCGCCGGTGCTGAACATGAGCAACCAGGTGATCCGCCAACTGCGCGCTTGTCTGGGCAAGAGCTTTCCCATCATTGGCGTGGGCGGCGTGCTCAGCGCAGCCGATGCGGTGAGCAAGATTCAGGCAGGCGCCGATCTGGTTCAGATCTACACCGGGCTGATCTACAAAGGCCCCTCCTTGGTGTGGGAATCGGCCCGGGCAATCCAGGCCCACGGAAGCTCAAAGCGCCCTTGAATCTGACATCACACGGTCTGCAAGCGCCAGGCAGCTGGTCAGGCCCGGGGACTCAATACCGAACAGGTTGACCAAACCTGGCACACCATGGTCGTTGGGCCCCTGTATCCAGAAATCGGCGGCTTGCTCGTGCGGGCCGCTGATCTTGGGTCGGATGCCCGCATACCCGGGCTGCAGCGAGCCGCTGGGCAGGCCGGGCCAATAGCGCCGCACTTCCGCATAGAAAACGTCGGAGCGTGAAGGGTCCACCCGCAGATCATCAACCGACGAAGTCCACTCCACATCCGGACCAAATTTGGCCTGCCCACCCAAGTCCAGTGTCAGGTGGACACCCAGGCCGGCCAGATGTGCATCGGGCTCAGGCGCCGGGTATATCAAGTGGGAGAAAGGAGACCGGCCCGCCAGTGTGAAGTAGCTGCCCTTGGCATACCAGGCCTTGGGAAGGCTGCGCGAATCCAGACCACGGGTCTTGCGTGCGAGATCGCAAGCATGCAAACCCGAGGCATTGACCACGGTTTGCGCCATCAGCCGGGTGCCGTCCAGAGACTCCACTTCAATCCCACGAGGGGTGACCGCGAGCTCGCGCACTCCGCTGTGGCATACCACCAGCCCACCCTGGTTCTCCAGATCACCTTGCAGCGCCAGCATGAGCGCGTGGCTGTCCACGATCCCGGTGGAAGGTGAAAGAATCGCTCCCAGGCACTCAAGCTCGGGCTCCCGCAGCTGGGCCTCATCGCGGCTCAGCAGAACCAGATCGTCCACCCCATTGGCGGCCGCCTTGGTCAAGATGGCGGGCAAGGCAGCCAACTGTGATGGCGTGTTGGCAACAATGAGTTTGCCGCACCGACGATGGGCAATGCCGCGCTCGGCGCAGTAGGCGTAGAGCGCCTTGCGCCCTTGAACACACAGTGTGGCTTTGAGCGAACCGGTCGGGTAGTAGATGCCTGCGTGGATCACCTCGCTGTTGCGCGAACTGGTGCCAGTGCCGATCGCGGCTTCGCGTTCGAGCACCATCACCTCTCGACCACTCAGGGCAAGAGCACGCGCCACGGCCAGTCCAACCACTCCCGCGCCAATGACCAACGCGTCCACTCGTTCAGGTGCGCGGTTCATGGGGAATGGCTTGTTGCGTTGGCGGGATCCATGGCGGCCGGCTTCACCGAAGGCGTTCCATCAGTTCCTGGATGTGAACACTCGGAATCGCATAGGAGATGCCGGACGGCTGGCTGAGAGCGGATTCACGTGTGCCCTTGATCAACACCATGTTGAGCACCCCCACCACATCACCGGTGTTGGGATCGAAAAGCGGCCCGCCGCTGTTGCCGGGGTAGGCCGTCGCATCCAACTGAAAAATTTCGAATGTGCCACCTCTAAGCCCTCGAATGGCCTGCTCGCTCAGGCGACCGGCCGAAGGGCTGGGCAGCGCTGCCGATGTGATGCTGGAGACGGTGGCACGGTGGGTGACGACCGAGAACCCGAGCACACCACCAATGGGAAAACCCATGAAGGCCAGCTCAGCGCCCTCACGCACAGCCCTGGAATCGCCCAGACGCACGACTGAGCCTGGCGGACCCTCCATGCGCAGCAGGGCGAGGTCGCGGCCGGGGTTGGTGCCCACCACCCTGGCTGGACGTATCTGCCACTCGCCCGATGGCTGGCGAATCTGCACAACCAGCGCAGGCGCGTCACCGGTCGATGCGTCTGACGGAAGCACGTGGGCGTTGGTCACCACAGTCTGCCCATCGCCCACGAGGAAGCCTGTGCCCCTGAGCTGAAACCGCGGGCTGTCCGTTGCTTTGAAAGTGCCGACCAACAGCACAGAGGGCTTCAGCTTGTCGATGGTGTCTGGCAACCCCGCCCACACAGCGCCTGTGCAGACCAGCCAGAAGCCAGACCACAAAAGGCAAATCGCCAGAAGGCGTTTCATCGGGTGCAGGTTGCGCATTCAAGCTTTCGGGTGAAGCACCGCTTCATCTTTGGGTACATTGGGAAAGCGGCGCATCCAGGCTTTTCGCAACAAATGCGGAATCACCAGGTGCAAGGGCATGCGAAGCATGTGAGAACGAACGTACAGCAGCCAACGCGCAAGGCCCGTCAACGGCGTGTCGCAGGAAGGATGCATGGGTCGAAGCGCCAGGCCCAGGCCCCATGACATCAGCCAACGCGCCATCGGACCAGGGCCCAGCCGGTCCACACGAGCCCGCAGGTGCTGAGGCGCTGACATACCGAACAGGCGGTGGATATGCAGCAAAGCGTGGAACAGAGGAACCTGAAGACCCAGCTCCACCGCCCGCTCCACCAGCTCGTCCCAGAATCCTGGTCTGGCTCCGAAATGAAGCAGCAGATCGTTGAGATCCAACAGATCACGCAGCCCGTGCCCGAACTCACCCTCCTGGAACAGATGCACGGCACTGTGCAACACCATGTCGACCGGGGCCAGCACGAACAGACCTGGGTAGCCCCTCACCGGAACCACCCGCTCCAGCAACTTGCGCCCATCTACACGAAAGCGGGACGTGGGCGGCGCGATGGTGTGGTGCAAGTCGATGAACGTGTCCCGCTGCACGTGACGCAGCGGCGGGATCTCGTGCATCCATTCGCGGTAATAGCGCTGGTTGTACTCATCGCGCTCTTCGCAGATCCAGCCTCCACCCAGCAGGCGAGCTTCGGCACTCAGGATGTGGGCCTGATCAACCATGATGTCGATGTCTGAAAACAGGCGCCCGCGCGCCGGCGCCTGTTCACCCATCACATATGCGGCACCTTTGAGCAACACCACCGGGGTGTTCAGGCCCCGCAAGGCGCGAGCAATGCAATCCACTTCCCAACGCACCTCATGCTGCTGGCGATCAGCCAGTCTGATGGCTCCCTCAAGGTGCTGCCGTGGGCCATCGGGGACCTGTTCAAGCCAGCCGCGGTCGGCATACAGGTGGGCCAGCCTGGGTAGCAACGTGGCCTGCCTGGCCTGGCCAAGCAGCGCGCCCCATTGCCGCAAGGCAAGCGCTGGCCGCGTGTTGGACGTGGACCAGACGGAAGAGAGCAGGTCAGGCTTCACAAAACCGCCTTGTAACCAGTTTTTCAAACATGGCCACCGCGTCATCAAGCTGCCCGTATTCGAAGTCGTAACAGTCGCACGCCTCCACCAGGTTGGCCAACACGTCAAATCCCTGCTTTCCAAGAATCAGGTAATTGAACGAATTCCTTCCAAGCTCCAGCAGGCTGTCGGCCCTGGAACGTTCAGTCAGACGGGGCGCCGCTCCCGCCACGTACTTGGGAAAGATCACCCACCGCGCTTGCGCGGTCTCGGCGATGCGCGCCAAGTGCTCGGGTCGAACTTTCATGTGGCTCACCGTGCCCTTGGACGTGTCGTGCACGACCTGGCTGAACACCGCCTGCGGAACGTATCGCCGCATGATGTCTATCGACTGATTCTTCAGACTGATGGGACGCCCGAACGGGGTGATGGAGACATCGTTCAGTGAAACCAGCGCCAGTTCATCTGACAACAGCCGCCAGCCCCGGTTGACCAGACCTGCGCACAAGGTACTCTTGCCCGAGCCGGGAGGCGCCGGCATGATCACGGCGCAGCCCTCTCGCTCGATCACAGCGGAATGCAGCAAAAGGTAGTGGTATGTGTGCATCGAAACACACCAGTTCATGGCCCATTCCAGCAGGGGAAACGCGTGGTTCTCAGGCAATGGCACGAAGGGCTCGAAACCATCGAACTTGAAGATGGCCTGCCGCCTGAACCAACGCCGCCAGCCCGCCCCCCTGGCGATCGTGATGCTGTAGTCAACAAACTGACTGTCGTCAAGAACGGGGTAGTCGGCGTAAAGGCACATCAGGGCCTCGGCAACTTGGGGCAACGGCGAGATCAGCTCAAATGAAAAGGGGCCAATCTTCAGAAGCAGCCCACCATTCGACAGTCGGTCGCGCAAGGCATCGGGAGTGAGGTCGGCAACGATCACGCTTCTGCGACCTCTACCAAACCGGCTCCATCAAACTCTCGCAAAATTTTTTGCACAAGCAACGGCACGGTGGATGGGTCGGAAAGACCAAGATGCTCACTGACATCAAGCGCGAGTGATGTCTCGCTGCGAGCGCCCTGGGCCAACACATCCAGCAGAAATGCCCTCAACACGTCAAATCGGTAGGTGATGCCCGAAAGTTGGTCAAACGCCACGAACTCATCGTCGAATGCGCGCCAGTGCAGCCTCACCAACGGGTTCTGAATGAACAGCCTGCCATCCGCCATCAAGCCACCGCCCCTTCAGAGCAAGCTCAGTTGTGAATCTCAAGGTAGGTCACAACCAACGCGTAGAACTGATCGCGCTTCTGATCCATGGTGTTGTAGAACTTCATCACCTCGGCGCCGCTGTACGGAAATGGGAAACCGGGTACGCCACCCGACAAACCATTGAGGTAGGCCCCGATCCAGTGTCGCGTTTTGGTGGACGCAAACTCGGATTTGCGCATCACATCGAAGAGGGTTACACCGTTGGTGAACAAACCGGACATGCCGGGATCGTCGGTCGCATACCGGGTGAACAGTGAGGTGCACTTGGTCTTGTAGTCAATCGGCCATGTGCGCCGGGGAACGATCTTCCCGTTGTTCTCCGCTTCTTGCCCCCACCAGCCGGGACTGTAGCCGCCGCAAGTGCGGGCATCGCTCGGAATTCGCGAATTGGCAACCTTGGACTGCATGCCGGACACCGAACACCGCAACCCAGCTTCTTCTCCACCCTTGCCGGTGGGCGTCAGCAACAAGGTGCTGCCTTGAGAGAGCGCCGAAAGTGGAAGTGCCGCCGCAGAGACGACAGCCGAACCACGGCCAAGCCCTTTCAACATCATCAGGCGCCGAGCATTTGCCTCAGCGGAGAGTTGCTTGGGCTGTTCGGTTGAGCGTGGCGGGGTGTTTTCTGACATGAGAGACTTTCTTGCAACTTGAATTTCGGTCGCGCTTGCATCAACGAAGCAATTATTGGACCAATTAGCAATTAGATACAAAAGGCGTGTTTTTTCAACGGTCTAGGCCTGCAGAGGACACCGCATTCCATGCGTGTGCTGCTTTGGGGTTTGCATGTGTAAATATTTTCGACACTTTAGAGAGCGCTTTTCATTTTTGTCACCTCGCTCTGCCCGCGAAACTTGTCGCCCAGAGCTTCAAGCTCGTCCAGCAGCGGCCGTGCGGAAGACTTGTCACCAGAGGCCAGGTAGATCTTGGCGAGATTGAGCTTGAAAGTGGGCGAGTTGGGCTGCGCCAAGACCACCTTCTTTTGAATTTCCAAAGCCTTGGCGTGCTCACCCTTTTCAGACAACAACCCCGCCAGGGTGTCCATGAAGGCGGGTTGATTGGGCGCTGCTGCGACGGCACGCTCAGCCAATGACAGGGCATCTGCGCGACCCAGCCGACCGGCCACCCAGGCCAAATTGTTCAGTGCCAACGCGTTCTTTGGTTGCAGTTCAATCACCCGCTCATACTGCCGTTGGGCTTCCTGGAGGTTCTTGATGCTGAGTGCACGATCTCCCAGAAAGAGGAGGAACCCCACATCGTTGGGATGGGACTTGACCCATTCCGCTCCGGATCGATCAGCCTCAGCCAACTTGCCGGCAAATCCAAGTGCTGTTTGCAGCTTGATGGCCAATTCGGTACTTGGGGCAGCCTTGAGACCTGAGCGATAGGCCTCAACCGCATTGGTCCAGTTTCTGCTGCTGAAGTGGATGTCTCCCTCCATCAAGAACCCGACACCCTCTTTGGGACGCTGCTTCTGCACTGTCTTGCTGATGAGAAGTGCATCGGCTGGCTTCTTGTCCTGCATGGCGAGCTCAACCAAGGCCCGCTGCGCGTTCAGAAAGTTGGGCTGGAGCTCCAGCGCTCGATGAAGACTTTGCTGAGCCGCCGCAGAGTTCTTCAAAGCGGCATGTACCGATGCAATTCGCAGATGAGGCTGGGCCGACTGGGGCAGCAATCCTGCAAGCTTGTTGAAGCTGCTCATGGCTTGGTTGTATTCACCATTCGCAGCCTGTGCCCGACCCAGCGCATCGATCAACTCCGGTGCATCGGGAACAGCCAAGACCGCGCCTTGGGCACTCGACAAAGCACCCCTTGGGTCCTTTTGTTGCAGAAGGTACTCCACCAACATAACGCGGGGAATCTTCTCATTCGGCGCAGCATCAATCGCCTTGCGCAGAATGTCCAGCACTTCCTCTTTCGCTGCCCCGCTCTTCGCCTTGATCTCGGCCAACGCGATGAGAGCCTGTGAATTCTTGGGGTCGCGCTTCACCTCGGCTTCCAGACGTCTCTGGGCTTCTTGAGGCTTGCCCTCTGCCACATCCAACGTTACGAGCGCGGCAATTGCAGCCATGTATCCAGGGGCGATCTCCAATGCTCGCTCAAAGGATTTGCGTGCCGTTTCCCTGTCATTGCGCAGCAAGTTTGCACGCCCGCGAAGGAGCGATGGCATGGGGTCGTTCGCGCGCTTTTTTTCCAGGGCATCAATGGCAACGAGCGCCTTGTCAACGTCGCGTTTGCGCAGGTGAGCATTGATCAAGGCCAGGTCAGCAACCACCCCTGAATCATCAGCCGCGATCCCTTGCAGGGAGTTCATCGCAAGCTCTGTCTTGCCCGACATCAACTGGCTCACCGCCAGCGAAGTTCGCTTGGCGGGGTCTTGAGGATCCAATTGCGATGCGCGTGCAAACAATGCCTGAGCCTGATCCAGGTCTCCTCGCACCAGGTGCACCTGTCCCGCCGCGGTGAGCAGCGCCGGATCAGTATTGTTCGTAGCGATGTCGGCAGGCAAGGCAGCAAGCGCCTTGTCTGTTTGGCCAGTTTTCAGCAAGGTGAGCACGAGCGCACGACGCGCAACCTTCAAGGTTGGCATTGCGCTGAGCGCCTTGGTCAAGTGCGCCTCGGCTTGGCCCAAAGAGTTGAGTTGAAGCTCAGTAGAACCTGCCATCTCCAGCGCCTTGGGGCTGTTGGGCGCATACCTCAACATCTGCTGTGAATACTCTCGTGCTGCTGGGTAATCCTTCTTCTCGAACGCAAGGAGCGCCTGAAGGTAAACAGTCGTTGGGGCGCCTTTGGCGAGCTTGGTCAGCTTCTCCATTTCGACGGAAGCCTCGGCCAGCTGCCCCTGGCTAAGCAGGATGCGAATAATCGAAGCTTGAGCGTCCGGGAACTTGGGGTTCGCTTGCGCGGCCTCGCGATACAACGCCATGCCCTTCTGCGCGTCACCAGTGCCATAAAAGACGATGTCGCCTTTCAGCTGGAGCGCATCCTCGTTCTTGGGAGCCGCAGCCAAAACCTTGTCGAGAATGGCGAGCGCACCGTCGTAGTCACGCCGAGCCGATTTGAATCGGGCTTGCTCGATCAAAGCGGGAGGGTGATCGGGTTTTGCAGCCAATGCCTGCTGCAAGCTCACCTCAAAATTCTCTTGCTTGCCTTGCTGTCGCCATGCCACCGCCATCAGTGTTTTCAGTTCAGCGGCATCCTCCGGTGCGGTGACCTCTACCTTGTCGAACTCCTCCGTCACCTGCTTGAACTCGCCCAACGCGAGCATGCTTCGAACCATCAACGGAGCCAACTTATCGAGGGGATATCCGAGGTTGCGGGCTTTTTGAAGCTCCGCCTTCGCGCCGACCGGGTCACCGTTGAGGAACAGCGCTTGTCCCAGCAAGAATCTGGCCTCGGCAAGATCGGGGTTCTTCTGCAGGGCATTCTTCAGCTGGATGATCGCCGCGGCTGTGTCGTTCTTGCCGAGGTATTGCCGGGCCGACTCCACCATTTTCTGAGGATCGCTCTCGGCGCAGCCCGCAAGCAACAACACGACAGCGAGGGCGACTGGTGCAAAGCCGCCAAGGAATTTTGTAGTTTTCATGGGTTCCTCCAGGAGATGGTTGCGGGTCTCACTTGAGCCCCAGTCGGTGCATCAGGTCATACAAGGTCGGGCGGCTCACGCCCAGCAATTCGGCCGCCCTGAGCAAATTGCCATTGGCCCTTGCAACCGCCGCGATGACCGCTTTTCTTTCGGCCTCATCACGCACGGCACGCAAGTCCATCGACTGCTCCGCGACCCCGTCAAGCGGCACCGGCAAACCCAGATCGTCAGCGGTGACCTGCGAGCCATCGGCCATGATCGTGGCACGCTTGATGCAGTTTTCAAGTTCGCGGATGTTGCCGGGCCAAGTGTGCGCCTCGATGGCCCTGAGTGCGTCGTCCGATAGAGAGAGGTTGCGGCGGTTTTGTTCCTGCGAAAAGCGCTTGGTGAACGCATGGGCCAGCAGCGCGGCGTCACCGACGCGCTTGCGCAGTGGCGGAATGTTGACCACGATTTCAGCCAGCCGGTAGTAAAGATCCTCCCGGAAGCGCGCTTCCGTCGTCAGTTGCTTGAGGTCTTGGTGCGTGGCGCACACGATGCGCACATCGACCGGAATTTCCTGACGGCCGCCCACGCGCTCGATCACACGCTCCTGCAAGAAGCGAAGGAGCTTTGCTTGCAGAGGCATGGGCAGATCACCGATCTCGTCGAGCATCAGGGTGCCGCCGTTGGCCGTTTCAATCTTGCCCAAGGTGGTCTTGGCCGCTCCGGTGAAAGCGCCCTTCTCATAGCCGAAGAGTTCGCTCTCAAGCAGATTCTCGGGAATCGCCGCGCAATTGATGGCCACGAAACGCCCGGCCTTGCGATTGGACGACTGGTGCAGACCTCGGGCCAGCACCTCCTTGCCCGTGCCGCTCTCGCCCAGCAGCATCACGGTGGCGCCGCTGTTGGCTACCTTCTCGATGGTGCGGCAGACGCGCAGAACTTCCGGGTCGCGCGTGATGAGCCCAGCCAGCGTGTCGGGCTGGCGCATGGCCTGCAGGCGGGCGTTTTCGGTCTGCAACTCGTGCAAACGGAAAGCCCGCTCCACCGTGAGGTTGAGCATCTCCGGCTCGAACGGTTTGGCCAGGAAGTCGTAAGCGCCCATGGCCACGGCCTTCAGGGCATTGGCCTGACCATTCTGCCCAGTGAGCACGATCACTTTGGTATCCGGTGCGGCCACCAGCATCTGCTCGAGCAGCTTGAAACCTTCAGAAGTACCGTCGGCATCTGGCGGCAGCCCAAGATCCATGGTGACCACGGCAGGCGCGTAGCGACGCAATTGAACCAGCGCGCTGTCGCAATCGTCAGCTGTCACCGAGGCGAATTGGTCCAGCGACCATTTGATCTGTTTTTGCAATGCAAGATCGTCTTCGACGATCAGCAGTTGCGGCCCTTTGTCAGCGCTCATGCCTCTCCCATTTGATGCCAGTCGGATTCGTTGAACGACTCGATGAGTGGCAAGAGCAGAGTGACCACGGTTCCCGCACCTTCCTTGCTGTCCACCGACATCTTGCCGCCCAACTCCTGCACGTATTGAAAACTCTCATAGGCACCGATGCCCATGCCGGCTTCCTTGGTCGTCTGGAAGGGCTTGAACAGCCGTTCCTGCACAAAATGCTCAGACATCCCCGAGCCATTGTCCCCGACTTCCACCCGAGCATGGCTCCCATAGCGCTCGATCTTCAGCCAGACCCGCTGTTGGCCTTCCGTGGCATCCAGCGCATTGTTGACGAGATGCCCCATGACCCGCTCCAACCGATCTTCATGGCCGCGAGTGGCCACGCGAGGCTGGACGTCAAGCTCCAACTGACGGCCACGCCTCGCGACGCTGGAGGCCAACTCCTCGGCAATGCGTCCCAGATCGACACCCACGGCAGCGCCCCCTGCAGCTGCTCCCTCACGCAACTGCAGCATGAGCTGACGCATGCGCTCAAGCGAGTTCTCCACCGTCATCAACATGTCGGCCTGGAACTCGGGGTTGTGACTCAGGCGTTTGGCGTTTTTCACCATGAGCGAGAGTTGCGTCACGATGTTCTTCAGGTCGTGCACCACAAACGCAGACATGCGGCTGAACGCCTCGAACTTGCGGGCCTCCAGCAGCGCTTCGGTGGACTGCATCTGGGCCAGAAAGCTGGCAGCCTGGCGACCCGCCGTCTTGAGCAGGTCCGTCACCTCCCAATTCACGTCGACTCGAGTGCGCGGGCTGCCCAACACCACGAAGCCCAAGAGTTCGTTGCCCAGCCACAGAGGCACCAGCAGCCAAGCTTGCGGCTGTGCGGCAAGCCATTGCGGCAAGGTCGAATGCTCGTAGCGATCTGGATGAAGTCGGTATTCCTCCAAATTGACCACCCAGCCCGAGCGGCGCATGAAATCCAGCAGCGCCGAATCAACAGGCTCGGTCTGCGAAACATGTGGCGAGTTCCAACGAGCGACTTGTCGGTACATCTGCTCATCGGGGCGCCGCAGCCACAGCGCGCCGGACGGGCTCTCCATCATGTCCGCCAGGCCCCGTATCACGTTGAGTCCCGTCTCACCTGGCGCGGTCTGGATCGACAGGGTCTGGGTGAACTTCAACCACTCCTCACGGTAGTCGTAGCGGTACCTGAAAAAATGCTTGCCCAGCAGCACCCGCATGCGTGCCCGGAAGCTGCGCGACAGGCCCAATGCAGCGAGCAATACCAGCGCCAGGAACACCATCGCCAGTTGCAGCGACCGCCCCCAATCGCTACCGAAATAGCGCACGTAATAGCCGACTCCCGCGATGAACATGAGGTAGCCACCAGCCAACAGGAGCGTCGCTGAATGAAATACCACTTTGCGAGAAACCCGGATGTTGGAAATCCAGTTGCGATGGCGGGAGATCGCGAGCAAGAACAACGGCATCAAGGCCGCGTGCACCATGCCTCGAATGTTCCAGGCGTCCTCATCGATGCCGCTGAAGAGCACAGCTTGAGAGAACAGGTACAGGTCGAAAAGAAACGTGCCAGCCAGCCCCAGGCAGATGGGCTTTGCACTCCACAGCGCGTCTTCTGGCAAGTTACGAAATAGCTGCTCCACCAGCACCAAGCCCATCACGGAAAGCAGCATCAACGTGAGGTAGAGCCCGACTGGCGCATCACCCTTGGGCTGAAACCAGAACGTCGAGAACAAAAGGCTCAACAGGCTCAGAACCGGTAGGGCCACGGCAACAGGCACCATCCACTGGACCTTGTCGAGCGCGCGCCCTTGCTCGGCGTTGGCGCGAAACAGACAAACCACAAATGCGAACCACGCGGCATACCTGCAGATGTCGGCCACAGCAGCCCACACCCACCACACCGGCGCGGACAAGGCGGCGAAGCTCAAGCCACCCCACAAAGCCGTGAGCGCTGCAGCCATCAGGATCGCCATACCCGGCCTGTTGACAGGCGCTTTGAAGTAGCCCTGGCGCCCCACGAGGGCAGTCATCGTTGCGTACGCCAGCATGGCTGCGCCGAAGCCCCAGGCCAACAACACGTTACCCATGCCGTTCATGCCGCAGGCCCCGCAAACATGAAACGGGTCGGATTACTGGGCACCTTTGCCCGTCAGCACCACACCGATGGTCTCGAAGAGCACGACAAGGTCAAGAAACAGGGAGTGGTTCTTGACGTAATAGAGGTCGTACTGGAGTTTTTCCACCGTGTCTTCTCGTGAGGCACCGTATTGGTAGCTCACCTGCGCCCAACCGGTGACCCCGGGCTTGACGCTGTGCCGTACGGCGTAAAACGGTATGTCCTGCGTGAGCTGATCGACAAAATAAGGGCGCTCCGGGCGAGGCCCCACCAGACTCATGTCACCCATGAGCACGCCGAAGAGCTGCGGCAGTTCGTCAATGCGCAACTTGCGGATGATTCGTCCCACACGCGTGACGCGACTGTCGGAAGCAGTGGCCCAACGGGGAACGCCGTCCTTTTCTGCGTCGATGCGCATGCTGCGGAATTTCACAACGTCAAACGGCTTGCTGTTCAAGCCGACGCGCTCCTGGCGGTACAGGATCGGGCCGGCGCTCTCCAGCTTCACAGCCAGGGCCGTGATCACCATGATCGGCAGCGAAACGAGGATGAGGACCATCGCCCCGGCGATGTCGAAAAGGCGCTTGACGGTGGTGCGGACGAAGCCCTGGTTGAATCCTTCACCAAAAATGAGCCAGCCTGCAGACGCCGACTCCAGGCGGATCTGGCCCAGGTTTTGCTCAAAGTACGTGGCGATGTCGGAGACGCGAACTCCCTGCAACTTGCAGTCCAGAAGTTCCCGCATGGGCATGCTGCCACCGCGGCGTTCGCTCAAAGCCACCACGATTTCGTCCACGCCAGCCCGCGTGACGAGGTCATTGAGGCGTTCGCCCGGCGCCAGAGTCGCCCAAGAGGTGACCTTGTGGTCTGTTTCATTGGGGCTCGCGTAGTAGCCGACGAGCTCAACGTTGGCACTGGAGTGGGTCAGCGACTTCCCCACCATCTGGGCACGTTCCCCAGTGCCATAGACGAGCACCTTGCGGCGCGTGAGGGATTTGGGCAGCATTTCACCCACCAGAACACGGTGGGTGAGCATGAACCCGGTTGTACCCAGAACGATGAGCGCCACCCATTTGGCGTCGTAGGAAGGCTCCAGAGGCAGGAACCACAGCACGGCCACCGCAATGGCGCCAGACAATACAAAAGACAACACGGCACGCGCTCGCATCTGACCGGTTGTCTTGCTGCGGGTTCGTTCGTAAAAGCCCAGCGCTGAATTGATGGCCAACATTCCCAAGGCCATCAACACGCCGCGGGTCAAACCTTCGGTGACCACCGAGGCACCCAGCAATGCCGAGTTGGACTGCACGAACAGAGCCAGCATGAGCGCTCCGACCACCAAGCCCATATCGAGCATGACTTGGAGCACCGTACGGCGATGGAAGTAGTGATTGAAGATCTTTATCAAAGCGAGGGTCCCTGCGTATTTTCGGATGACTAGGTTGCGGGACTGGCAACGTCGTCAAACACATTACAGCGTAATGCTAAGGACTACAACCTGTTACATGATGAAACACCCTCTATTTGTCCACGAAATGCGCACACTGACCACAACAAAATCAGCAGTATCAAGCTCACACGCGGCACTTCCGTGACACTGATCACGCCGCCCAAGCTCAAGATCCCTGCCAGCGCGCCCATGTATGCCCAAGCCACCGAATCACCCGCCCGAACACGGCGCCACAGGTGGCGCAGTGCCCACATCACCCAGACGGCAAAAACCCAGAGGCCGAACCATCCGCGCTCGATGAGCACATCAAGGTAAAGATTGTCCAAGTGCCAGGGCTGGAACCTCCCTTGCGCGATGGGAAGCCAATGCTGCAAACCGGCGGCAAAGTCGGGATTGAGCAGACGCTGGTGTCCGGCGGCGTCGAACATTTCCACCCGATCGATGCGAATGGGCGCATCCGCCTGAGCGGGCGACAGTGCCAGAACCGCTTCACGCCAACGGGCGACGCCACGCGTCTCTCCAGAAATGTCCTTGCCGAAATGCATTTCCACCTGACCATCTCCCGCACCCAAAGCCGGATTCAGTGAGGCCCATTGCCTGCGGCACTCGACGTTGTAGAGCAAATGCCGCTCGCACAGGCTCACCAACAACCTCGATCCGCTGTCACCTGAGGCGCGCAAGCGCACGGTAGCAGTGTCCCCCTCGCCAAGCTCGATGCGTTGAGTCAACGCAAACAAATCGGCACGCTGGTCGATGTCGTGGCGCCCGGAAAGCAGGACATGACCCGAGCCGGTTGAGTCTCCCCGCCAGATCGCCTGGCCAGGAAACTGCCCACCGGGCACTTCGGTGCTGTAGTGGGCCGGGAAGCGGCCCAACCCCAACCCCAGCAACCAGTCCTGCGGGGAGTCCAGGAGCCCCACCCCTGATCGCCAGTGATCCATTCGGTTGACCATGTCGGTTTCCGAGCGGGAAAGGCGATCGGCCATGAACGACCCGCCCACCAGCACGAGTGAGCTCTCCAGCACCAGCGTGGCCAGCACGGCAAGCAGGGTTCTGCGCCCCCAGATCGCGCCGGCAGCGGGGGGCAGCCGCAATTGCCAGGCCGTGAGCCCCATGAGCAACAAGGTCAGGGTCACCGCCAGGTACACCCCACGCGAGTACGTGGTCAGCACGGCATATACGGCCACAACCATGAGCAGATTGCACCCAATCCATCGCGGTGCTGTCGACGATGCCCACATGCCCCACACCGCGAACGGCACCGCCATGACGAGGTAGGCATCGATGGCTCCGCCACCCACGTGCATTTCCCAGAACCAGGCGCTGGTGCGGTAGGCTTGGGTGAAGTTGAACGCACCGGTGTAAACCGTGCGCTCCCAAAGCACCATCAGACACACCAGCCCCAATCCGGTCAACATGCCGCGCGCCACCAGCCGCGGCAGCACGGGCCGATCACTGTCCCCCGGTGGCGCCAACAACGTGGCCAGCAGCAAGGCCCAGAGCAGGCTTTTGCCAACCCGCCAAGTGTTCCAGGCGCTGTCGTAGCCGGCGTATGCCGCCTCGTGCCACCGTGGCAGCGCCGACCAGTCAACGCCGGCGTCGTGCAGGCCGCGCCACACGCCAACCACGAGAGACACCGCCAACAGTGCCCAGATTGCGAAAACGGGCCCATGGGCCATCAAGCGCCTGGGCGTTTCTCCTTGACGCATGTCATGCGCCCAGCGGACGAAGGCCCCGCCCAGGCACGACAGCACCAGCACGTCGGACTCGTCGACCAGCCACCAGCCGGTCCAGGGCATGAAGCTCATGACCGGCAACGCGGCAGGCAACAAAAACCAGAGGGTCTGGGGCCGCGCCGCCACCCAAGCGCCGGTCAGGAGAGCTGCGCCAGACACCAGCGAGGGAGCGACAGGATGCCTCACCGCCAGCCACAGGGCCGCCAAAGTCATGCCCCCACCGATCAACAGCAACAGCACCGGCTGAATGAGATCTCCCGTCGCCCGCCGACCCCCGCCGTGTCCAATCAAACCAGCACTTCCGCGCAACGCGGGTGGCCCAGAAAGGCTTGCGGGCTGGCACTGGCACCGTACGCGCCCGACTGGAAAACAACCACCAGATCGCCCGGATAGGCCGGGGGCAGTTCCACCCGGTCGGCCAGCACATCCAGCGGTGTGCACAAGGGCCCCACGATCGAGACCTTTTCGCGCTCGGTTAGGTCCATGCGATTGCCAACGGCCACCGGGTAGTTGCGACGAATGACCTGTCCGAAGTTGCCGGAGGCCGCCAGGTGGTGGTGCATGCCACCATCGGTGACCAGAAAGACCTGTCCGCGGGATACCTTTCGGTCCAGCACGCGGGCCACGTACACCCCCGCCTCCCCCACCAGATAGCGCCCGAGCTCCAGCACGAGGCGGCAAGCGGGCCATTCGCTGGCCATGCTGCCCTGAATCTCGGCCAGTGCCTCCGCAACGGGTGCAAGGTCAAGTGCTTGTTCGCCTGGGAAGTAAGGAATGCCCCAACCACCACCCAGATTGATCTGTTTCACTGGCGACGACGCGCCTTCGGCCAGCCGGACCACCAGTTCGTGAGATTGGCGCAGGGCTTGCGCGATGGATGCACCGTGGAGATTTTGCGACCCCGGGTAAAGGTGAAAACCTTCAAACCGCAAGCCGGCGTCACCAATGGCCCTGAGCACCAGGGGCACCACCTCGGCATCCACACCAAACGGCTTGGCGCCTCCGCCCATGCGCATGCCCGCGCCGCGCAGGTCAAAGTCCGGGTTCACGCGAACGGCCACTCGAGCGGGCAACCCCAGGCGCTCAGAGGCGCGGGCCAGCAACTCCACTTCCCGGAAGGACTCCAGATTCACCAGCACCCCCGCCGCCACCGCCTGCGCGATTTCAGCCTCGCGCTTGCCTGGTCCCGCAAAACTCACATGCATCGGGTCGACCCCGGCATCCAGGGCAACTGCCAGCTCCCCCGAAGAGGCCACGTCCAGGCCGTCGACCAGGGGTCGCATGAAGCCCACCAGGGCGGGCCAGGGGTTGGCCTTCACCGCGTAATGCAAGCCAATACCGTGCGGCAAGCCGGCTCGAACAGACGCCACGCGCGCAGCCAGCAAATGGCGGTCATAGGCATAAAACGGGGTCTGGCCCACCCGCTCAGCGAGGCGGGTCAGCGGTATGCCGCCGACACAAAGCTCACCATCAAGCGTCTCAGAGGGTCTCATCGTTGTTCTTTCCGGCGAGGCGTTCCCAGTCCGACTTCCATCGGGCGCGATCGAGCTTGCCATTGGGGTTTCGTGGAAGGGCCTGGTCATGCCAATGCACCACAGCCGGCACCATGTAGGCAGGCAGCGTGGCCTTGCAGTGGGCCAACAGTGCACCGGTGTCCTCGTCGCTGATGGCCACCGCGGCCACCACAATGACTTGACCCAACACCGCATGGGGCATGCCCACCGCCAGCGCTTCGACCACCAGCCCGCTGGCGTGCACAGCCTCTTCCACTTCGGTCGGGCTGACACGGTAGCCCGAGGTCTTGATCATCTCATCGTGCCGGGCGACGAAATACAGGAAACCTTCGGCATCGCGGCGAACGGTGTCGCCAGAGAAAACGGTCATCTCAGTTCGGGCAAACGCCTCGCGCGGAGTTGAAAGCGCGATCGGCCAAGCCCGAAAACGCAATGCGGTTTCCTCGGGCCGGCGCCAATAGCCCAGCGCCACCAAGGGCCCACGGTGCACCAACTCCCCCGGCTCGTCCACATCACACTCGGTACCGTCCGGGCGAAGCACCCGAATCTCCACATTGGGAATGGCCTTGCCGATCGAGTCGGGCCTGCGGTCCACCTCCGACGGTGGCAAGTACGTCGATCGAAAGGCTTCGGTCAATCCGTACATCAGGAATGGCTTGGTCGAGGGCATCAACTGGCGCAAGCGATCCAGCGTGGCTCGCGGCATGCGACCTCCCGTGCAGGCCCAATAGCGCAAATGCCGCGACGCCTCTTCGGGCCAATCCAGCGCCGCGAGTTGCATGTACAGCGCTGGCACGGCCGTCAGGCCGGTGACCTGCTCTCTGGCCATGGCCAGCAACACATCGCGCGGCAAAAGGTGGTTGAGCAACACCACGCGCGCGCCCACCAGAAAGGCTGTGGTCAACTGGCTGAAGCCCGCATCGAACGACAAAGGCAAAGCGGCCAACAGGGTGTCGTCGGCGTTGTTCTGCAGGTAGCTGGCAACACTCGTCGCACCCGCCACCAGATTGCGGTGCGACAAGACCACTCCCTTGGGCAAGCCCGTGCTGCCTGAGGTGTAGAAGATGGCGGCCGCATCCGTCTCCAGGACCGATGGCAGGACGTTCTGCCTGCATGCCAGCACGTCAGCCCATGCATGCAGCTTGCACGGCAACTCCGCCGTCAAAGCAGCGGCGTTGTCGCAAACCACCACATGCCGCAACGCCAGGCATTCCTTCAGCGCGGGTTTGAGGACCTCCAGGCGCGACGCGGAGGTCACCAGCACCTGCACGCCCGCGTCTTGCAGGATGTGGGCGACCTGAGCCGGCTTGAGAAGAGGATTCACGGGCACCAGCACGCCACAGGCGGCCGACACGCCGAAGCTGGTCACCACAGCTTCGACACGTTTCTCCAGAAACACCGCAACGCGCTCTCCGCGCACAAGCCCCAACTGGATCAGACCAGCGGCCAGCCCCTGGATCGATTCACCCAATTCGCCGTAGGAAACACTGGTGCGACCCGCTGTGAGAGCCAGCCGCTGCTGCATCTCGGCGGCTGCGCGCAGCGGCAACTCGTGCAGCAAAACCGGTGGATAGCTTTCGCTGAAATCTTGCGCTGTGGCCATGCGGCGCATGTTAAGCGATCACCGTCGCGCGGCCCGCCCCGGTCGCTCG
Source organism: Hydrogenophaga sp. PBL-H3 (assembly GCF_010104355.1). Classification (NCBI taxonomy): domain Bacteria; kingdom Pseudomonadati; phylum Pseudomonadota; class Betaproteobacteria; order Burkholderiales; family Comamonadaceae; genus Hydrogenophaga; species Hydrogenophaga sp. PBL-H3. The sequence goes on from NZ_CP044972.1 coordinate 2,570,922, forward strand.
GGCAAGCCCGTTCTCTAGAATCAGACGCGATACTCAAGACTTTTCCCATATCAATCCATCCGCTTCCATTCCATGAACGTGTACGAACAAGTCTTGCGCGTGCTGGACGATGCCCTCAGCCTGCAAGGGCGCTCCGTTGCCTTTGATCGCGGCACGCCTTTGTTGGGCGCGCTACCCGAACTCGATTCCATGGCCGTGCTGGCCCTGATCGGCGGCCTTGAAGACCACTTCGGCATTGCATTCAGCGACGAGGTGCTCAATGCTGACGTGTTTGCCACCGTGGGCACCTTGACCAGTCTGGTCGAGCAGCACCTCAGTGGTCATCCCACGTGACCCCCACCGACCGCGAAGTCCTGCCCAAGGCATTTTTCCTGCCCTCTGGCGGCACCGATCATGACGAGAGCCAGCGGTTTTGCCTTTTTCATTCGCCGCAAGGCGCCCCGCGCGGGCGCGTCCTGTACCTGCACCCGTTTGCCGAAGAACTCAACACCACCCGCCGTGTGGTCGCTCAGCAAGCCCGCGCCATGGCCAGGGCGGGCTACGCGGTGTTGCAGATCGACCTGCTGGGCTGCGGCGACAGTTCAGGCGACTTTGCTGAGGCGACGTGGTCTGACTGGCTCAATGACGCGCAACTGGCCCTTGGATGGTTGAACTCAAAATCCGATGGTCCGTTGTGGCTCTGGGGCTTGCGTTCGGGCACCCTGCTGGCCACCGCGCTGCTGAGCAGGCTGAGCCAACCGGCCAACCTGCTGTTGTGGCAACCCGTGGTCAGCGGCCCGCAGGTACTGCAGCAATTCCTTCGACTGCACGCTGCAAGCCAGTGGCTCGGCTCGCAAAAGGCGGACGGACCAACTCCCGCTCAGCGACTTGCTCAGGGCCAAACCGTGGACGTCGCCGGCTACACCATCGGTCCTGAATTGGCAGGGGGCTTGGCAGACGCACGCCTGCAACCGTTCGATGGAGGGACCGCCGGGCGGATTGTCTGGCTTGAACTCTCCACCCAGTCCGATGTCGCCTTGAGCCCGGCAGGGCAAAGTGAGTTGCGACGCTGGCATGCGGCCCATTGGGAAGTGGATGCCCGCTCGGTGGCAGGCCCCGCCTTCTGGCAAACGGTGAGCGCAGACGAGGCACCAAACCTGATCAGCACCACACTCGCAGCAATGGTGGATCAACACGCCTCGCAGCTTCGTGTCGCCCCATGAGAGTCCGTGAACAAGCCATCCAGATGATCGGCCCTGAGGCCGACATGCTGGGCATCGTGAGCCTGCCCCCAGAGGACGTCGCCGCGAAGCACACGGCGGTCGTCATCGTGGTCGGCGGCGCCCAATACCGGGTGGGCAGCCACAGGCAATTTGTGCAACTGGCGCGCCGCCTGGCCGCAGAGGGGCACCCGGTACTGCGCTTTGATCTGCCGGGCATGGGTGACAGTCCGGGTATCCTCCTGCCATTTGAAGCCACTTCGGACCCTATCGGACTGGCCATCGATGCGTTGTACCAGCACTGCCCCGGCGTAGACCAGGTGGTCCTGTGGGGCCTGTGCGATGGAGCATCGGCCAGTGTGCTGTATCTTCGAAACACACAAGACCCGCGCGTGGTCGGACTGGCGCTGCTCAATCCGTGGGTACGCTCCGAAGCCAGCCACGCCCGCGTTCGAGTCAAACACTACTACCGCCAAAGGCTCCTGGACCCATCCTTCTGGCGCAAGTTGCTAGGTGGGCAGGTGGGATGGCAGGCACTTCGAGGTCTGGGTCATAACCTAATCGCCATGCGCCGCCATGAGCCCACGCCACTCAGCTTTCAAGATGCCATGGCAGAAGCTTGGAAGGCCTTTCCGGGTGCCATCCTGCTGCTGCTCAGCGAACGTGACCTCGTCGCGAAAGAGTTCCACGAACTGGCTCAAAGCGACGCACGGTGGCTGGGTTCACTTGAGCGGTCACAGCTTTTTCTGCAACACATTCAAGGGGCAGACCACACCTGCTCCACCACGACCGCCAGTCGCCAAATGGAGTCATTCGTCTTGTCCTGGCTCCGTCAAATAATGTGATCGGGTTACTCTGCGATGGCACGAGGCGCCCGTTGCCAAATGCACAAGATTCCCAGTCCTGCGACGGCTTACATTTCGGCGACTGCATTTACATTTCAGCGCCCGAAAACCAACCATCATCAAGGTATGGTCGCAAGGTTGGGAAAGCGTTTGCAACCTATATCAAGCGGGTACCTTCAGGTACGCTGTGGAGAACATCGATGCTGGCGCAAAAATACGAGTACTCGGTCGTGAGCCGGGGGACCCCGGGCTACGAAGACTACTGCTCTCTGCGACACGAGGTGTTTTGCACGGAACTGCAACGAGTTCCCTCATGCGCAGAGGGTTCGGGCAGCCGCCCCATGGAAACAGATGGTTTTGACGAGCACAGTTTGCATGTCTTGTGCCGATCGGTAGAGACTGGCGAAGCCGTCGGGTGTGCCAGACTCATTCTTCCCAGCCCCAAGGGGCTCAACGTCCTGTCTCGATACAAACTCCACACCGCCGCCACTTCGGATGCGGAATCGGTGGGAGAAATCGGCAGACTCGCCATTTCAAGCAAGCTGCGGCGCTACCGTCGCGATACACAACTCGTTGGTCCGGCCCTGCCAGCGATCTGCTCGGAAGAGATCTGCAGGGAAGTCAAGCGCGACGGCCCGACCGTCGCCTTGGGTCTCTACCGAGAGATATTCCGACTGGCGAGTGAACACGGCATCACCCACTGCTACGCGGCCATGGAGCCTTCGTTGTCACGAATGCTCAATCGTCTGGGATTTCCGTTTCAAGAAGCAGGTCCTGTCAACCATGCGGTTCAACCTGCGAGGCAACCCTACCTTATTGGCGCACACGCAATGCGCTCTGGCTTGGCGGGTCGGAACTCCTGCCTGTATCAGTTCATTTTCGGAACGGATGCACCGATGGTGGAAGCGTTTGGTGAGCCTTCATGGCAAACGCCGCGCTCGACTTCCTGCCTGTTGCCATTTGGCGCTCGCATACCCTCTTTGGTCTGACATTCGGCTTGCATCAACAGCGCGCGTCATTGATTGCGCGTGGACGAAAAAAAACCGCGCATTGCCTGCGCGGTTTTTTTACGTTTCAATCTGGTCTGTCAAACGACCTTCTTCGACCGCCGAACCACACCAAGGCCGGCCAGTGCCACACCCAACAGAATGAGGATGCCTGGTTCGGGAATGTCGGTGGTGGACACACGCTTGGTCAGATAAATCTCTTCGCTGGCGCCACCATCGGCTGCGATCTTGAAATTGCCCCAGAACAAGTTGCCGTCTTTCGCATAGGGACTCAAGTCCATGCTGGGAGCGTAAGCAATGAACTCGGGTGATCCACTACCACGGCTGTTCGTGATGAGACACCAATCCGCGCCAAACGGCGCTGTAGAACAACCCGATCCGGGAATATACACAGGGACGTTTTGTGGAGCCAACACCATGTCTGGATCCAACGCCAGATCGCCGCTGATCGAGTACTGACCATCAAAAACGTTGTCGAGCGCCCAAACCACGGGATCGCCATTCCCATCTGTCAATGGAACTCCAGAGCTGTCGGTCAGATAGACCTGACCGCCGAAGTAGAGTTGAGAAACGGCACCTCCTGCTTGCGGATCAGCCAAATCAAAGTAAAAAACCGGGATGAGTTGAGGCGAAAGCCAATCAACCACCTCTTGAACGGTCAAGACTGGATCATTGGGATCATTGCCTGGATCACTCGTATCAGTCCCAGTGGATCCACCCCAGGTACGCACATAAATTGGATCGGTTGTATTGGAAGACTGCGCGTCGGGGAACGGATCGGGGTTGTTGAGCACCCCATCTCCGTTTGCCTTGATCAGCACGCCGATGTCGAGCTGCCCGGAACCCGACACCAGCTTGCTCCAGTCGCCATAAATGGTGGTCGACAGCAGGCTGGGGGCCAATTTTTGAATTGTCTCCAGCGCCTCGATCGAGTAAGAGAGAAACTCGTCGTGGTAACTGGCGATGTAAGTGCCGGGGCTGGTCGCCGTGACGGTACCCTTCAAGCACTGCAGGTTGTTGAGACCACCGCTCAGAGCGGTTTGAATAGCTGCACCGCAGGGTTCCACATCTGGAAGGACCAACTGGGCGTTCGCTCCTCCGGCCAAACAAAGTCCACCGGTCACAACAGCTGAACGCACGGCGTTCACAATCATGTTTTTCATATCACACCCCGTGTTAAAAAAGGCCGCACAACATGCTTGTGCTGTACGGCCTGCCTTACATCTACTCAATCTCGATCAAGCTGCTTTTTTCATGCGGCGGGAAACACCCAAGCCCGCAAGACCGAGGCCAAGCAAAGCGATCACTCCTGGCTCAGGAACGGGCTGCGAGTCGCCAGCAATCGTTGCGGTACCCAGGTGGGTTATGCCACCAATCGGTGAGGGAAGTGGCTGAAACTCAGAGGTGTACTTGAAGTCGGCGCCAAACTGCGAGTTCGTGTCGAAGTAGGCAGCAGCCAAACCGCCGGCCACGTTCAGAAAACCAGAACCTTCACCGGTCAAAATGGCACCTAGTGAGCTCACACCCGTCAGCGAACCGGCCAGAGTGGCGCCAGTACCCAACGGGTCAGCACCAACCAGTGTCAGCCAAGGCGTGCCATCGGAAAACGTGGTCACGTCCTGGAAGTTGGCGTTTGCGCCCGACACGAAAAAGTTCAGCACACCGCCGGTGAACGTGAAACTTTCACCCACAGCAGGCGTCAGGCTGTTCACCAACGTGTAGCCAGTGAAAGTGTAGGTCAGTTCGCAACCAGAGCAGAAATTGGTCTGCGTATTGATGGTCGTGATAAGACCGTAGCCCGAGATGGTTTGACCAGCAGTGGTTGCCACGCTCTCGACCAGCGTGCTGTTCGCCGAGAAATCAAAGAATGAGTCGGTGTCCCACACAACACCACCCACGTTGACCAAGCCAGCGCTGGCGGAACCGGTAGCCAGCAGCAAAGTAGCGGCGGTCAACGCCGAAGCTGCGATTCTGTTCAATTTCATTTCCAAACTCCTTGATGTTGATGGGTGAGCGCTGTGCCCTGAACCTGTACAAAGCAGTTTGTGTGCCAGGACTGAAAACTTCAACAGAAACAAAGATGAGCGAACACCGGCGTGCCAACGACCCGCATGCCTGTAAACAAATCCGACATTCGTCGCTCTTTCGCACGGCCTGGGTCGCCGAGGCAACTGGTGTCATTTCCCGGTTCTTCTCGCGCGCGCGCATCTGATAAAAGGTGACACCATCGACGACACATGAGGGCCCATCTTGACCACGTTCAACTACACCGACGCCTTCAGCCGAAACATCGGGGTGGTCAACACCGCCGAGCACGAGCGCCTGAACAACTGCACAGTGGCGATTGCAGGCATGGGTGGCGTGGGGGGTGACTACCTCATCAGTCTCGTGCGGGCCGGCGTGGGCGGCTTTCATCTGGCGGAGTTCGACGAATTCGAGTTGTTCAACTTCAACCGCCAGTACGGTGCCAACACCCAGACCATCGGCCTGCGCAAGCTCGACGTGATGGTGGACATGGCACTCGCGATCAACCCCGATTTGCGCATCACGAAATTCGATGAAGGCATCAACGCGGCCAATATCGACAAGTTCTTGCAAGGTGTGGACCTGGCGGTGGATGCCATTGACGCCTTTGCAGTCGACATGCATCCCCTGCTGGTGAACGCAGCCACGGCCCGGGGCCTGGCCACCATTGCTGCTGTGCCCTTGGGTCTGGGTGCGGGCGTGCTCGCTTTTGGCCCCAAGGGGATGTCGTACTCGGACTACTTCGCCATCAAACCTGAGATGTCGGACGACGAAAAGATCGTGCAGTTCATGCTGGGTTTCGCGCCCGAACTTCATCACCTCAAATACCTCGATCCCAAGACGATCAACCTGAAAGCCCGCAAAGGTCCCAGTTCGATCGCCGGTTGCAAGCTCTGCACCGGCTTCATCACCACGCAGGCTCTCATCGCCCTCTTGCATCCCCAAGATCTGGAATGCGTGCCTTGGTACACCTACCTCGATGCGCGGCTGAGCCGGTTTCATCACCGACGGTTGTGGATGGGCAACCGCAACCCGATTCAACGGCTCAAGAGCTTCGTGGCGAAAAAACGTCTGGCCAAGATGACGGCTGACTCCTGAACCCAGACTGGAGGTCTGGGGGCGCTACAGTGCCAGCGCCAGGGCAAATACCCTGCGTTAGACTGACCAGCAAGCAGATTCATGAAGGGGTGAGCATGGCAGGAACGGTCTGGAGGACATGGCTCGATTCCACGCGTCTGGCACTGAGTCAACGCATGGCCCGGCGCCTTGTAACCGCCATTCTTTTGACCCCACTGGTTGCCGCCGCACAGACTGACGAAGGCGCCAAGCTGGCCCAGCGCGTGTACGACCGGCCCGACGGCAAAGACGTCACTTCAGTGGTGACCATGTCGCTCACAGAGGAAGGCAAGCCGCCCAGGGTTCGCGGCATGCTGCTGTTTCGGGCCAGTGGCAAGGGTGGCGATGTGTCAACCCTTATCCGCTTCACCGATCCGGCAGACATACAAGGCACCGGGCTTCTCACGCTCGATGGCGCGGACGGGGCCTCCAACCAGTGGATCTACCTGCCTGCCATGCAGCGTGTGCGTCGAGTCGACTCCAACCGCAAGGGTGGGCGCTTTGTCAATTCCGACTACTACTTTGAGGATTTGCGTGATCGCAAGCCTTCCATGGACAACCACCGCCTGAAGGCACGCGAGCGGGTGGGAGACACCGAATGCGAGGTACTGGAGAGTGTCCCGACAGAGGCTGGCAACTCGGTGTACCTGCGCCGACTGAGCTGGATTGACCCCAAGAGTCTGTTGCCTCTGCGCGTCGACTTCTTTGAACGCAACGCAGACCAGCCGAGCAAGCGACTGCTGGTCACCAAACGCGAGTTGATCCAGGGGCACTGGACCGTCATGGACAGCACGCTGAGCGACTTGGGCAGTGGTCACCAAACCCGTCTGACGGTGGGCAAGGTGCTGTACGACCGCAACCTCCCGGAGTCGTTATTCACCTCGCGGGCCTTGGCCGACGAGCGCGTGGAGCGAGAATTCCTTCCGTGACAACCTTGGTCGCAGGGGTGCGCTCGCGACGAAATCGATATGCAATCAACCATCAGACGAGGAGCAATGTTCATGCAGGGTCAGCAAATGCGGGGGGCTTGGGTCGGGTCGGGGTTGTTGCTGGCGGCGCTGGGAGGCGTACCGCTGGCCGCAAGTGCCGAGGGGCTCAAGGTGGACGCGCTGCGTCTGGAGGTGGGGGGCTTTGCCGACGACCCGGGCGCATCCGGCAGTGTCCTGGCGCACGGTGCCGTGAGCCTGCAAGGCAACAACGGTGACTGGAGCTACGCCCTGGGCGCGAGGTTGGACGCCCACGCGCAATACGGCGATCGCGACTTCGACCGGGTCCGGCTGGACTACACCGAGAACTACCTTCGCTGGCAGCAAAAAGACGTCCGGGTGACACTGGGCACCCAAAACGTGTTGTGGGGACGGGTTGACGAGATTTCCCCGACCGATCGCATGGGCCGGGTGGACTTCTCCCGCGCCGTCCTCGACAAGCTGCCCGATCGCCGGCGCGCAGTCCCCGCGGTGCGCGCGGAGTACTTTGGCGAACGCTTCAAGCTGGACAGCGTGTGGCTGCCCGTGTTTGACGATGCCGTCATGCCCGACGCCCGCAGTGTCTGGAACCCTGTGGACACCACCAACGGAAGAATCCTGGGCATCGGCAGCTTGCCCGGCATCGTGGGCGCGCGCGTGGTCAAGGCCGACATCCATGGCTCGGGCGGAGGGGGCGTGCGCCTGACGGCCGAGGGCGAAGGCTTCGACTACGGATTCAGCTTGCAGCGCATCCGGCAGTCTCAGCCTTACTACAAGGTCGTGCCCGCTGCGCAGGTGGTGCTGCAAGCGGTCCACCCTTTCAGCACGGTGCTGGGCGTCGAACTGGAAACGGAGCGCCTGGGTGCGACCTGGCGCATGGAAGTTGCCGCGAACAGTGCGGTACCGCTGACCACCCAGAGCTTCCAGTATCGAACCGAACCTGCACTGGACATCGTGCTCGGTGCGGAATTTTTCCCGGGTGACAGTGAAACACGCGTGACCTTGCAGCTCGCAGGGCACCGAACTTTCACCAACAAGGCCGTGCTGGACCGGACCCGAATCTACAGCCTGACCGGTGAAATCGAACATCCGTTTGCCAATGGACGCTGGCGCGCCGACCTGCGCTTCTCGCTGGGGCTCAACGACCGGGACCGTTACTTCAACCCGCGGCTGACTTACACCGGTATCGATCAGCAGGAGATTTACCTCGCGGCACACCTGTTCAGCGGAGCGAGCAACACCCTGGGGGGCTTCTACCGGCGCAACGACACCCTGGTGATCGGTTGGCAGGGAAAGTTTTGACCATGAACTGCCCGGTTGAATTTCAAGCCACGGCGCAGGCACGCTGTGGCTGAGGCATGCACTTGATCGACAGGCTGCGCAACCAGATAGCAAGGGTGACGCAACACGCGCTCTTCCTGCGCGTGACCCAGCCGGGCATTCTGCGCAGGAAGACAGCGATCACGATCATCGTGCTGATCCACGTGATCGCTGCCGCCCTGTTGCTCAGGCTCAACCTCAACAACGCACCCGGCCTGTACTTCCCGCACGACGCTCCCGCCACCGTGCTCGAACGCGAGTTGCGCGCCGAGTTTCCCAGCGACGAGATCCTGATCGGCCTGTTCCGCGGCGACGACATCTACTCTGCCCCGGTGCTCGGCGCTCTGGACCGCGTCGCGGCAAGCATGGCGAAACACCCCGATGTGGATCGGGTTTTCGCCGTCACGCGGGTGGACCACATCGCGGGCAGCGCAGACGGCTTCGTGGTCGAACCCCTGATCGATGCAACGCGTCTGGACGCCGAGTCGGCGGAGGTCCGCAAGGCCCGCGTGCTGGGTGACCGCTTCATGCCGCGCTGGCTTGCCTCAACCGACGGCAAGGCCCTGGCCGTGGTGGTGCGCACCCGCAAGCTCGACGAAAGCCGTCAGCGACAGTCCATCGAAGACGCGTTCCATGCCGCCGTGCAGGAACAAAAACTGGAGGCCCGCCTGGAGGCGGTGGCGGGAACCGTGGCCCTGGACGCTGCGGAGATGCGCTCGATGCTGCGCGACACGATCGTGTTCACGCCGTTGGTCATGGGGCTGGGCCTGGCCCTGTTGTACTGGGTGGTTGGACGCGTGATTCCGGTGGTCATCGGGGCGGTGGCCATGAGCACTTCGGTGATCGCCTGCGTGGCTCTGATTGCCCTCATCGGTCAGCCGTACACACTGGTCACGGCCATGGTGCCCACCTTGATCTCGGCCTACACCGCGGCCAACCTGCTGCACTTCTATGCCGCCCTCAAGCGCATGCGGGACGCGGGGTTCCATCGCCCGAAGCGCGTCATCTTCGCCTTGCAGGAGATCAACACGCCCGCCATGTTCAATGTGTTGACCACGGCAGCCGGCATGATCAGCCTGGTGCTGGTGCCCATCCCTCCGGTGCAGGTGTTCGGCTTCGTCGGTGCCATCGGCGTGCTCGTGATCTATTTCGTGGTGTTCTATCTGATCCCGCCCTTGCTGGTGAAGTACGACCACGGGCCGTGGGCCAGCGAAGGTGGCGGCTTCGGATGGACGCGCCGCCTCTCCTTCAGCCTGGCGCGCGTTGGCATCCGGCATGCGGGTTGGGTGGTGGGTGGCCTGGTGCTCATCTCGGTGGCTGGCACGGCCCTGGTGCTCAGGGTACAGGCCGAGTCGGACCTGCTGAAGTTTTTCAGCGCATCGCATCCTCTGACAACGTCCACCACCAAGGTCGAGTCGGCACTGGTCGGAGTGACGGCGCTCGAAATCGTGATCGATGGCCCCGCCCGCGATGCGTTCAAGAACGTCGAACTGCTGCGCAAGGTGCAGGCGCTGCAGGCGCAGGTGGAGTCCCTGCCCGAGGTGGACCGCACGCTGTCGATGATGGACATCGTCGAAGAGATGAACTGGGCGTTCAACGAGGAAGACAAGAGCTTTCGCGCACTGCCCACGGACGACCGCATGTTGGCCCAGCTGCTGCTGATCTACGACGGCCGCGATCTGCAGGAACTGGTGAACAACGACTACCAGCGCATGCGCATTCTTCTCAACGTCAACGTGCACGGCGCGAACGCCATTCAGGAAGTCATCAACAAAATCGAGGCCATGATCGCCAAGGTCGATGCACCTCAACTGAAGTGGCAGATGGCGGGTTACGGACGCCTGTTTGCAGATCAGGAGGACCTCTTGGTCTCTGGCCAGCTGCTCAGCTTTGCCGGTGCCTTCGGACAGATCTTCCTCATCATGCTGCTGCTGTGGCGAACCGTGCCGGCAGCGGTCATCAGCATGCTGCCCAATCTGGCGCCCTTGTTTTTCGTCTTCATGCTCATGGGAGCAACTGGCATCTACCTGGACATGGCGACCGTGCTCATTGCTGGCGTGGTGCTTGGCATCACGGTGGACGACACCATCCACATTTTTTATCAGTATCAAAAGCGACGGAGCAACGGTGCGGGCGCGGTGTTTGCCATCGCCAGAAGCATCGAGGCATCGGGCAAGGCCGTGCTTGCCACCTCGGCGCTGCTGGTCTCGCAGTTCCTGCTGCTCGCCACGTCCAGCTTCGTGCCCACGTCCCGCTTCGGTCTGCTGACCGCCATCGGCCTGATCTCGGGCCAGTTGCTGGAACTGCTGCTGCTGCCGGCCCTGGTGGTGCTGTGGAGCCGCATGAATCTGCGGCATCCGCTGCTGAAGTTATAGCGCACGCACCACAGCGCAAGGCGAATCCTTGTCTTGTGTCAACTTGCCGGCAAGGGCCGGCGAGCATAATGAAACGAAGCTGAAAAAACGAAGTGATAGGGTTGATCATGGGATTGCATATCGCGGCCGATCAATACAATATTCGTACAGAAGCAGAATCAAGGAGGGAATGACGATGTGCGCTCACCGTCGCATCCAGGGATGCCGTCCCCCGTTGAACAGCAACGGTTGCAGAACATGACCAACACGAACACGGGCTCATACCAGTTCGAAGCGCTCAACGACGCGCAGTTTCAAACACAGCGCCTGCAGCAGCAGGCCCAGGCTGTGCGCAGCCTGGAAACCTCGATTCTGCGGGGCGCAGGCATCCAGCCCACGCACGACGTGCTCGAGATTGGCAGCGGCCCGGGCTTCGTGTCCGACCTGCTGGCCGAGCTGGCTCCCCAGGGCAGTCTGCACGCCGTGGAGCCCAGTCCCACCCTGATTGCCCAGCTGGAAGGCAATGTGCGGCAAAAGCCCGCACGCGGGTTGTTCAGCCATCAGGCTTATGGCGACGCCCTGCCCCTCGCGGACCAGAGCATTGATTTCTCATACACGCGCTTCGTGCTACAGCACGTTCCCAAGCCGCAGGCAGTGGTGCAAGAGGTGTTCAGGGTGACGCGGCCCGGTGGCCGTTTTTGCGCTGTCGACTCCGATGACGGGCTCGTTCTGTTCCACCCCGGAGAACCGCGTGTGGACCATGTGCTGCACAGCGCGCAAAGCATTCAGGCCAGCCAGGGCGGTGACCGGTTCATCGGTCGCAAGATGCAGGAGATGATGCTTCAGGCCGGGTTCACCAAGGTCAAGACGCGGGTCATGATGCTCACCAGCAGCGAACTGCCGTTCCCCGTGTTGTTCAACATCCTGCTCGGCTACAAGGCCTCGCTGCTCGGCGACGCCGTGGACCTCGCCAAGCTGTTCGAAGACTTGTCGGCCGACGTGGCGGCCGGCAGGCGCCTGGTCGCGGCCGGCGTGTTCATCGTGTCGGGCGAGCGCGCATAAGGTCGACGGCACCAGGGCCTGCGATGGAAACTGTGTACTTCACCTTCTACGAAGTGATCCCGGGCAGCTCCGATTTCGAGGACTACCTCGAGGCGCGGTACCTCGTGTTCTGCGAAGAGCTGGGCCGGGTCGATGCACCGGGCATGTTTTCCAGCCGCGGGCATCCCATTGAAACCGATCAGTACGACGCCAACAGCCGCCATTTCATCGCCCGCCACAAAGCCAGTGGCGTGGTGGCGGGTTTCATGCGGATCATCATGCCCAACGAATATGGGCTCAATGTGGCGCAGCGCTACGTGATCGAGCGGCCCCTGCCCTACTCCAGCGCCACCGAGGACAAGATCGGGGAAATTTCCCGGCTGGCCGTGACGCCGCATTTTCGCCGCCGTCATTCTGACGAGGGCAAGCCGATTCAGGGTGACCCCGAAAGTGAGATGACCCTCAAGACCGATGGTGTGCGGCATCACCAACCCGAGCTGGTGCTGGGCATGTACCGCGAGGTGTACCAGCTGTGCCGCCAGACCGGCCTGGATTACTGCATGGCCGCGATGGACAACCTGTTCAGCCGGCTGTTGACCCGACTGGGATTTCCTTTCGTGGCGGTGGGCCCTCTGAACCCCAACGTCACGCCGGCGCGCAGGGTCTACATCATCAGCGCCACCGAAATGGAACGCATGCTCGGGGCTCGTGAAGCCACCATCCTGCAGTTCATGCAGACGCAACTCAACACGAACGCGGAATCCGCTCCTCTGGCCTGATCAGCCCGTCAGCGCGGCCCGCGTTCGCCGGGCCCAGCGCCCCAGCACATGGCGCCCAGCCGCCAGCCAACCTTGCCAGTGGAGCAGGTCGCAGGCCAGCAGGCCCACCCGCTCCCGCCTCATCGCCATCCAGTCGGCCTTGTAAGCATCGTCGCCGCTGAGGTAGTCCACTTCCACCACACGATCCACGTCAATGACATGCTGCATCAAGGCGGCGGTCAGCACCGATCCCGCGGAGAGTTTCTGGAAACCCTCGACATACGCCAGCTTGTAGATATTGGCCTTGCCGCCGTGCACCAGCCACACCTGAGCCGCCAGCGGCCTGCCGTCCAGCCACAACACGCCCAGGCGCAACCAGCCTTCTCGAGCCGCGGTACGGATCAGGCCTGGCATGAAGGCAGGGCAAGGCTCAGGCTGTTTCCAGCTCTGGCCATAGACCGACGCATAGGCTGCGACGGCAGCTTCCAGCTCGTCAGACTCGCTGGTGACGATGTCGATGCGCCAAGGACCCGCTTTCTCCAAACGGCGACGCCCTCGCTCCACGCTGTGCCGCAGCGCTGAAGGCCGCTCAGACCAATAGGCGGCGAATCCGCCCGAGGCCACGGGCTGGTACCAGTTGCCGAAGCAGAAGAAACGATCGGTCCAGTAGCGCTTCGTGTGCAAGGCCTTCTCGAACGCGGCCAGCCATTCACTGGATGCATCCAGCGGTTGCAATTGAACGACGGCACTGCCGGGGAGTTCGCGCATCCTCGTCACCAGAGCACGCCAGTCGGATGCGCTCATCGATTCAACATCACCCTGTGGTCCAAACAGACAGGTATAGAAGTTTGAAAGCGCCTGCAAGCCCCCCCCCGCCTGCGGCCGCATGAGCTCAAAGCTCAAACCGCCTGCGCTTGATGAGGACTCCAGCGGCAGGGAAATGGGCTGATCGACAAAGCCGTGCTCGCGAAGGTTGTCGAACCATGCCTTCGTCTGGAACAGCTCCGTATCTGGCGGCCTGTGGGCCCGGTCGGCTGGCCCGCTCACACCCGCAAGCCTCGGGAAGCCTTGCCAGGCATCGAAGGCGCCGGAACAACAGGACCAGCAACGCGATGGGACGACCTCATTGACGCCATCCACGTCAGGCACACCAGGAGCAGCACATAGCGCGGCTCGCCGGTGAACGAGTCGAACAAGGACACGACGACCAGACCCACCAACGCGGCGGTCAAGGCGAGCGAGGACTGGTCACCCGACGATGCAGCGCTGAACCCACGCACGAGTCCCGTGCCCACCAACAGCACGAAGGCCACCAGACCGAACACCCCCTGGTCAAACCAGACCGCCAGAAAGATGTTGAGCACCCGCCACGAGCGATGGTCGTCCGAGGTGTAGCTCCAATGGTCCCCCGCAGAGGCAAAGTTGCCGTTTTGCAGCAACTCGTTTCCCTGCGCGGTGCGCAGCGAAATCTGGCGGATATCGACACGCGCGGCACCGGAGTTTTGAATCGCCAGCCGCACCGGTCGACCCAACCAACCGTCGGATCGACGCAATGCCTCCGTCTCAATGGAAGCGGAAAAAGACTGCCAGCCCGGCTCGCCTGCTTTCAGATCAAAACCGCGCACGACACAGTTCTCTGAGGAAAGAAGCCATTTCTGGCACAGATAAACAGCCATTGAACCGCTGCCCCCGATGGACCGGGCTTCCAACGCCAATTCAACAGGGCCTGCACCATGAAGTTCAACGAACTGATCCAGGTACAGATCAGGGCCCGGGCCCAACTGCAATTGGCTCACACCCTCCTGTCGCAGGAAACGGTGCATGGCCTTGTGGGTGCCATCTTGTGCTTGCGACACGGCATCCCAGTAGGTTCGGGAAGGGTATTGCCCCAGACCGTTTCCGAAGATCCAGGCCGAGGCACTCTGACCACCGATGCGCACCACGTTCCTGAAGTGATCGATCCGTATTTGAAAGTCTTGCCCCACGATCGCCAGCCGCGAACTGGCGAATGGGCTGATGGCCAGGGGATAGGCCATCGCGACCAGCACGACCAACAGGGCCGCTGAGGTCAGGGCACCCAGGCGCCTCGTCAGAAAAGCCCGGTGACCGGCAATGGCAACGAATGCACAAACCACCACCGCGGCCAGATGCGTCGTTCGCGTGAACGTCACGACAACTGCATAGGCCGCCGCCAGCGCGACCAAACTGCAAAACACCCGCCAGACTGCTGATTTGCCAAACAGCGCGCCCAACAGGGCAAAAGGCAGCGCCGAGACCAAAAATGCATCGAGATACACCCCGCCGAGTCGCATGGCCATCACAGGACCGGCCGCGCGATAAGGCGTCGAGAAATCCCACAAACCGGCAAAAGCGGCACGCTCCCAGAAAACGAAACACGAGACATAGGCCAGACCCACCACCAGGCCCACGCCAAACGAGCGCACCACAGGCAGTTGGTTGGCATGTTGCCGCCGCGCCAGAACGAACAAGCACAAGGCCCACAACAACCCCTTCAAGGGACGCACCGCTTGCCAGGGACTCAGGGGTGTATCCGGGTTCTGCAATGCAGCCAGCTCCCAGGGACGCAAGGCCACCACCACCGCCACAACAGCGCTCATGACAAACACGCCCAGGACTGCACCCAACCAGCGGTCTTGTGCGGGGGTCGCGCCGCCCAGTGGCTGGCGCACCCATGCGATGACCACCACGATCAACAGAAGCACGTCAAATTCATCCACATACTCCCTGCCGCTCAGGGCAGAGAGGTCAAACGAGGGCAAGGCCGCTGCAACCACGCCAAACAACCACACCGGGCGCCACCAGACGAGCGAGGCACCCACCATCAGCGCGAGTCCGACCGGCCACTGCAACACCGGGAAATGGAACAACCAGGCAGCAGCGCCAACGAACACCGGAAGGATCAACCAGACCGAGGCGCGTGTCGCAACGGTTCCCGCGGAGCCCGTGCGCGCCGGGCTCACTGCGGGCAATGCTTGTACGGGCTCAACCTCCCTCCCCGGCTCAAAAAACCGATGCAACAACTGCACGCACAAAGCCGCTGCCGTCGCAGCGATCAAGACGTTGGTCGGGTCGGGCCGGCTCTCAAGCGGAAACAGTTTCCCGAACTCCACCACGAGGGCCACGCCAGCGGCGATCCAGGCCGCATGGCGCACCGACAAAGACGACACCCAGCACCACAGCCCCACTGGCGCATAGAGAAAGGCGATGGTGAGAAGGCTCTGCAGAGCGACCGCCTCGCTGGTGTAGTAGTGGTAATAAAACGGCACGAAACGAAGCTCGCCGCTGGACAAGCGCGCCACCGCATCTTCGACACTGCGCCAGGCGCCACCGCCCAAGCCACTCAACACCACGACCGCCCACAGGTGGAGCGCTGCCAGGGGCCACACCCACCGGCTCAAGGTTTTGCGCCACTGATCGATGCTCCAGACGAGCCTGCGATTCCACAGCCAGGCACCCAACAACCAGCCTGTGCCCCGCGTCAGTACCGACAGCCCCTGGCTCACACCCGACGCCATGAACCATTGCCCGACCTCGATGATCACGCCGAAACCGGCACCCAACCACCATGCCGCCAGCAACGAAGCCTGCGCGGTCGCCGACCGCTGGCCGACGAGGACGGAGCGCGCCCACAACGCGCCCAGCGGCACCAGCACCGCAGTCTCGGCAACCAGCCGGGCCAGCTGACGTATCAAGGACTCCTGCGCAAACTCGGGGGCCATCCACCAACCCCAGAACGAGCCACTCGCCTTGTCCGACAGTTCGGCAGACGACACCAGAACGTCGAACGGAAACAGGGACACGAGCAGCACCACCAGCGCCCCCGCGGGCACCAGGACAGCGGCCACCTCGCGCCAGTGACCGCGCAAAACCGTCTGCAAGCCAGCCAGCCACGCCGTGCCACGCCAGGCCAGCAAAGCGCCCACGGCCGTACCCAGTCCCTCTGCCACCAGGTCGTTGATGGAGACCGTGCGCGGAGGAAAGTACAACTGCGAAAACTCAACCGCCACCGCGAGGGCCAGGCCGAACCCGATGGCCAGCACGCTGTTCAACAGCCGCCGGCCAATGCCCTGCCCCGCCAACGATGCGGCGGTCAAAAAGCCCACGGGCACGTACAGCACGCCATTGGCGATCCAGTCGGCGCGCCCCTCCAGGCCAATGTCGAGCATGGGGATGCTCGCGAAACTCGCCAGGGCTTGTTCCAGGGTGATGGCCTGAAACTCCAGAGGAACAAGGCTGCCATAGACGACAAACAAGACCCAAGCCCACCAGAGCGCTCGGACAAAACGGGCTGGCAAACCCGCGGCCTGGTCCACCCGCAAAGAAGGAGGTGCTGGCACCAATGACATCCGTTCAGGTCCCGTCACCAGGCGATGCGCTGCAAGGCCACGACCACCCATGCTGTGCTGGATCGACGCGCCGATCGGCACCTGCCGCGAAGGTCGTCAAGTGGGATGCCTGCGGTTGGGATCATTCAAAGATGATAGTCGTTGGACCGCACGCAAAGACCCATGCCGGACTCGCCGCCGCGATACGTGACAATCGCCCCGGGACCGGCGTCTCTTCGCGAGCCCGACTCCACCAACACCCCGGGAACTGCCCGCTCCACGTGATGCCCAATCGTCCTTGCCACATCGTCCACCTCATCTACCGCTTCACCACCGGCGGGCTCGAGAACGTCGTTGTCCAGCTCATCAACCACCTGCCCCACGGCGAGTTCAGGCACACCGTGGTGGCCATCACCGACGCAGACCCCACATTCGTCCAGCGCATCGAGCGCAAGGACGTGGACGTGATCTGCCTCGACAAACCCCCGGGGCAGCCGTTTGCCCTGTACCCCAAGACCTTCCGCCTGCTGCGCCGCCTCAAACCCGACGTGGTGCACACCTGCAACCTGGCGGCCCTGGAGTTCATGCCCATGGCGGCGCTGGCGGGCGCGCCCCTGCGCGTGCACGCCGAACACGGCATGGACATGGGTGAGATCAACACCAAGGGTTCCCGCTACCTCACCTTGCGCAAGATCTACAAACCCTTCGTGCACGAGTTCATTGCCGTGTCTGCACCACTGCAAACCTACCTGCAGCGCAAGCTGGGCGTGCCTCCCGCTCATGTTCACCTGATCCCCAATGGCGTGGACACACACGTGTTCAGGCCGGCCACTGCCAAAGACCCGCTGCCACCCGGGTTCCCCTTCGAGCGCGAACGCCACTGGGTCATCGGCACCGTGGGCCGGCAGGTGCACATCAAGAACCCCCTGATGCTGGTGGATGCCTTCATCAGCCTCGCGCGCTCCGGCGTTGCAGGCACCGAGCGCATGCGCCTGGCGATGGTGGGCGACGGGCCCCTGCAAGGCGAGATCGGCGAACGCATTCGCTCCGCTGGCCTGGAAGACCGGGTCTGGCTGCCGGGCGTGCGCAGCGATGTGGCCGCCATCCTGCGCTCGCTGGACTGCTTTGTTCTCCCTTCGCTGTCTGAAGGCACCTCGTGCACCCTGCAAGAGGCCATGGCCACAGGCCTGCCCATCGTGGTCACCGATGTCGGTGGCAATGCCGAACTGCTGGAGCATGGCCGCTGCGGGGATCTTGTGCCCTCGGGCGATGTGCAGGCCCTGAGCACGCAACTGCTCAAACACCTGAGCGACACATCCGACAAGGAGCAGGCCAGCCATGCGCTGGACGAGGCCCGCCAGCGCCATGACATGGGCGTCGTCACACAAAGGTACCGGACGCTGTTCCTCAGCCGCTTCAGCACCCGAGCTGTGGCACGGGCGGTGAGCCCATGACCCATTCGCCACCCGGCATGCGCCACACCGAGCGCCTCCATCGCGTGGTCATGAGCGGTCCGCTGCCACCCGCCATCGGCGGCATGGCCTCGGTGCTGGATGCCTTGGGCACTTCCCGCCTGGCCAGCCAGACCCGACTCACGCTGTTTGACACCGGCAAGAAGACCGCTGCCGACCGCACGCTGCTGCAAGGCATCCAGGCACGCCTGCGCCTGATGCGCCACTGGACCGCCCTGCTGGCCAACCAGGGCGGCACCATTGCGCACATCCACACCTGCAGCGGCTTCACCTTCTTTCTGGATGGCCTGCTCGCCTTGCTGGCCCGTCGCCGGGGCTGCCGGGTGGTCTTGCACGTGCACGGCGGCCTCTTCGACACCTTTCTCGACGGACTCCATCCCATCCTGCTGCGCATCGCCCGGCGCATCGCGCGAACAGCCGATGTGGTGATCGTGCTCTCTGAGGACTGGCGCAACCGGCTGGGCCAACGGCTGCCGGGCACCCACTTTGCCGTGTTGCAAAACGGCGTGCACGAGCCGAACTGCCCAGCACAGCGCGTGGCCAACGATCGCCCCACCTTCCTCTTTCTTGGCAATCTGAGCCGCCTCAAGGGGGTGCCCGTGCTGCTGGAGGCCATGAGCCTGGCACAGGCCGACTGGTGCGTGCAACTGGCCGGCAGCGAAGCCGAACCCGGCTTCACCGAGTGGTTGCGCCAGGAGATCGAACGCCGCCAACTCGCGCATCGCGTCACGCTGCTGGGCTCCGTGGTGGGCGAGGCCAAAGACCGCGCGCTGGTCCGGGCCGATGCGTTCGTGCTGCCCTCGCTCGCGGAAGGCTTGCCGATGTCGCTGCTCGAAGCCATGGCGGCGCGCCTGCCCGTGGTGGCCACCACGGTGGGAGCCATCCCCGAAGTCATTGATGAAGGCGTCGAAGGCTTTTTGGTCTCACCCGGTCAGGCAGCGCCTTTGGCCGCCGCCATGGACCAACTGGCAGGGTCTCCCGCACAGCGCGAAGCCATGGGCCACGCAGGCCACGCCAAGTACCGGGCGCATTACAGCGTCGACGCCATGGCGCAGTCGCTGCTGGACATCTACACGCGGGAATTCGGCGCCACGCCAGCGCACACGACCAGCTGAAGGCTCAGCCGAAGCGCTTGCGGTACACCTGTGCCACCAGGCGCCGGCCCGTGCGGTGCAACGGCGAGTGCAGCGGTGCAGGCTGCCTGGACACCGGTGCTGGCTTCAAACCCTGGAAGCCGCGCACGTTGAAGCTGTCGCGGTGCTTGTCCAGAAAGGCACACAACTTGTGGAACCGCTCCACCACCACCGTGTCCGGCCGGTCCTTGGCGCGGTTGAGCAGTTCAAAGCCGTGGGAGAGGATGACGAAAGACTGGCGACGCTGCTCCAGCGCCTGCCACAGCAGCCCCTCCATCTCGCGGAACGAGCAAGCCGTGAGCTGTGCGTGCCGCATCTGCGAAGTGCCGTCCCGGTACACGGTCATGGGGTATTCGTGCACCCGGTCCAGCTCGAACGGCTCGACCATTCGCTCACCGGGCATCACACCACTGTCGGGTCCGAACATGGACGCGTTGTAGCTGCTGTCGAAAGGAATGCCGACATCCCCCAAAGCCAGCAAGGTGTCGCGGTTGAAGGCGAAACTGCCGGCCCGGAAAGCGTTGATGTCGTGCACGCCGGCGCGCTTCATGAGCTCCAGGCCTTTGGCGATCAAGGTCGCCTGCTCCTGCCTTGAAAAATAACGCAGGTGCTGGCGCTTCTCGGTCACCCCGGGCAGCACCAGCTCGGCCGCCTCGTCAGCCCACTCGGTGTGCAGGTGCAGTTGCACTTCGTGACCACGTTCGCGCACCAGGCCCACGATTTCGTCCAACGCAGCCTGGCCAAAGCGCAGTGCAAACAAAGGCTCGATGAAAAACACACCCTTGAGGCCGTGCCGGTTCAGCACGTCCATCTTGTAGGGCAAACCAAAGTCACCCTGGGGCGTGGAGCCGTAAACGTAACGTTTGAAGGCTGCGGGGAACTGGCGATCGAGATCGCTCCAGCCCTGGCACCAGATCTCCACGTCCACGGTAAAAAACACATCGAGCATCGTTGCCGCCTGTTCTGTCGTACTTTCGCAGTATGTGACGACAGTTTAGCAATGCAACAAGACGTAATGACCTCCGCGTGAAGGAATGCACCCTTGGGCACCTGGCCCGCTCCAAGGTCAGGCGGGCTTGCGCAAGGCCGTGGAAAAGCTCGGCAACAGCAAGGCCACCGGCAGGCCCAGCGGGCGGCTCACCGCATCCACCGCATGCAGCACGGCTCGCCTGGATGCCGACATGCCGGCTGCCCTCTTCCAATCGAAATAGGTGCTCGACCGATCTTCGACATCCAGCTGCGTGTAGCCCGGAAATCCACCGAGTACATCCCAGGGAAACAGGCCCCGCTCAACGTCGGAGGCGGCCGGCCCGAAGCTCCTGGGCATGTAGTTGATGAACCAGCGGCGCGAGTGGATCTCGATCGGGGACAAGCGATTCGACGTACCCGCCACGAACACGATGCCCCCCGGCGCCAGGATGCGGTCGAGTTCCGACAGCACCGCTGGAAGAATGGCGAAAGGCACGTACTCCAGCACACTGTTGCAGGCAATGAAATCGAACGTGCCATCGGGCCACGGCAGGGCCGTGCTGTCGGCGTGGCAGCCAAACCGGATCTCGTCCGTGAAACCGTGCCGCGCCGCGTTCTCCACCGCGATCTCGATGTACCGGGTGTCGATGTCGATCGCATCCACCTTCGCGCCCAGGTGAGCCAACACGACCGACGTGGCACCCAGGTTGCAGCCGAATTCGAGCACACGCTTCGCCCGGCTCTGCCCGAGGTATTGCACCAGCGGTTGCCGGCACTTCTCCCAGACATGGTCCACATAACCCCCATGCCAGATCGAATCCGGGTCGCCGCCGAGCAGATCCACCACTTTCTGGCGGAAGCGCTCGTTGGCAGCCAGGTCCCGGACGGCCGGGCCTTGGTCGGGTGGGTTCAATCGCGTCGCGTCGGGGGTGTTGGACATGTTGAGGGTGAAATTGGAAGTAGGCAGAAGTTTGGAGAAGTTGCCCGTGTCAAACGCCCTGGAGCGCCGTGTCCAGCACTGCACAAATGGCGTCCACATCGGCCTGGCCCATGCCAGCCCGGCAAGGCACACCCACCAAACGCCGGGCGAATGACTCGGCTTGCGGCGCGTGCTCACCAGCGCCCACCTGGGCCGCATAGCCCAGACGCGTTTCCACGCCGCGCGCCAACACCTCGCGGCGAAAGGTTGCCATGTCGGCCCCCTCGGGCAGGAGCAGCATGACCCGCGCCAGAAAGCGCCCTGGCGCGAATTGCGGAAACCGCAGGCGGGGATGTCTCTGCAGGGCCTGGTGGTAAGCCTGTGCAATGCGCACCTTCTCACCCAGCAGCGCGTCGAGTCGGTCCAGCTGGGCCAGCGCGATGCCGGCCTCCAGGTGGCTGATCTGCGTGGCGGCGCTGGGGGTGGACGGCACCGCGCCCAGCGCCGACATCACCCGGCCCAGGTAATAGCCCGAATGCCCGGTGTGAACGTGACCGACATGGTTCCACAGGAAGTCGGCCAGTGCACCCAGGCGGCCGCTGGCCGGGGGCAGCTCGGTACAAACGCGGCTGGCCTCTGCAGTCCACGCAGGCCGGTTGACGAGCAGCACGCCGCCCGAACCCCGGATGCCGGTGACGATGGTCTTGGACTGGGCAAAACTGATCACGCCCATGTCGCCAAAGGTGCCGAGCAGCCGCCCGTCTTGCCGAACGCCGACCACCTGGGCAGCGTCGTCGATCAGGAACACCTGCGCCGCGTCGCACAGCGCCTCGATCTCGCCGATGCGCGCCGGACAGCCGTACATGTGCGGGGCTATCACCGCCAAGGTGTCGGGCCCCAACGCCGCCTGCACATCGGCAGGGCCCATGTTCAGGTCGTCCTGCACGTCCACGCTGCGCACCCGCAGGCCGCAGGCGCTCACGGCCGAAACCACGCTCGGGCAGATGTAGGCCGGCACGATGACTTCGGTGCGTTCGGGGCGCTGCCGTTTGAACAGGCCCAGCGCGATCTCGATGGCGTGGTGGCCATAGTTGGTCAAGTGCACGCCCGATGGCGCATACAGCTGAGCCAGCCGCTGGGCCAGCAAGGTCGTGTTCGGCCCCTGGTGCACGCGCCCACGCAGCAGGCAGCTGGCCATGGCGGCGTATTCGGCGCCCGACCAGTCTGCAAAGGCAAGGGGCTGGCGCTTCACGGGTGGTGCAAACACAGACACACGCGCTCAGCGCCGCAGGCGCTGCAGCAAACGCGAGCGCAGGTGGTCCAGCCAGGGCCGTGGATCGTTCCAGCGGCGGTAGGCGTCAAACACCTCGTGCGAGCGGGATGCGAGATCGGGCGGATCGCCGCTTTCTTCCTGAGACCAGCGATCGATCTGCGTGTCGCGCCAGACGCGGGGCGGGTCCACCAGATGGGCTTCGGGCACCGGCAACCCGAGTTCGTGGCAGTAGGCCGCCAGGGGCAGGTTGCAGCCATTGAGCGTGGCCACTTCTTCCTGAAAGTCGGTACGCGCCACGGTGGGCTCCACCATGCAAAAGCGCCCGTCGCGTGCATCGCGCTTGTATTCCATGCTGCCGATGCCGGTGAACCCGACCTGCTTGAAGAAAGCCGAGGTGGTGTCACGGAGTTCCTGCGCATGTTCCCACGCAGCGGTACAGCTGGCGGTGCCGCCAATGCGCGGTGGCCACGAGCGGATCTTGCGCCCGGGAAACGAGCTCACCACCTGCCCGTTGGCCCCGATGTACTGCAGACAGAAATAGATGTCGCCGTCACCGCCTTCGATCCATTCCTGCACCACCATGTCGGCCAGCACCGGCTCGATCTCGCGGTACAGCGCGTCCACCTCGTCGGCCGACGCCACCTTGTAGGCCTTCTTGAAGCGCGCACCGTATTCGTAGCTCTTCCCGCTCGGCTTGAGCACACAGGGGTAGTTCAGCGAACGCGCCTTGTGCAGATCTTGCGAACTCTCCAGTCGCACCGTGCGCGGCACCGGCGCAGCCAGGGCTTCGGCCAGCTCCTGGAAGCCCTGCTTGTGCATCAGCTGCATCAGCCGCTGGTGCTCGGGCAGGCGGATCAGCAGCGACGCAGGCAGCTCCGCACGGTGTTCCGAGACGGTGTTGACGGTCTTCTCTTCGGTCAGGAACAGCACCACGCGCGACCCCAGCCCGGCCACCACGCGTTGGAGTTCGGCCATGAACGCCGGCCCTTCGAGGGCGCTCACCATCTGCGCCCTGCCCCAACGCGATCGCATGGCCGGAGAGTGGGCGTCGGTGTCCAGCACCCGCACAGGCACCCCGGCCTGCCCGAGACTGCGCACCACCCCCAGGGCATTGAGGCCACCGCCCACCACGATGGCCACGGCGGTGTACCGCGTGTCTGAGTTCGGCATCACGCCCTCGCCTGTTCTGTGCTGGTGGCCGTGTGCGGCGCAGCGCCCGCCACGTCGCGCAACACCGCGATCAGCTTGTCGGCCTGGCGGTCCATGGAATAGCGGCTCAGCGCTGTCTGCCGAGCCTGCTGGCCCACGCTCTGGCGCAAGGCCGGGTCTCGCAAGGCGGCCAGGTAATGCAACCACTCGCCGTTGCTGCGCGCCAGGAAGCCGTTCACGCCCTGTTCGATCACAGGCTCGTAAGAGGGGATGGGCGTGGCCACCACCGGCAGGCCCATGGCCATTTTCAAGGTCAGGCGGTTTTCAGACTTGACGCTCCACTCCCCCGTGGGGTCGCGCACCGGGTCCACCTCGATCGGGATGATGCCGATGTCGGCGCGCTGCATGGCGTCGTACACCGAGTCAGCGCCCCAGGCCTCGCAGACGATGCGCCGGCTCGCCAGAAACTTGAGGTAGCGCCAACGCTCGCTTGCGCCGTTCT
Source organism: Hydrogenophaga sp. PBL-H3 (assembly GCF_010104355.1). Taxonomy (NCBI): domain Bacteria; kingdom Pseudomonadati; phylum Pseudomonadota; class Betaproteobacteria; order Burkholderiales; family Comamonadaceae; genus Hydrogenophaga; species Hydrogenophaga sp. PBL-H3. The sequence goes on from NZ_CP044972.1 coordinate 2,595,315, forward strand.
TGCTGTCCATCTGCCACTTGTTCTCTTGCCAGCGGCGCCAGCGCGACCCGGCCGGGGAATACCGGCCCACGATCGTGACCTTGAGCCAGTCGGGCGGGCTGCCCAGCAGCGGAAGGCGATCCAGCCCCGCCGACGTGACGAGCACCGCGTTCAGCGGCCTGGCGCTGGAGCCCGAGTGGGTGCCCCAATCGGTCTTGTGAAACTGCGGCTTCTCCACACCGTCGTGCACCACCCAGATCCGGCCCTGCTGCTCCTTGGGATACAGGCTCCTGAGGTGGTCGGTGACCACGATGGTGGCGTCGGTGGCCTCGCACATGGCCGGGTTCACGAAATCGCAGATCGCGAACACAGTCTTGATGCCGGCCTGGCGCAGTTCGCGGGCGAGCTCCAGCACGCTGTCGCCAAACACCTTCTGCAGCACAACGATCTGGAAGTTCTGCGCCTTGATCTTCTCGGCCAGCCCGGACACATCGGGCGTCTTGGTGCTGGTGGCGGGTTCAAACACGATCTGCGCATCGAAGCCTGCGGCCTTCAGGTAAGGCAGCATGTTCAGCACGACGATGCGGGTGCTGGGGATAGCGTTCTGCGTGTTCGACAGCAAAACGAAGCCCACCTTGATGCGGTCAGTCATTCCAGTTCACCCAAGGTTTACTCACGATGCGCGCCCGGTGAGCCGGCGGACCATGTTGCGCGAGATGCCCATGGACAGCGTCAAGGCGAGGAGCGCTGCATACGGCTTGCGTCCATACCAGGCGGCCCGCCACAGGCACGAGGCCGCGCGGCGATCGTTCGCCACATACAGACCATAAGCAGCCTCCCACAGCCTGTGGGCCCAATCGGTTCGCTGACGTCGGGTCAGACGCTCACCGGGTAACCACTTCAAACAAATGAGACAGACCGTGTGCAGGTAGTGCGGTGAGGGATTGGCAAATATCGTACGCACCAACGAGGTGGAAACGATGCGATAGCGCGCCACGACACCATGGCAGTAGACGAACTCAAAACGAGCAGCCAGGCGCAGCCACATGTCGTAGTCCTCGTAGGCCAGCTGCTCGTCGTACATCCCCACCTCCACCAGAGCCTGACGGCGAATCAAGGTGGACATCGCGGGAATGAAGTTGCGGTTGGCTAGCTCTGCAAAAATGTGTCCGGAGGGACGTGTGCATTGAGGGGTGTGAGATTCAATGAAATCCTTCTCCAGGCGCTTGCCTTCCTCGTCCATCCGCGAGGCATCCGAATACACCACCGCCACCGCTGTCGACATAGGGCTGACGGCTGCCAGCTGGCGTTCGATCTTGTCGGGCTCCCAGGCGTCATCCGTGGCAATCATGCTGATGAACTCACCCCGTGCCTGGACCAAGGCCTCATTGAGTGTTTTGCACAGCCCCATGTTGCGGCTGTGTCGAATGAACAGCGCCCCCGGTCGATGACGCGCCAACCAGGCTTCAATCAACTGGGCCGATCCGTCCTGCGAGCAGTCATCCATGACGATGAGCTGAAAGTCCTGAAAGGTCTGCGCTGCGATGCTGTCCAGGCACTCCTTGAGGAATCGAGCGTGGTTGAAGCACAGCGCGATGACGGTCACTGCCGGCGCGCGCGCTGCATCGATTTCTGCATGCATCAACGTGCTTGAGTCAATCACGGCAACAGGCGAGCAGGTGCCGCAACTGAATCAAAGCGAGGCCGCGGCATCGCGACAAGCCGAAATCACCTGCTCTACCTGGGCATCCGACATTTGGGGCCAGATGGGCAAACTCAGAACTTCGTCGTGGATGGCCTCCGCCACAGGCAGACTGCCAACGCCGAGCTTCAGTTCTGAGTAAGCAGGTTGTCGGTGGGGCGCCACCGGGTAATGAATCACGGTGCCAATGCCACGGTTTGCCAACGCCTGCGCGAGCGCATCCCGTTGCGCCGAGCGCACCACAAACAGGTGCCACACCGGCTCTGCCCATTCAGGCACTTGGGGGACAGCGACGCCGCACCCCTCCAGAGCCTCGCGGTAGCGATCAGCGATGGCTCGACGTTGCACGTTCCAGCCATCCAGCAGTCGAAGCTTTTCACGGAGAAACGCCGCCTGCAGCTCGTCGAGCCGGCTGTTGAAGCCCTTGTACTGGTTGTGGTACTTGCGCTCGGACCCATAGTTGCGCAGCACCCGAAGTCGTGCGGCCAGCGCGTCGTCGTTGGTGGTGATGGCACCACCATCGCCAAGTGCGCCCAGGTTCTTGCCGGGGTAGAAACTGAAGCCAGCGGCGTCACCAAGCCCACCCACCAACCGCCCCTTGTACCGCGCTCCATGTGCCTGAGCCGCGTCTTCAAGCACTTTCAGACCATGCTTTGCAGCCAGGGCGTTGATGCCATCCATGTCGGCGGGCTGACCATACAGATGCACCGGCATGATGGCCCGCGTGCGGGGAGTCAATGCAGCTTCGATGCGGGAAGCGTCGAGGTTGAAGGTGTGTGGATCAGGCTCCACCGGCACGGGTGTGGCGCCGGCATACGACACCGCAAGCCAGGTGGCAATGTAGGTGTTGGAGGGCACGATCACTTCATCACCCGCGCCGATGTCCATGGCCTTGAGAACGAGGAACAAGGCATCGAGACCGTTGGCCACACCAACGGCGTGGCGCGTTTCGCAGTAAGCGGCGAACTCGGTTTCGAACAGTTCCACCTCTTTGCCGAGGATGAAGCTGCTGGAGTCCACCACCCGTTGATATGCGGCGTCCAGGCCTGGGCGCATGCTGTTGTGCATGGCGCTGAGATCGAGAAACGGAACGCTCATGCTTGCCACCTCGCGCGCATGAAATCGCTGTACTCGCGGAAATAGTCGTCTTCGGAGTATTTGTTGGAGGCCAGCACCATCAGCACCGAACCCGAGGAGAAGTTGTCGATGGTGCGCCAGATCATGGGGCAGACGTACAGACCCTGATAAGAGCGGTTCAGATGCACGCGCCTCTTGTCTTTGCCGTCGTCGAGCACCACGTCAAAGCTGCCCGACATGGCGATGATCAGCTGGTGCAGGCCCTTGTGGGCGTGCCCGCCCCGCTCCGAGCCACCGGGCACGTCGTAGAGGTAATAGACCCGCTGGATATCGAAGGGAATGTGCGTCCCTCCTTCAATCGCAGTCAGGTTGCCGCGAGGGTCTTTGTGGATGGGCAGATCCATCACCTTGCACAAGTCAATTGACATAGCTTTCTTTCAGGAAGAATGGGAGCAGGTCAAGCTGGATTTTCGTCATCCACATGGCCCGTGATTCGAGCCGGATTTCCCATCACGATGGCGCCGTCTGGGACATCCCGTGTCACCACCGCGCCGGCACCCACCATCGCCCGTGCTCCGATGGTAAGACCCGGGAGGATGGTAGCGTTTGCGCCGATGGATGCGCCCGCCTTCACCAGAGTGTGCTGGAGATGAAACGCATGATTTTTGCTGCGCGGAAAGCTGTCGTTGGTGAAGGTGGCGTTGGGCCCGATGAAAGCGCCGTCTTCCACGCGAAGCCCGTCCCACAACTGAACACCGCATTTGATGGTTACATCGTTGCCCACCACCACGTTGCCTTCGATGTACACCCCATCGCAAATGTTGCACCCTGAGCCGATGCGTGCACCCGGCAGGATGTGCGCGAAGGCCCAGACTCGAGTGCCATCGCCAATGGTGTCGCTCTCCACCAGGGCATGTGAGTGTTTGAAAAATTCGGCCATATTCAAGTTCCGTTCAATGTGCAGGGCGCCTGGCCAAGAGCTTGTTGCCGAGGAAATTCAGCAACACTTTCTCGGCGCTTTCCGGGCGACCAGCAATCCACCACAGGGCCGCAACGATCACCGCATATGCAACGGCTCCTACAGCCACCAAACCGAGAAGATGCAGCGCCAGGGGAACTTCCCACCCGATTGGAGCCGCCAGGCGGCCTATGCCCAAAAGAATGGCCGCCATGAACGCAGATGCCACCATAGGTCGCCACATGGCTGCAGCCAACTGACGCTTATGAGCACCAGTCACCCGTGTGAACACATACACGATCCCGGCAAAACCCAGCAGGGCAGATACGAAGTGTGCGTAGGCAGCCCCCAGAGCGCCATAGTGCAGACTGGCAAGTACCACCGCGGGAAGCGAAACAGCCAACAAGCTGGCTGACAGAAGCGTGTTGGCCTTGGGCTTTCCCATCGCAGACATCACCACGTACATGTTGCCCTGCAACGCACCCACCAGACCACACAATCCCAGAATTTGAAGGATGGGAACAGCTTCCACCCACTGTGCCCCCAACAGCAAGTTCACGACCAAATCCGACAGACAGAACAGGCCCACGGCCACAGGAAATGACAACAGACTGATGAGGCCGTACACCTCGAGGAATCGCGCCAGCAACTTCTCGCGCACCCTGGCCAACTGAGCATAGGCGGGATAAACAGCGCGGTTGAGGGGTGCGATGAGCTCAGTCGAGGGCATCGCAGAGATCTCAGCCGCGAGGTTGTAAATACCCAGGCCGTAACTGCCCACCGTGCGCCCCAGAATGAAATCGGTGGAGCGACTGTGCAGGAACTGGATCAGGTTCGAGATGAACAACCACTTTGAAAAATGAAACAGATCGGCCCTTGCGGCCAGCGAAAACCGCGGGCGGTAGGGGTGCAGTAGATAACTGATGGCCACTGCCATGAGCTTGCCTGCGATGGTGGCAAAAATCAGCGCCCAGAAGCTGCGCAACGTGAACGCCAGGGTGACCACCACGATGAACACGGCCACGCGCTTGATCAGCAGGTACTTGAACTCCATGCGGAAGTTCAGCTCCTTGCGAAAGGCCACGGTGCCGATGTTTTCAAACCCGCCCACCACGGCCCCGATGGCCAGTGCGGGCAGCATCAGCTCCAGGCGCGGCTCGCGGTAGAACGCCGCCGCCGGCACCGCCATCACCAGCAGCAAGATCGCAATGGCCACGCCAAAGATCACATTGAAGGTCCACGCCGTATCGAAATGGCTGCGCTCGGTGTCTTGCCGCTGAATGAGCGCGGAGTCAAAGCCGAAGGCACCCATCAGCTCCAGCAGAGACACCACGGCCATGGCCATGGCCACCAGGCCGAAGTCCGACGGCGTGAGCACGCGCACGAGCACCAGGGTGCTGATCAGGCCGATGCTTTTGTCCAGCAGCTTGAAGCCCATGAGCCAGGCAGCGCCCTTGGCAATTTGCTTTCCGGTGGCGTGGGGTGCGGTCATGAGCTTCAGCGTTTGATAGGGTACAAAAACCCCAGGTTGATAAATTCATGAGCAACACAATTAAGAATCATTAAATAGTTCATTCCGATTTGAAAACCTCAGCAAACATTGGCACAAGAAATTTGTTGCCCCACTCGCTTAAATGGTCATCATCAAAATACAAAGGTCGTCCATCTTTGGCGCCATGACAGCGGCCTTCATGACACAAATATGGCAATGGATCGAGAATACTCACACCACAGCGATCCCGTGCCTCATCTTGTGCTGCCCAAATGAACGCTTGACGCTGATGATATTGATCGAGTGGAATAGAGATTTCTGCATCTTTCCCCCAAGCGATCGCACGGACTACAGCCTTGGGAACGTGCACACCCATTTCGGGAATAGGTCGCACTAAAAACACACGTCTACTCTTGGCAAATTGACAAGCAGTATCTGTTAATTGACGGGCGTACTCCGTTAAAAATTCGGGCGAGACTTTATGGAAAGCTTTGGTAAAATAGACCATGGGCACCCCAAGGTCATTTTCCCAAGGTTCATTATGCCCAAGTGCATATACCGCACTTCGATTTACAATAACCAAAGGAATATCCTGGGAAATTTGCTCCAACTTGGAAACTGTCCAATTCAAAAAACCGTTGCAGTTTTCATTCGATTTAAATTTTGGAGAAAGATTTTTGACGCCGATTATCGTTGGGCAACTAACGTAACTCCAGTCCAAGACTCCGCCATCGCCGCTAGGCACAGCCGCAGCCAGTGCAGTAGTTAGGGAGTCTGCATGGCTATCCCCAATCAAAATGGCTCGTAACTTATCGCCCTGCCCGTAGATACATGAGGGTGAACTTTCACCTTGTTTTACAAAACAAGTATCCCGACGAGGTTTTGTGTTATTTGCCTCTTTGGCAGCAATTTCAATTTCTACAGACAGTCTACCGGACACTCCATTCAAGATACTGACCAGCGCACCAGCAGTAGCAATAACCGCTGTAAATACCATAAAACCTTCGAAACGAAATTTACTCTTAGAATTCGAAAAGAAACTTTGCGATTTCTTTTCAATGCAAATGAATGAATAGTGCCCAAGGATGAATGCGAAAAGCATCCCAACTGAAACCATCACCCAATTGTCTTGGAGCTCCAAAAAATACAATACTACGACGACTGGCCAATGCCAAAGATAGATCGAGTAGGATCGAAAGCCGATCCATTGAATCAATGCACCTGATGACAGCACCGAATTTGCCTGAGCAGATAGCAGTACCAGCATCGCGCCTAGAACTGGAATCAAAGCTCTCCAACCAGGCCATTCGCTACCTGAATCGAAATAAACAACTGATAATCCAATTGCGAAAAACCCGACATACTCAAGCAATCTCCGCCTTACATTGTCAATCACCAACCTATTACTGGCGAGATAAACAGCCCCGCCAGCCAACATTTCCCAAGCTCTTGTCGGAAGCAGATAGAATGCTGCGATCGGCTTCAATGGTGTCAGTGCCACAGACATCGCCAAGGATGCGATCAAAAATGCAACGACAATCCAAAATACATTAGCACGATTAGATTGAATTCTCCAAATCATCATAAGAATCAATGGGAGAAAAAAATAGAACTGCCACTCCACCGCCAAAGACCAAGTGTGAAGCAGCCATTTTTCATGGGAGGCTGCATCGAAATATCCTGCCTCATTCCAGAACATCACGTTGGACAAGAACATCAGACTTGAGACAGTGTGCGCGCCCAATAACTCATATTCCTGTGGTATGAGAAAAAACCAACCCAGCACCAATAGCACAGCACACAACACCGATAGCGCAGGAATGATGCGTCGGGCTCTAGCTCGGTAAAAGGCCCATAAATCAAATCCTGATTCTTGCTCAAGTCCTGAAACCACGATTCCAGTCATCAAGAAGCCTGAGATGACAAAAAATACATCAACCCCAACAAAGCCGCCCTGAAATCCTGGTACGGCAAAGTGGTAGAGCAGGACCGCAACGACGGCCCAAGCTCGCAGGCCATTTATGTCATTACGAAAACTGGCTGAAGTGATCAATTCAACCTCGCCATCTCAGAAACCCATGGGTCTCGCTACGAAAAGCCAATAGGAACATCTGATACGGCCCCATCAGGCAAGCTTCTGAAGTGAAGGCCAGCGAAATTCCATCAGGGTGTAGTGCCCGGTCTGGCAGTTCACGGGCGTGCACAGCAGCGCTCCCGCTGGGCTGGTGCCCTTGGGCAGGGAAATGGATGCGTATGGGCTGACGCCTGGGCGTGGGTGGGGTGCGTGGGGCAATGCGAGGCATTGGCGCCACTGGCGGTCTGGTCCGCGAAACCAGAGCCCTGCTTCTTCGGGGGTGTCTTGCAGCCTTCCAGGCTCGTAGGTGGTTTGAAGCATGGCCGTGCCGTCGGTGAATTCACAAGCGGCGTAGGCGGGGTTGCCGATGGTGGCGCACTCGGTGCGTTGGCCAGTGGCGAAGTCGTAGCGGTAGATGCGGTTGATGGCTTCGGCCGGCGCGTCTTTGCCGGCGTCCATGCCCCACTCCATGCCGCTCTCGTCAAACAACACGGCAATGGCGCGCCAGCTCTGGTCGCCGCCGGCAAAGCGGTGCACGGTGGCGAATTCGTCGTCGGTGTAATAGAAGGACGACTCGTGGTTCAGGTCGCCGGTGCAGATCCAGAGGCGGTTGCGAAAGCGGTCGTAGTGGATGGCATGCACATGCTTGATTTCGCTGCGCGCGAACGTCCAGCAGGCTTGTACTGTCTGCGCTTGAACATCGACCCGACACACCCGGATGTCGCGGTTGTGCCCGTTGAGGTACTCACCAAAGTAGGCGCACTGGCTTTTTGGATGCACCGCCACGCCGCCACGCAGCGGGGTCGCTATCGGGGGGGTCAAGGGGTCGGGCAGCACTTGCGCGCACGACTCGTGGCGGGCCGCCGAATACCAATAGATCCGGTCGTAGAACACCAGCACATCGCGGCTGGGCAATTCCACCAGGTCCTGTATGCCGGGTCCGGGCCAGAAGGTGCGCTTGAGCCAGCTCCGCGCGAGCGCGTCTTTCAGGCGGCCTTGCACGCTGTCGGTCTTGGGCGGTAGGCGAAAGACTTTGCGCAGGGCCTGGGTGGCGTAGGTGAACCGGTAGACACCGTGGTCGTGCGTGCACCAGCAGCCTTCGGCATCCGACCAATGCGCCAGCATTTCCGGATGCACAGGGGTCAAGCCATGGCCGCTGGCATGTCGGTTCACGTTGAGGTCTCGGCGATGCGGTCAAACAGCCGGCCCAGGCTGCCCGCCTGCGAACTGCGGGAATAGCTCAGCACGAGGTTGCGGTTGCTCGCCAGGGCGAGTTGTTGCTCCGGGCTGGCGCAAACACCCAGGGCAGCCAGCAAGGACACACGGATGGCGTCCTCGGCATGAATGTCGGCGATGTGAACTGCGTGGAAGCGGCGCAGCTGGGCGGCCGTGCCGCCCGCCGGGTCGACCACCGCCAGGATGGGCCGCTCCGAGCGCAGGTATTCGTAGATCTTGGCGGGAATCTGCGTGTTGAAGTTGCTGCCCTGAAACACCAGCAGCATGTCGGCGCCCATCATCTCGGCGATCGCCCGGTGGTAGGGAATGGGCGCGCCCACCTCGACGCACGCCGTCAGGTCGTACCGTTGCGCGCAAGCCATCACCTCGTCCCCATGGTGAGGGGCGCGGAAGCGGATGCACAAGCGCCGGGGGTCGAGGTGCCCCTCGTCGATGAGCATGCGCACCGCCGCAAAGAAGGTCGACGGATCTCTGTCTTTGGGGTAGATCAACCCGCTGTGCAACAGCAGCAGCTTGCCCTCCTCCACGCCTTCGCGCGAGGGCACCACCTGGGCAAAGGCTTCTTCGTCGTACCCGTTTTCGATCACGTGGCATTTGGCCGCGTGCTCGGGGTAACGGCGGCCATAGGCCTCGGCGGCGCTGGCGGTGGTGAACACGCAGGCCGACGCGGTGCGCAGCACACGGGCCTCCAGCCACTGCCAGACCCGGCGCTGCATGCGGTCCACCGGGTACTCACTGTTGACCATGGGGTCGCGGAAATCGGCCACCCACGGCAAGCCACTGAGGCTGGACAGGCTCGCGCCAATGAGGTGCGCGGTGGAGATCGGGTAGGTGCTCCAGATGAGCTTGGGCGGCTGGCGCCGGATCTCCTTCATGCCCACCCACACGGCGGGAAGCCACCACGACGACCAACGATCGGGCAGCGCGATCAGCCGTGGGTACTTGCCCTTGATGGACAGGTGGCGGGCGGCATCGAGCGCTGTGGCCCGCACCACACTGGTCTGCGAGGGAATGGAGGAAACGAGGTCGTTGCGCTGTTCCTCGAACGCGCAGGGCGTGGCCGCGAGCACCGAGGTGGACCAGCCTTGCTGGGGCAGGTACTTCACGAAGTTCAGCGTGCGCAAAATGCCGCTGCTGCCGGCCTGCGGCGGGAAGTGAAACGCGACCATGAGCGCCCGCTTCTGCTCTGTCGTGGTTTCAGCCAGCATGGGCATGCGCTGCGACAGGTTGCGCATGAACTGCAGGTTCATGTGCGCGGTGGTGGGTCCCCAGGGGGTGAAGCGGGGGACCTGCAGCAGCGAGGTGTCGGCCGATGCCACGCCACGCAAGGTGGTGAGCGCATACCGGTAGCCTGCCCGCCGCACCATCTCGATGTGCTCCGGGCCGAAGTCTTTGCCGGGAGCGCCGTTGGGGTAGGCAAAGGCCGTGACCTTGCCGCGAATGATGGATTCGATCTGCTCGCGGGCGCCCGCAATCTCTTCAAAGGCCTTCTCGGCCGTGCACCGGCTCAGAATGGGGTGTGTCACGGAATGCCCGCCGATGCCGAACCCCCGCGAATGCAGGGCTCGAAGGTCGGCCACATCCATCACCGGAACCCTCGAGCGCTCGAAACCGGTGTGCTGTTCGAGCGCGGTGAGCAGCCGTTCTTTTTCCATCGGCTCCTGGTATTTCAGGAAGTCGTCCAGACGCCGAATGGTGCTCTGCCGCTCGGTCGCGTCGCCAAACCTCAAGGGCGACAGATCCACGCCGGGCCACTGCAGCGTCGGCGTGCCGGGTGGCGCTGCCGCCACGGCATGCAGGATGCGTTCGTTCCACATGGGCAGACCCGAATACTGCCCAGACGTGACGAAGAAGGTGGCATGCACGCCCAACTGCTCCAGCACGGGCACCACACCGCCGAGCCAGTCGGGGTAACCGTCGTCGAAGGTGATGCAGGCGGCGTTGGCGGGCAGATTGCCCGCGCGCAGAGCGACCAAGGCCTCGTCCAGCGGCAAGATGCGGAACCTGCGCAGCGTCGTGCGCAGCACGGCGGTGAAGGCCGCGAGATCCAGCTCCGCAGGGCTCAGCGGATGGCGGACCTGCGGGATCTTGTGAAATACGAGCGTGGTCAGCTTGCCGCTGGAAAAAGCCCTAAACATGCGACGCGGCCCTCCCACGCTGAGGCACCACCGCTTTCAAGCGCACGGTCTCCGACAGGATCAACCGGTTGATGGCGAGCAGCGTCATGATGAACAGATAGACCAGCTCGAAATAGGCCAGGCTCACACCCGCGCCTCCAGCCATGAACGCCACCAGCGACAGGTTGATGGCGGTGGCGAGATCGACCGCCCAGGCGAAGTCGCCTCGGGACTTGGCCGCATTGGCCTTGATCCGCCAGCGCATGACGAATGCGGACGCCATGACCGAGAGGAACAGGATCAGCCCGATGTAGCCCAGATCGCCGAGCACCTGGAAGTAGTTGCTGTGGGCGGCCTTGGCGGTCATCTCCGGAATATCGATGTTGATCAGGTTCGGGATGGTCCGGTACTGGTCCCAGATCCATTGACGCTCCACCGCATGGAAACCGCCCCCGAAGATGGGGTTGTCATTGGCGATGTTCAGGCTCACCTTCCAGGCCGCCACCCGCCCGAGAAAGGATTCGTCTTCTGCCGCGTTCTTGATGGTGTCGATGCGCTCGAACCAGCGCTCTGGCGCGAGCTGGACCACGCCAAAGGCAACGATAGCGAGCACCACGGTGGACAGCAGTTTGCGGGGACTGGTCAGCCAGTACCAGACGCCCAGGATGGCCAGCGCGAGAAACCCCCCGCGGGAGTTGGAGCCCAGCACGGTCATCACGCACAGCCCGAAGGCGATGAGCGCGGCCCATTTGGCCAACTGGTTGGCGCTGTACCTCGCCAGATACAGCAGCAAGGGCAGCAGCATCACCATGCCCAAGGCATACAGGTTATTGTCGGACAGCGAAGACGTGGGGATGCCGGTGACGTTGTGCGAGCCCGCTGACGAAATCATCTTCAGTCCGTCCAGAACGCCGTGAAAGCCCAGCCCGGCGGCCAGCACGATCAACATGACGTGAATCCGCCAGCGCGAAGTGAGGAACAGGGGCGCCACCATGGCCAGCACCATGCCTTTGGCAAAGATGTCCAAACGCACCCACACCGCAGGATTGGGCTGCATGGAAAAAATCGCGGACATGACCCCGTGAAGCACGAAAAGGATCAGCAATACCGAGGACGGTTCGGCGAGGAACCCCCCCCGGTTGTGGCCTTTTTCCAGCCACAAACCCACCAGGGCGATGGCGGCGAACACAAACACGAAACGAAAGTCCTGCATGAAACCGTACAGGTACAGATGGGGCGACAGGACCGTGGCGTAAACCCAGACGAGGAACGCAACGAAGCTGCTCCTCAGTGCCATGGGCAGCAAGGCCAGCAACACCCCCAACATCAACAAATCTCTCATTTGTTGACTTCTTCCTTTTTCTCTTTGAAGGCAAAGAAGCCGAGATCGGCGGCTGTGACCTGCGGCTTCTTGCTGGCGCGCATCGCGGTCCAGCAGCAATAGGTCACCACCACCAGGTCAAGGGCAAACAGCACCGATTCGATCATCGCGCCTCCCTGGCGGCATCGGTGTTGAGCACCCTCACCGCAACACACCTTTGGTGTCGATCACGATCTTGTCCTTGATGATCTGGGGATCGATCTCGGTGAACTCGGCGTGGTCCACCAGCAGGAGCAGGATGTCGGCCTCCTTGAGCACATCTTTCAGGTCGTACAGCGGAAACGGCACCTTGTCCTTGGCCACGTTCGGGTCGCAAGCCATCACCTTGCCGATACCCGAATGCAGCAGCTGCTCGACGATGTCCATGGAGGGGGACTCGCGCATGTCGTCGATGTTGGCTTTGAAGGTCAGGCCCAGCGCACCGATCACAGGCTCCTTGAAGCGCTGTGCCTTGGCGCGCACTTTCTCAATCACCCATTGCGGCTTGGCATCGTTGACCTCGCGCGCGGTGCGGATCAGGCGCGCCTCTTTGGGTGCGCTGGAAACGATGAACCAGGGGTCCACCGCAATGCAGTGACCGCCCACGCCAGGGCCGGGCTGCAGGATGTTGACGCGCGGGTGGCGGTTGGCCAGCGCAATGGTTTCCCAGACGTTGATGCCCAGGCGATCACAGATCACCGAGAGCTCGTTGGCAAAGGCGATGTTGACGTCGCGGAACGAGTTTTCCACCAGCTTGGAGAGCTCGGCCGTGCGGCTGTCGGTCTCCAGGATCGCACCGTTGCAGAAGGTCTTGTAGAGCGTCTTGGCCTTGGCAACGGCCGCCTTGGTGTTGCCCCCGATGATGCGGTCGTTGTCCACCAGTTCACGCAGGATGTGGCCCGGCAGCACGCGCTCGGGACAATGGGCCGTGTGGATCTTGCCCGCCAGCTCGGGCCGCTCCGTGGCAATGATCTTTTCGATCACCTCGGTGGTGCCCACGGGCGACGTGGATTCCAGGATCACCAGGTTGTCTTCGCGCAGGTAGGGCACGATGGCGCGCGTGGCGGCCTCCACATAGCTCAGGTCGGGTGCCTTGGGGTTGCCGTCTTCCTCCTTGAAAGGCGTGGGCACGGCCAGGATGAAGGTGTCGCCCTCCTCCGGCGTCAGCGAGGCGCGCAGGTTGCCGCTGTTGACGGCCGAGCGCACGAGGATGTCGAGGTCGGGTTCGACGATGTGGATGCGCCCCGAGTTGATGGTGTCCACCGCCTTGGCATTGACGTCCACACCCAGCACCTGGTGCCCCTTGGTGGCCAGCATGGAGGCGGTGGGCAGGCCGATGTAGCCCAGGCCCATGACGACGATCTTTTGCAGTTCTCTTGCCATCTCAGTTCCCTCTCAAGTTTCGAATGTGCTCAATGATTCTTTCGACAGCCTTGCCGTCGCCATACGGATTGTGCGCGCGGGCCATGCTGGCGTAGGCGTCCGCATCCACCAGCAGGCGACGCGCCTCGGTCACGATCTTCTCGCGCGAGGTGCCGACCAGTTTCACCGTGCCAGCCTCCACCGCTTCGGGCCGCTCGGTGGTGTCTCGCATCACCAGCACGGGCTTGCCCAGCGAGGGCGCTTCTTCCTGGATGCCGCCGGAGTCGGTGACGATGATGCAGGAGCGGTCCATGAGGTAGAGAAACGGCAGGTAGTCCACCGGCTCGATGAGATGGACGTTGGCCAGTCCGCGCGCGGCCAGGATGTCTTTCACCGGCTGGCGCACGTTGGGGTTCAGGTGCACGGGGTAAAGGATCTCCACGTCGTCGTGCTCGGCCGCGATGTCGGCCAGGGCTTCGCAAATGTGCTGAAACCCTTCTCCGAAGTTCTCGCGCCGGTGTCCGGTCACCAGGATGAGGCGGCGCTGCGGGTTCAGGTAAGCGAAGCGCTGCGCCAGTTCGGCTTTCAGCGCTGCGTCATTGCGCAGCTTGTCGACCACGGCCAGCAGCGCATCGATCACGGTGTTGCCGGTGACGTGGATGGCATCAGCGGAAATACCTTCGCGCAGGAGGTTGTCGCGAGACGCCGCGGTGGGCGCGAAATGGATGTCGGCAATGGCCCCGGTGAGCTTGCGGTTCATCTCCTCCGGGAAGGGGGAGTGTTTGTTGCCGGTGCGCAAGCCAGCTTCAACGTGACCCACCGGCACGCGGGCGTAGTAGGCCGCAAGGCTGGTGGCCAGCGTGGTGGTGGTGTCACCGTGCACGAGCACGAGGTCGGGCTTTTCCTGCTCCAGAACGCCTTTGAGGCCGAGCAGGATGTTGCTGGTGATGTCGAAGAGGTCCTGGCCGGGCTTCATGATGTTCAAGTCGTGCTCGGGCACGATCTCGAACAGTTTGAGGACCTGATCCAGCATTTCACGGTGCTGGGCCGTGACACAGACCACCGTTTCGATGTCACCAGCCCTGCCCTGCAAGCCTTTGACCAGCGGCGCCATCTTGATGGCTTCGGGGCGGGTGCCGAATACAACCATGACTTTCATTGGGTTCCCTTGGAGAGCAGCGCTTTGTACGGCGCTTCGTAGTTGGCCACGCTGTTGCGCCAGTTGCGCACGGATTCCACAAACTGCCGGCCATTGGCGCGCAGCTCAGGCCACCGGGCGCGATTCTGGAGCATGTCCAGGATGGCGTCAGAGAGCTCACCGACGTTGTCGGCCTTGAACAGCCAGCCAGTTTCACCGTGGCGGATGAGTTCCCTGTGACCGCCAACGTCGGAGGCCACGAACAGGTGGCCTTGGGCCATGGCTTCCAGCGGCTTGAGCGGCGTGACGAGTTCGGTCAGGCGCATGGAGTGGCGTGGGTAGGCGAGCACGTCGATCAGGTCGTAATACCGGTTGACCTCGGCGTGCGGCACCCGGCCGGTGAACGCCACGTGATCGCCCAGACCCAGGGCCTGAACCTGCGCCTTGAGGGCTGCGTCTTGCGGTCCGCCCCCCACCAGCAGCAAAAAGATGTCAGGCCTGGATTTCAGCAGCAGCGGCAAGGCCGACACCAGCAGATCGAGCCCCTCGTAGGCATAGAACGATCCAATGAATCCCACCACCGTGCGACCTTGCAGCCCCCAGCGTGCCTGCAGCGCAGGCTCGGGCGCCTGGGCCATCTGGAAACCGTCGACATCGACCGCGTTGGGAATGACCGTGACCTTGGCCGACGGCACGCCCCGGGCGACGATGTCTCTGCGCAATCCCTCGCAGATGGTGAAGACGTGGCCCGCCTGGCGAATGGCCCGGGTTTCCAGCGCCCGTGTGGCGCGGTAACGAAGGCTGCCTTCTCGGGTGCTGCCATGGTCAACCGCGGCGTCTTCCCAGAAGGCGCGGATCTCATACACCACGGGGATGCCGTTGCGCCGGCCCACCTTGAGCGCAGGCAGGGCATTGAGCACCGGTGAGTGGGCATGAATGATGTCGGGGCGCACCTGGTCGACGACAGCCTGCAACCGGTGCGCCAGCGCGTTCATGAGCTGGAGTTCACCCAGCAGGGGAAGCTTCACTCGGGGTGGCTGGGCCGGCGTGCGAAAGAAGTGCAGTCCGTCAACGTTCTCTTCCAGCTGCTTCTCGGCGCCGTGCTTGGGTGAGGTCAGGTGAAAGGTTTCCCAGCCGCGCGCGCGTTGCTCGCGCAACAAGGCCGCTGTGCGGAAGGTGTATCCGCTGTGCAGCGGAATGGAGTGGTCAAGGACATGAAGAATTCGCATGATCAGATTGCCGAGATTCTGCGGCACCACAAAAACAACAACGCCGATCGCAGCGCCCGCATCGAGGCGTCTACCATTTGCGCATGACTCTTCACACACGCCTCATTTCGGATCTGATCTTTCCCATGCAGGAGCGCTTGAAAAAGCACACCACGGTGAGCGTCAAGCAAGCGATGGAAGCCAGCCAGTACTGGTCGCTGGATCGCCTCGAGGACCTGCGTGTCAAGCGCTTGCGCAGCCTGCTCGACCACGCGGGGCAGCATGTTCCCTACTACCGCGAACTGTTTGGCCGACTGGGCTTTGACCCGCGATCGATCAGCAGTTGCCGCGACCTGCAGCGCCTGCCCTTTCTGACCAAGACGGAGATTCGTGCTCATACCGAGGCCATGAAATCCGATGAGGCGAGCGACCTGGCGCGTTTCAACACCGGAGGATCCAGTGGTGAACCGCTGGTGTTCTTCATCGGCAAGGAACGGGTGAGCCACGACGTGGCCGCCAAATGGCGGGCCACCCGCTGGTGGGGCGTGGACATCGGCGATCCTGAAATCGTGCTGTGGGGCTCGCCCATCGAACTGACTTCGCAGGACCGCGCCCGGCGCTGGCGTGACGCACTCATGCGCACGCAATTGCTGCCGGCATTTGAGATGTCGCCGGAGAAGGTGGCGGGATTCATCGAGAAAATCCGCAGCGTGCGACCGGCCATGCTGTTTGGGTACCCCTCGGCTTTTGCGCACATCGCGCGGCACGCCGAGGCGCACCACATCCCGATGGACAAGCTGGGCATCAAGGTGGCCTTCGTGACCTCGGAGCGCTTGTATGACCACCAGCGCGAATTGATCCAGCGGGTGTTCAACTGCCCGGTGGCGAATGGGTATGGAGGTAGGGATGCGGGTTTCATTGCACACGAATGCCCATCAGGAGGCATGCACCTGACCCACGAAGACGTGATCGTGGAAATTGTGGACCCGCAAGGCCAGGTGCTGCCCGAGGGTGAGAGTGGCGAGATTGTCGTCACCCACCTCGCCACGCGCCATTTCCCGTTTGTCCGGTACCGGACGGGCGACATCGGTGCGCTGGGCCATGAGGCTTGCGCATGCGGTCGCACCTTGCCGCTGTTGAAAGACCTTCAGGGGCGAAGCACCGACTTTCTGGTGGCACGCAACGGCACCGTGATGCACGGCTTGTCGCTCATCTACATCGTGCGGGATCTGGCTGGCGTCAAACAATTCAAGATCGTGCAGGACAGCATCGACCTGACCCACATCCTGTTGGTCACCAACGAGCACTTTGACCGGGCATTGCTGCCTACCATCGAGAGCGGCGCCAAGGCTCGCCTGGGCGCGGACGTGACCATCAACATCCGCCTGGTCGACGAGATCCCACCGGAAAAGTCCGGCAAGTACCGCTACGTGATCAGTCACGTCGAGGTCCCGGCGACCTGAACCGTGGCCGCGCCGGGAGGCACACGGCGGGTGCGACAGGCAGGCTGTGGGCGAACCGGTGTGTCCCATGTCGTCAAGGCACGAGTCGCGTGCGCTTCAGTGCCTCTTCGAGGCTGGTGCCATGGACGCGCAGGAAGTCGGTCAGCGTTTGATTGGCCGCCGAGCGCGCTTCGGCTTCGGACAGGCTGGCATCGAGTGGCGCATAAATGGCCACGATCGCGCCGTCGTCGCCCTGCCCCGTCAGTCGCGACAGCGCGCCTTGCAACTTGGCTTGAACGTCACTGGCGGTGAAACGCCCGTTGACCCAATAAAAACGCCAAGCCTGCAAGCGAAGACCATTGGCCACCAGGCCTCCGGCCTGCTGCCGCAGGGTGGCCGCCGAGACCGTCAACGGCTGGTCCGCCAACCGGGTCTCGGCGCTCCCTTCAGACACCTGTGCCCATCCATCGCCCTTGCTGGCGACGAACAGATTCTCGGAGCTCACCAGCTTGCGTTCGTAGTTCTGCGCGCGGTAGTAGGTCAGGTGAACACCCACGGCCTGTCCTTGGGGACCAACGTAACCGGTGTGGCTCGTGGCCGCAGGAAACTGGAAGGCGGGTGTCCAGTTGCTCGGGGGCTGGGCAGCGGTTTGCCATGGCGCGTTCGCCGCAGGCACCGACAGAACCACAGGGCTGCTGTTGCTTCCGAGCGCGAGCAGGCGCTCCAGCAGATGGGGTGACGCCACGATCAAGAGCGCAGCCAGGGCGGCGATTCCGGGAGAAAGTTTTCGCTGATTGGCCAGCACGGTACGGCCCTGGGCCAAAGGTGCGGTCGACGGTTCGGGCGCATCGGCCCAGCGGGCGCCCACAAACAGCATGGCCAGAATCACCAGGCCAAAGAACAGCCATCCGTAGATCAAGTGGTCCACCCCGGTGGCCAGCTCGTTGCCTGAGAGGTGGCCGAGCATCACGATCATGTAGGCGCGCAGCCAGTTGGCCACCAGTGGCACCAGGATCGCCACACCCACGAAGATCACGCGTTTGGTCAGGCTCTTGTAGCTCAGGTAGGCAAACAGGCAGCCCACGGTGACGGACGCAATCATGTAGCGGATGCCACTGCAGGCCTCGACCACCGACCACGAGCCCGACGGGATGATGAACTGCAGACCCTCGCGGTACACCGGCACGCCGCTCAGGCGCAAGGCCAGGATGGTGAAGCTCGCGGTCCATTCCATCAGCTGGGGCAACATGAAATCGCCTATGGGGACGGCAAAAAACAGGAAACCCAAGGGAAAGGCCATGGCCCAGGCAAGCCGCCATCCCAGCACGGCCGGCACGGTCAGCACCAGGAGCATCACCAGAGCCAGTTGTGTCGCTGCGTTCACCGCCACCAGATCGCCGGCCAGCCACAGACCGGCGGCCCCCAGCAACAGCAGCCAGGCCAGTGGGCTGGGGCGCGGCTGCAGGGGGGCCAGGTCAAAGCGCATGCGCCAGATCAGCCACAGCGATATGACAGGCACCACGAACCCGTGCGCGTAGGTGTCTGAGCGCCACCAGATCGCCACCATGCCGCTGGCCGTGTGGGCATACAACCCGAGGATGGCCAGCAGCAACAGCGCCAGAGCAGCCAGCGGTGTGCGCCAGTGCGCCGGGAGTCGTGGAGTGTCAGACATGAAGGGATGGCTCCGGAGAAGACACGGCGAGAACGCTCGGGAGTTCTGCCAGGCAGGCATCGATGCCGCTGAGGTGAGCCTGCCAGCTGAAGCCTCGCTCGACATAGGCCCTGGCACGCAAGCCCACCTCGGCTGCATGACCGGGGATATCCAGCAAAGGCTGCAAGGCCTGCACGAACCCATCGGGCGTTTCGGCGCGCAGCAGTCCCTGCTCTGGCGTTGCGCCAATGGCGTCAGCACAACTGTTGACGGTGATCACAGCCTGTTGCATGGCCATGGCCTCGAGGATCTTGTTTTGAATACCGCGCGCCACGCGCAAAGGTGCCACCACGGCAGCGGCGTGCTGAAGGTAGGGGCGCACGTCGGGTACCGTGCCGGTGACCACCACATGCTCACCGGCCAGCGCCTGCACCTGGGCCGTAGGGCTGCGGCCCACGATGTAGAACCGTGCGCGTGGCCAGTGGGCGCGCAAGCGCGGGAGCATCTCGGCGACGAACCAGCTCACGCCGTCGATGTTGGGCCAGTAATCCATGGCGCCGGTGAAGACCACCGCCTGTTCGTCAGGCGCAAAGGGGCTGGGTCGCTGGGGGTCGGATGCGAAAAAATCGGCATCCACGCCATTGCTCAAGGACTGGACCTTGTCGCGACATTCGGGAGCCTGAGAAACAAACAAGGCGGTTTCGTTGGGCGTGACGAAATAGGAGCGGCGGGCCTGGGCGGCCACCTCACGTTCATACGCCAGCAGTCTCTGCCCCTCGCGCCGGTAGAGCATCGACAAGGGCCAACGGTGTGCCGGGGCGTACTGCGTCCATTTGGCCGAATCCACATCGACAAAGTCCACCAGCATCGGCACCTGCGGTGCGAGCGGCTGGGCGTACTGCGCCATGGCGGATGAAAACACGACGCTGGCCTGCAGATTGTGCTGGTTGGCCATTGCCTGCACCCATTGCTGCATGCCTGCACTGCGGTAGTAGGCCAAGGTGAGTGCTTCGCCCGTGAGCAGGCCGGCCAGACTCTTGAGCTTGGCTGTGCGCGGCACGATGCGTTCGACGTGCAAATCCGGGCATAGGGCCTTGAGCGTTGGCAGGTGTTGCTCGTCGTCCGGGTCGTCGATGAAGGTGCCGAGAAATACCCGATGGCGCTGCAACAGGTGGCGCAACAGGTGGTACGAGCGCACCTTGTCGCCCTTGTTGGGTGGATACGGCAAACGGTGGACAAGGTACAGCAGGTTGGCCATGGGGTTCCTGCTTAGCCGAGGTTGCGCACGATGAACGGGCCCAGCCAGTTGGCCAGACCCAGCGGCATGCGACGCCAGGTGGCGATCAGCAGCTTGTATTTGGCGTTGGCCGGATTGTTCTGCGGAATGCTCTCGCGCTTGTAGAGGCGGTATTCGTAGTTCAGCGGTGTGGGCTCAAAGCCCCAGTTGCGCTTGAACGCATAAGGCCCGGTGCCTTCCTTGCTGCGACCGTAGTCGAACACCTTGAGCCCGCGCGCGCAGGCCAGGCGCATGAGCTCCCAGTATTTGAAGTCGTTGGCCGCGAGGTCACGAGCCGCCTCATCGTCGCCCGCGTAATACGGCAAAACCTCGTCCCGGAAGTAAAAGCTCAGCACGCTGGAGAGGGGACGGCCTTCGGCCGAACTCACGGTCAACACTTCGCAGTCACGCCCAAACGTCTGCATCAGGGCCTGGAAGTAACGCTTGGGAAACGCGGGCGTGCCGTGGCGGTGCACGTTGTCGGCGTACAGGGCAAAGAAGCGGTCGGCATTCGCGTCCACCTGGGAGGTCAATCCGTTCTTGATGCCTTTGCGCACCATGGCGCGCTGTTTGCGCGGAATGGCCAGCATGTTGTCTTCTTCTTTGGGCAGGATCGCCTTGCGGAAGGTGACATAGAGCTCCTGCACCGGCCAGTCGGTGTGGCGGCGTTCGATGTGACGGAGCTCCAGATGATCGGTGTCCAGCTCGATGGCCAGGCGCTGTGCTTCGGACTCGAGCGCGAGGGCAGCGGCCGCCGATTCGGAGGCCACGCCGCCGTACACAGCAAAGGGCAGACCCGTGAGTGCGTTGCCAAAGAGCCGGCTGTTCACATGGGCCAGGGGCAGCACACCCAGGATCTCGCCATCTTGCTCGGCAAAGAGGAAGTGCGTGGGATGACGGAACACATCACGAATGATGGTTTGCCAACCCGCCCGGTGGAAAAAAGTGGCGTTGGGACACCGAGCGACAAAAGCCTCCCATCGGGCGACCTGGTCGGGTTGGGAGCTGTCCAGGCGCTGAATCTGCAGGGCGCCGCGGTCAGACAACGGGCACCCCTGTCGAACGATCTGGCGCATGGTCTTTCAGGAAGATGTCGTCCATGCGGCCCCAGCGGAAATCCTGGAGCAGGAGAGCCAGTCGTTGCTCGGTTCGACCGATGTTCACGTAATGCCGAAAGCGCGTTTTCAGACTGATGCCGGGCACACGCGGCTGATCGGGATCAATCTCCCAAGGGTGAAAGTAAAAGATCGCGGACTCGGCGTCGCGCTGATTGACCTGCTGCAGCATCCAGCGCGACAAGGCGTAGGGCAGCAGGCGGAAATAGCCACCGCCACTGGACGGCAGGTTGCGGTTGAACAAACGCAAGGTGGTGGGGGGAACCTCCATCAGGCCTTCGCGAATCTGGTGCGCAAAGCGCGGGGCATCGGGCATGCCGTAGTGGTCGTGCTTGACGGGGTAGATGCTCGAGCTGTATCGGTAGCCGGCACGCAGCAAGGTGTCAAGCGCCCAAAGGTTGCCCGTGCCGATGGAGAAACTCGGCGCACGGTATCCCTGCACCCGTTGTCCGCCAATGTCTTCCAGCAGCGCTTTGGCGTGCGACACGTCCTGAAAGAATTCTGTTTCCGTGAGGTCGGAAGCCCGCTGGTGACCGTACCCATGGCTGGCGAGCTCGTGGCCTTCGCTCACGATGCGTCGCACCATCTGCGGGTAACGTTCGGCCACCCAGCCCAGCGTGAAGAACGTGGCCTTGGTCTGTTCGTCGTCCAGCAGTTTCAGGATGCGGTCGATGTTGTGCTCGACACGGCATTCGCGGCTGTCCCAATCGGCGCGGTCGATGTGGGGTGCAAACGCCGAGACCTGAAAGTAGTCCTCGACGTCGATCGTCAGGGCATTGGTGATGAGCGAGCGAGCCAGCATGGTGTTCACTTGGGCAGGTCGGTGGCGCGTGGCTTGCGAGCGGCGGCGACGATCTTCTTGAGCGAGCTCAGGATTTCAAGGCTGATGCGTTCCTGACGAAGCACACTGCGCTCCATGCGAAGCAAGCGGGTGCTCAGTTGTTCGGCCGACACGCGGGTGAGCTGGTCGCTCATGCCGTCCACCAGCGTTGGATCCAGCGCCAGCTCGGCCAGGTCCATGTCGTCGGCCATCCAGGTCGGGGCTGCGCTCATGCCGGCGTTGGGCAGGTGCGCCCAGCGTTCCTGGTCTTCTGCCACCCGCGAAGGGGCCCCGGCATTTTCCACCTGCATCTCGGCGACCACCTCATTGAGCGCGTCAAGCGTGAGGTGTGTCGTCTCCGACAGGTAGCCCAACAGCAACAAACGATCACACAAGGTATTGATGCGACGTGGAATGCCACCGGATTGCTGGTACAGCGCAGCAAAGACCGCCGGATCGAAGGTGGGCTTGTCGGTAGCACCAGCGCACTTGAGGCGGTGCTCCACATAGGCGCGGGTGTCTTCCTCGTCCAGAGGACCCAGATGGCAGCGTGCCGTCACACGTTGGCGAAGCTGCAGCATGCTGGGTCCCTGCAGGATGTCCCGAAACTCGGGCTGCCCCACCAGAAAGGTCTGCAGCAGCGCCTGATCGCCAAACTGGAAGTTGGAGAGCATACGCAACTCTTCCACCGCCAATGGCTGCAGGTTCTGCGCCTCATCAACGATCAACAGGCAGCGCTTTCCCTGGGTCGTCTGGGTGATGAAGAAGGCCTCCAGCGCCATCAGCATGTCGGCCTTGCCGGTTCCACGCACCGCCACGCCAAACGCCGCGCAGACCAGCTTGAGTGCGTCTTCAGCCCCCAGCTGCGTACTCACCAGGTGCGCCGCCACCACCGATCCATTCTCCAGGCTGTCGAGCAGGTCACGAACGATGGTGGTCTTGCCCGCGCCCACTTCACCGGTGATGACGATGAAACCCTCGCCGCGCATGACGCCGTACACAAGGTAGGAACGCGCACGCCGGTGGGGCTTGCTGCTGTAATAAAAACGGGGGTCGGGGTTGAGCTGAAAAGGCTTGTTGCTCAGCCCGTAAAAAGCTTCGTACATGGATCAGAACCGGTGGTTGATGCGCGCGGAAATGGCAGCGTCGGTGTAGGGTCCGCCGGAGTTGTTGAACCGCCCGTACTGAACCTGAACGATTCCGTTGGTTCTCGGCGCAAGACGGGTGCTGAGACCCGCCGAAACAGTCTGGCGGCGTCCGGAGGCTCCTGAATTGCCGGTGCTCTTCTGGTTGAGAAAAGCCGCATTGAACGACGTCAGGGGAGTGATCCGATGGGCGTAATTGACACCCCACGATTGCTGGGCAATGTCGTCGTTGATGTCGAAATCGTCCCCCCCGGTGAAGAACGAATCGAGACGGCTGCTGGTGCTGCGCGTCAAGGTGAACGTCACGACGCTGCGAATGCCACTCAAAGCCACCGACAACTGCTGCGTCTGGTTCAGGCTGGCCGACGAACGCAGAAAGTCCTGCAAGACCGGGGTGTCGGCTGGCAGCCCCAATCGCAGCAACTCCAGCTGAACGAGTTGGGCCCGGCGCACCGGGTCCGGCTGCAAAGGCTCCAGCAGTGCGTCCAGGAGGTCGTAGATGGTGCCGCGCGAAAATGCGCCCGACTGGGTGGGGCTGTCGGATGCCGAACGAGAGGCCACATAGCGCCAGACGGTTCGTCCAGTTCGGTGCTCCAGCGCGACGTTGTAGCCCGTTCCAAAGTACCGGTTTTCAACAGCCACCGAGACGCTCGTTTGCAGCGATGGCCGCCACTCCATGCCGGCGCCTGTGATGTTGTAGGACGCTGGCTGCAACGTGATGATGTCGTTTCTTTCGACACCAGCGGTGAGTGAGAACGTCAACTGCGGTGAGGCCAGAATGAACAGGTTGGCCCGGGCAATGTCGGATTGGGTATCGCGACCGATTGAATAATCGTTGACCTGGGACATGGCATCCACCGACCAACCCAGAAACTGGCCGACCGGCCGGCTTCCCAAACGCATGGACAGCACCTGGCTGGTGGAGTCCGAACGCAGCGAGGTGCTCGTGTTGACGGTCTGCAATGCGTAACGCAGCTGGTAGTCCATCACGCCAGCAATGGTGCCGCCGATGTGGGGAGAAATTCTGTAAACGGAGGTCTCGGAGCGGTTCGTGTCCGACAAGCCTGTGAGCGTCTGAGGGCCAAAGGCCGAAATGGCCTCATCGGAAATGGAGCCCGACACGTCCACAAAGGCTTTTCCGTCCCACACGTCAACCGTGCCGTCGGCATTGAGCCGGTTGCCAATGCGGTTGCGCGAGTTGCCCTGCAGGTAATACGTGGCACTGAGGGAGTAATCCACAAAGCCCTTTACCCTGGGCGTGTTCATCACCACCTTCAAAGCCGGCGAAACGTCCAACGCCAATTCGCTTCGTGAGTTTGCGCTGGACGCGTTGCCGTTGGACGACAAGGTCGCGCCCACCGACACACTGGGTTCGATCCAGGTGGTCGGTCGCGTTGTGCCGGAGGGCTCAGCGTCGCCCGCCGCCTGCGCAAAGGATTCGCCCGCCAGCATGCCCAGCAGCGCCACACAACCGAGCATGGTGGCCGAGCACTTGGGCATGGCCAATGCCCTCGGGTGCGTTCTTTTCATCAACGTGCCCTCTCGGTGATTTTCATGATGCAGAAGACACCTGCACGTTGGATTCGGCGGCCTGGCTGGCCGACTGCCCATAGCCAAACCCGTAGCCGTAACCATAGCCATACGCGTCTTGATCGCCACCGCGCGCCTGGTTCAACATCAACAGCTTGACAGGACACGCATCGATGGTGGTGAGCGCATGAAGGACCTGGGAGCGCAAGGTTTTTTCCGCATGGACAACCATCAGGATCTGCCCCATGTGAGACGCGAGCACCCGGGCTTCTGTGGTCAACAGGAGCGGGGGCGAATCAAAAATGATGATGCGATCCGGGTACCGCCGGCCAAGGTCTTCAATCAAGGCCGTCATGGCGTCACTGGCCAGCAGTTCGGTCGCACGGGGATGCGGTGTGCCACTGAGCAACAGGTTCAACTTGTCCACGTTGGTTCGCAACAGGACGTCGGCCATCTTGATCTTGTTGTCGATCAACAGGTCCATCAGGCCCGGCCCGGCCGGCAGGTTGAACACCTTGCGCAGCGAGGGACGTGACACATCAGCATCCACAAGCAACACGCGGTAGTCCAACTCCATGGCCATGCTCATGGCCAGGTTCACGGCCGAGAAGCTCTTGCCCTCCCCCGGCATGGCGCTGGTCACCATGATGAGGTTTCCGTTTGCCACAGGCGCTGCGCCCTTGCCAGTGGCATTGGCCAGCAAGGGCCTCTTGATGACACGAAACTGATCAGCAATGGCGGCGCGGGGGGCATTGGGCGTCACGAAGCCAGCGAGCGCAAGGCTCTCCACATCGAGATGCACAAACTTTGAGGTGCGATCCACCTCGGGGGACGAGATCTGGGCAACCACGGCCGGCGCCGGCGCCGGCGAGGCAGGCAATGGCGCGGCTGCGGCTGCGAGAGTTGGCTCGTCGGCGGCCTGCTGCGCCGGTGCCATCTCCACGCCAGCCTGGCGAAGTTGCTCCAAGCGTTGGGCGGCTTTTTCAATCAAACTGGACATGATTCGGGACTACCTTCCAAAGCCTGATCGGTAGGCCAGATAGGCCATGCCGATCAGGAAAACAACAACCAAGGCAACCACGGAACCGGTGAAACGGTACAAGCTGCGCGCTTCGCGCCGTTTCACGACATCGTTTTTCACGAGGGTCACCACGCCCAGCAATGGAAGGTCGGTAGCAATCCTCAGCGAGTTCGCATCGAAAAACACCGGCCGGATCTGGCTCATGAGGAAGGTCACACCCAAACCAGCAGCCAACGCGCCAAGCAGCCCCAAGGGGAGCAACAGGACCCGGTTCGGAGCCACGGGCTTTGGATTGGCGCGTGGTGGGTCAATCACGCGGAAATCGGCCACGCTGGACGCGCTTTCCAGCTCGCCACTCATGGTGAGCGCCTCCCGCCGAGCCACCAGATCTTCGTAGTTCTTGCGGTTGATTTCATAGTCTCGATTGAGTTGCGCTTGCTCCGCTTCAACCTGAGGCGCGACCTTCATGGATTCGCGAGCGCGGTTGACGCGCGACTCGTACTCAGCCACCCGCGCCCGCAGGGATGCCACCTGAACTTCGGCCGCCGAGTTGATGCGGGAGAGTTCAAACAGTGCGGGATTGGTTTCAGCAACGGGCTGCCCGGGGTTTGCGGCGGCCTCGCGCTGCATCTTGGCCACTTCTTCGCGCTTCTGCTCTTCAAGTTCCTTGATCAGGCGCCGCGTGTTGGTGACATCCGGGTGGAGATCCGTGTAACGCTGCAAGAGGCTGTCCAGGTTCCGCTTGAGTGGATCAATTCGTGCATCCAGGTCTGGCGTCGCGAAAGAGCTTCCCGCTTGCGACGGTGATGCACGCTGGGCGGCTCTGGCGGCATCGAGCTGCCGGCGCGCTGCATCCCTTGCGCTTTCAGCCTCGCGAAGATCCAGTCTTGCCTGGTTGAGCGTGTTGGTCGTTTCACCGAGACGGCCAGCAGTGTCGAGTCCGCCTTGCGACTGGATGTCGAGATTGCGCAGTCGGAATTCCTTCAGACGCGTCTCGGCTTCGGTCAGTCGGGCCTCGTAGTTCTTGATCTGCTCCTCAACAAAGCGCCGGGCCGTGTCCGAGTCGGATTTGGAACTGCCCAGGCTGGACTCAACGAAAACCGTCATCAGGGACTGGACCACCCGCAAGGCCTTTTCTGGACTTTCCCCCTGGTAAGCCAGGGTGTAGAGGTTGTCGCGCCCCGTCGACCGGATGGACAACGAATCGGTCACCTGGGCAATCAACGCCTCTTGTTCTGCCTTGGATTTGGCACCAAGGTCAAGGTCCGCCATTCGCACCAGTTTCTCCACCGTGGGGCGGCTGATGAGCGTGCGACTGAGCATGTTGATCTGCTGCTCGATGTTGGGCTGGATGGCCAGACCGGCCATCAAGGGCCGCAGGATCGATTGGGTGTCCACGTAGACGCGGGCTGAAGCCTCGTAGCGGTCAGGCATGAGAAGCACGGTGGTGGCTGCGCCTGCCGCCACCAGCCAGGCGACAGCGACGCCCAGCCGACGGTACTTCCACATTCCCCTGAGGAAAATCGTGATCTGTTGAATGAGGTCTTGCATGCAAGCGACTGCCTGTGGCAGTGAGAATTCAAAAACTCCACCCGCGCGGGGCGGGTGGATTCAAGCCGGGACAGGCAGGGTCAGAACCAACCCTGGGGGATGATCAGAATGTCACCAGGCAGCATTTCCACGTTGGCGGAAATGTCACCGCGCTTGACGAGATCCTGGAGACGCACGCTGTAACGCTTGTTGCCGTCGCTGGCACGAATGAGCGTGGCCTTGTTGCCATCGGCAAATTCGGTGAGACCACCCACGGCAATCATCACGTCCATGACCGTCATCTTCTGCTTGTACGCGAGGAACTGGGGCCTCGTAGCCTCACCCACCACACGAATCTGTTCGCTGTAAGGGCCCACGAAGCTGGTCACGATGACCGTGACAACCGGATCACGCACCAGCGTGGCGAGCGCCTTTTCCACGTCGCGAGCGATCTGGGTCGGGGTCTTGCCCTGGGCCACCAACTCATCCACCAGCGGAGTGGAGACCTTGCCGTCGGGGCGCACCGGCACTGAAGAAGACAGCTCCGGGTTGCGCCAGACATTGATGTTCAAGGTGTCGCCCGGGCCCACGATGTAGTTGTAATCCGGGCTGGAAGCCAATACCGGTGCGGGTGGATTGGCTCCTTGCGTAGCGCAACCTGTGGCGGCCAACACCACGGCCATCAGCGCAACGCTTCCGGCAATGCGACGCATGAGTTCTGAAGTATGTTTTTGCATGTGGCACGTCCTCAAAATCACGGTGAAATGTTAATAAAAGTTAACGGTCTTTTTGAATATACCGCACACCTCATCGGACTGACTACCGACAAAGTGTGACGAAGTTACCAAAGTGAAGAAGGTCACACAGTGCAGTGAATTTAGTAGCTGCTAAGTGCGTTGACGCACAGAAGGCGCCAGTCGAGTCGAGCAATCAATCACGAGTCGCCACCTTAAAATACTGGTCTGTTTTGTCATCAACCCCAGGAAACCCAGCATGTCTTTATTCACCGCCGTCGAAATGGCACCACGCGACCCTATTCTGGGTCTGAACGAACAGTTTGCCGCCGACACCAACCCCAACAAAGTGAATCTGGGTGTGGGCGTGTATTTCGACGACAACGGCAAGCTGCCGTTGCTGCAATGTGTTCAGAGCGCTGAAAAGACCATGATGGACAAGCCCGCCGCGCGCGGCTACCTGCCCATCGACGGCATTGCCGCATACGACGCTGCCGTCAAAGGCCTGGTGTTCGGCGTGGATTCGGAGCCGGTGAAATCTGGCCGGGTGGCCACCGTGCAGGCCATCGGCGGCACGGGTGGCCTGAAGATCGGCGCTGATTTTCTGAAGCGCCTGAACCCCGAGGCCACCGTGCTCATCAGCGATCCCAGCTGGGAGAACCACCGCGCGCTGTTCACCAATGCCGGGTTCAAGGTGGGAACCTACGCTTACTACGATGCCGACAAGCGCGGCGTGAACTTCGACGCCATGCTCGCCAGCCTGAACGCTGCGGCACCGGGCACGATCGTGGTGCTGCACGCTTGCTGCCACAACCCGACCGGCTACGACATCACGCCGGCCCAGTGGGACCAGGTGATCGCGGTGGTCAAGTCGCGCGGCCTCACGCCTTTCCTCGACATGGCCTACCAGGGCTTTGGCCACGGCATCTCGGAAGACGGTGCGGTAATCGCCAAGTTCGTGGCCGCGGGCCTCGTGTTTTTCGTCTCGACGTCGTTTTCCAAGAGCTTCAGCCTGTACGGCGAGCGCGTGGGTGCCTTGTCGGTGCTGTGCGAGAACGCCGAGGAAACCGCCCGCGTGCTGTCGCAACTCAAGATTGCGATCCGCACCAACTACTCCAACCCGCCCATCCACGGCGGCGCGGTGGTGGCGGCCGTGCTCAACAACCCCGAGTTGCGCGCATTGTGGGAAAAGGAACTGGGCGAGATGCGGGTGCGTATCAAGGCCATGCGCCAGAAGCTGGTCGATGGCCTCAAGGCTGCCGGCGTGAAGCAGGACATGAGCTTCATCACCAGCCAGATCGGCATGTTCAGCTACTCCGGCCTGACCAAGGACCAGATGGTGCGTCTGCGCAACGAATTCGGCGTCTATGGCACCGATACCGGCCGCATGTGCGTCGCAGCACTCAACAGCAAGAACCTCGACTACGTCTGCCAGGCCATCGCCAAAGTGGTCTGAGCCCACGAATGCCAAGAGAAAGCCGCTCCTGAGCGGCTTTTTTGCTGCCTGCCCGGCTCAATCCCAGAGCACGGAACGCATGGCAATCGAAGCCCCTTGGAAGCCTTCGTTGAAGAAGCGCGGTTCATCGTCTTCGTGCACCGCACCCGCTGCGTACAGCAAGGGCAGGTAATGCTCCCAGCTGGGATGCGCCATCTGCGCCACGGCACCCAGCTGCTGAAAATCACAAAGCGCTGACAGCCGTCTTTGAACAATGTGATCAGCAGTGACGCGATCGAACTCGATCGCCCAGTCGTAAGCCTGGTTATCGGCCGCGTCGCGGCGCATGGTGCGCAGGTTGTGAACCGTGTTCCCGCTGCCCACGATCAGCACGCCGCGCTCGCGAAGCTGCGACAGTTGTCGGCCGATGGCGAAATGCTCGGCAGCAGGTCGGCTGTAGTCCATGCTGAGCTGGATCACCGGGATGTTGGCCTGCGGGAACATGGGTTTGAGGACCGACCACGCCCCATGGTCCAGGCCCCAACTGATCTCGTCCAGGCCCAGGGGATGGCTTGAATCGGGCTGAGCGACCGACTGGCTGATCAACCGGGCGGCTGCGGGCCACCCCGGTGCGGGGTACTGCTGGTCAAACAGCTCCTGCGGAAAGCCGCCGAAATCGTGGATGGTGCGCGGCTGGCTCATGGCCGTGAGTTGCCAGCCGGGCGTGAGCCAATGGGCGGAAATGCACAGGATCAAGCGTGGCGGCTGCGCACGCTCCAGCAGTTCTCGGCCCAGCGTCTGCCAGCTCTGGTGCCAGCGGTTGTCCTCGATGGCATTCATCGGGCTGCCGTGCCCCACGAACAGCACGGGCATGCGCTGGGTGAGCGGCAGATCGCCCGATGCGTCGGGGCCGGATTGGGAGGTGGTGGTTTCAGGCATGTGTGTGGCAGGTGGATTGCCGTCTGGCCGGGAGCCAACGGCGATGATCCTGATTCTTTCATGAAGGTGACAAATGGCCGTGTAAATTAGGTGTTATCACGCTAACGCTCGATCACCCATGCTGCTATATTGCACTGCAACATAACGAGGCCGGACCCCCATGCTCTACCAGATTTACGAAACCCAGCGCTCCATGATGGAGCCGTTTGCGGACCTGGCCGAAGTGGCCGCCAAGCTGTTCACCAACCCCGCCCTGCCCCTGGCCCAATTGCCGATGGCCCAGCGCGTTTCTGCAGGCTACGACCTGATGCACCGCCTGGGCAAGGACTACGAGAAGCCCGTGTTCGGTATCCACACGGTGGATGTGGACGGCATCGAAGTCGCCATCCACGAGCGCATCGAGATCGACAAGCCGTTCTGCGAATTGCGCCGCTTCAAACGTTTCTCTGACGACACCCACACCCTGGCCAAGCTCAAGGGGGAGCCAGTGGTGCTGATCGTGGCTCCTCTCTCTGGCCACTACGCCACGCTGCTGCGCGACACGGTGCGCACCATGCTCAAAGACCACAAGGTCTACATCACCGACTGGAAAAATGCCCGTCTGGTGCCCCTGTCCGAGGGTGAATTCCACCTCGACGACTATGTGAACTACGTGCAGGAGTTCATTCGGCACCTGCAAAAGGCCTACGGCAACTGCCATGTGATCAGCGTGTGCCAGCCCACCGTGCCGGTGCTGGCGGCCGTGTCGCTCATGGCCAGCCGGGGTGAGACCACCCCACTGTCCATGACCATGATGGGCGGCCCGATCGACGCGCGCAAGTCGCCCACCGCCGTGAACAACCTGGCCACCCAGCGCAGCCACAGCTGGTTCGAGAACAACGTGATCTACCGCGTGCCCGACAGCTTCCCCGGCGCCGGCCGCCGCGTCTACCCCGGCTTCCTGCAGCACACCGGCTTCGTGGCCATGAACCCCGACCGCCATGCGTCGAGCCACTACGACTACTTCAAGGACCTGATCAAAGGCGACAACTCCAGCGCCGAGAGCCACCGCAAGTTCTACGACGAGTACAACGCCGTGCTCGACATGGATGCCGACTACTACCTGCAGACCATCGAGACCGTGTTCCAGGAATTCAAGCTGGTCAACGGGACCTGGGACGTGAAAAACCCGCAAGGCAAGCTCGAGCGCGTGCGCCCGCAAGACATCCAGCACACCGCCCTGCTCACGGTTGAGGGCGAGCTCGACGATATTTCGGGCTCCGGCCAGACCGCAGCGGCGCACGAACTGTGCACCGGCATTCCCAAGACGCATCGCATGCACTACGAAGCGCAAGGCGCGGGCCACTACGGCATCTTCAGTGGCCGCCGCTGGCGCGAGGCGGTACACCCTGTGGTCAAGACTTTCCTGAAGGCTCACCAGCCGACGGTGGTGCCAGCACCTGTGGTGGTCAAGGCAGCCGCCCCCAAGCCCGTGAAAGCCGCGGTCAAGGCCCCGGCCAAGCCGGCAGTCAAGGCGGTGTCCAAGGCCGCCCCTGCCAAAGCGGCGGCCAAGCCTGCAGCCAAGACGCCGGCCACCCGCAAGCCGCGCAACACCGCCGCCTGAGCAGACTCAAACCTGAAGCCCGGCACCGGTACAGGCGCCGGTATATTGGCCGTCATGAACGACCTCGCACGGCGCATTGACGCCGCCCTGCCGCAAACCCAGTGCACGCGCTGCGGCTATCCCGACTGCGCGAGCTACGCGCTGGCCATTGCCGATGGCGGTGCCGACATCAACCAGTGCCCACCCGGTGGAGCCGAGGGCATCGAGCGGCTGGCCGCGATCACGGGGCAGGTCTTCAAACCCCTGAACCCGCACAACGGCATTGAAGGCCCTGTGACGGTCGCCGTGATCGATGAGGCCTGGTGCATCGGCTGCACCTTGTGCATCAAGGTCTGCCCCACCGACGCCATCGTGGGCAGCAACAAACGCATGCACACCGTGATCGAACCCGCTTGCACCGGGTGCGAGCTGTGTTTGCCGGTGTGCCCGGTGGACTGCATTTCGCTGGAGATCGTCAGTGGCGAGCGCACCGGCTGGCAGGCCTGGACGGCCGAGCAGGCGCGGCAAGGCCAGGCGCGCTACCAGGCAAGGCAGACGCGACTCGCTCGCGAGAAGCGGGAACACGACGATCGGCTGGAGGCCAAGGCGAAAGAGAAGCTGACCGACCTGGCCGCGCATTCGCGGATCACCAACGAGGCGCTGCTGGACAAGAAGCGATCCGTGATCGAGGCCGCGCTCGCCCGGGCCAGGGCCAGGCGCACCAGCGTCTGAGGCATCGACCGAATCAGGCCGCCTGGCGAGCGGCCGCGGTCTTGTAGACGCCGCAGCCCACGTAGAGTTCGTCGACCTTCACCACATACGACATCTTGGCCTGGATGCTGCCGTTGGCCGGGTTCCCGATGTCGTACTCGACCCAGCCCGGCGCGGTTTCGGCCTGCGACACGATGGCGTTCAGCAGGGCCTGACCGTCGATGCCGGGAATGTCCTGCACGCGGCTGCCCACCTTCTCGGGCTTGCCGCCGAACGAGCGATAGACACCGCTCTTGTCGAGCGCAAAGACATACATGTCGCGGTCGTGGAAACCGCTGGTGGGCGTGGTGATCTCGCGCACGAAGGCTTCGCGCCCGCGCTGCTGGCGCATGGCCTGCGCCCTGTCCACCAGCGCCATGGCTTCTTCGGCCGTGCCTTGCTGCAACATGAAGGACGACACCGCCTTGGAGAGGTGTGCCGCCCGCTGCTCCAGTTGGTCGGCCTGCGCCACGGCGCGCTCGACCATCTGTGCATTGCGCTGGGTGATCTCGTCGAGCTGCGAGACGGCCGATGAAATTTCACTCAGTCCGGTGCTCTGTTCGGCGCTGGAGGCCGAGATCAGCGACATGTTGGCCGCCACGCCGCGCACGCCGTTGGCGATCTGCTGGATGCTGCTGCCTGCGGTGCGGATCTGCACCACGCTGGCCTCCACCTGCTGGCGCGAGGCCTCGATGAGCTGTCGAATTTCCTTGGCGGACGCAGCCGAGCGCTGGGCCAGCGAGCGGACCTCGGCCGCCACCACCGCAAACCCCCTGCCCTGTTCGCCCGCGCGAGCAGCTTCCACTGCCGCGTTCAGCGCCAGGATGTTGGTCTGAAACGCCAGGCTGTCGATCACGCCGATGATCTCGTTCATCTGCTGCGCGCTCTTCTGAATGCCCTCGACCGACTCCACCGCGCGGCCCATCGACTGAGCACCCGACTCCGCCACGTCGCGCACCTGCGCGGCCTGGCTGTCGGAGTCGCCGGCGGTCTGGGCGTTTTGCTGCACCGTGCTGGAGAGTTCCTGCACGCTGGCCGCGGTCTGCTCCAGATTGGCGGCCTGTTGTTCGGTGCGGTCGGCCAGATCGCGGTTGCCGGTGGCCAGGCTCTTGCCGGCGTGAGCCACCAGGGCGGAGTTGCTGCGCACCTCGGCCACCATGGCCGAGAGGTTGCCGACCATGCGGTCGAGCAAGCGGGTGAGATCGGCGAGTTCGTCGCTGCCTCGCACCTTCAGCACGGCGCGCAAGTTGCCCGAGGCGGTCTGCTCCATGCTGCCCAGCACCTGCCGAAAGTCGCTCATGAAACTGACATAGAAACTGAGCATGAGGTAGACCAGCACGGCAGCGCCACCGAGCTCAATGCCCAGCACCCAGGCGCTCGCCGAAGGCAGTCCGGAGAACCCCCAGGCGACCACCTGCGGCAGCAGTGAGGAGGCGGCCAGCAGCAGCAACTTGCCGCGCAGGCGCAGGCGGCGCATCAGCCAGACGCCTGGGGACAAAGGATGAAAGCCGGACATGTGCGTGTGTCTCCTCTATGGGGTTGCATTGCTATCGGCCAGAACGGCGCTGGCTTGAGACACGGCCCGCTCTCAATGGGGACCGGAAATCCCCGATTGACGCGCTTCAAAATGCCGGAACAGCTGCACCGCCATCACGCGAAGCGCGTCATCGGCCATGTTGTGAGCGTGCGAGAGTTGCTCCAGACCGTAGCGGCGGTCGTGCTGCATGAGGGCGCGGCTCACGCACATGCCGTGGCTGGACATGCGCAGGCAGAAGGCTTCGAGCAGGTCGTGGGGCCAGATCTGCGTCGCATCGAGCGCGCGGCGGCTCAGCGGTGCCTGGGCTGGAGTGGATGCGGTGGCGGGCGTTGCTCGGGTCGGTACCGTGTTCATGGCGGCTCCTCGGAGGTGTGAGGCCTCTTGCGCGGATGCATGGCCTCTGGACACCTCAAGCGTAGGTCGCCTGGAACCCACGCATTCCCCGAAACAGCGGCAGAAACCCAGCTTTGCTCCGGGGTTCTGCGGGCTGGGCCGCTCAGGCCGGCTGGGCCGAGAGCCGGGCAAACGCGCTGACCACCTCGGGCGGCGCCTGCACCAGTTCGATCAGCACACCCTCGCCGGCGATCGGGAATTCGTCGTTGGCTTTGGGGTGCAGAAAGGTGATGTCAAAGCCCGCCGCCCCCTGGCGGATGCCGCCCGGTGCAAACCGCACGCCCTGAGCGCTCAACCAGTCCACCGCAGTGGGCAGGTCGTCAATCCACAGGCCGATGTGGT
Source organism: Hydrogenophaga sp. PBL-H3 (assembly GCF_010104355.1). Taxonomy (NCBI): domain Bacteria; kingdom Pseudomonadati; phylum Pseudomonadota; class Betaproteobacteria; order Burkholderiales; family Comamonadaceae; genus Hydrogenophaga; species Hydrogenophaga sp. PBL-H3. The sequence goes on from NZ_CP044972.1 coordinate 2,630,260, forward strand.
TGAGCGGCGTGGCGTGCACCGCAGGCTTCTTGTCGGGGTCCAGCGGCTGCATCAGGTCGACCTCGACCTTGAACGGTCCGCTGCCGATGGCGCAGATGTCCTCGTCCACGTTCTCACGCTCGCTGCGAAAGTGGCCAGTGACCTCCAGGCCGAGCATCTCGACCCAGAGCTTCTGCAGGCGCTGCTTGTCAGGCCCGCCGATGGCGATCTGCTGGATGCCCAGTACCTTGAAAGGGCGGATGGGGGATACCGATGTGCTCATGCGTCAATGAAAGCCGTTGTGGGTGTGTGAGGGATGGCTGGCCTGCTCCAGCGTCCACACGGTGGCCGGTGGCAGGTTCGCCCAGATGGAAGCAGCCCGGCGCCAGCGCCAGCCGATGGGAATGTCCTTGAAGGGCCGCAGGTGGGGCGACGCGTAGGTGTACTGGATCAGGCGCGAACCCGGGCGGCTCTCGATCAAGGCCACCATGGCATCGATACACCCATGCGCTTCATCCCGCGTCATGGACAGCAGGGGCAAGGACGACACCACAGTGACCGGACTGCGTTTTTCGATGGCCAGCGCATCGAGCCGGGAGGCGCAATGGTTGAGCACCTCCAGATCGGGAAAGCTTCTGCGCAGCAGCTGGGCAAAGCCGGGGTCGCGCTCGATCACCATGAAGCGATCAACATGGGCCAAGGCCGGCAGCAGGGCCCGGGTGATGGCCCCGGTGCCGGCGCCCACCTCGATCAAGGTCCCGGGCGCGGACCGCATCACCTCGCTCAGGATGGCTTGCGCCAGGGCTCTGGAGGCCGGAGCGATGGCACCCACGCGCCTTGGATTACGCAGGTACCCCAGCGCGAAAGCCAAACCTTGTCGCATGCAGTTCCCTTCAGAGTCGACGTGACTTGCAGGGTAGCGCAATTCAAAGCCCGCTGTCTGTGGGGCAGCAGCCCCTGCCAGGTTCATTCGAACTCGACGATGGGCTGGTCGACCACGAGCGATTCGCCCCTAGAAGCGAGCACCTTGCCCACCACGCCATCGGCCGCCGCGAACAACACGTTCTCCATCTTCATGGCTTCAATCACCGCCACGCGCTCGCCCGCCTGCACTTTCTGGCCCGGCTGCACCGCCACCTCCACCAGCAGACCGGGCATTGGCGAGAGCACATATTTGCTCATGTCGGCCGCCGCCTTGAACGGCATCAAAGCATGCAGCTCGGCCATGCGCGGCGAGACCACCATGGTCTCGATGCGCGTGCCGTTGTGCTGCACCACCAGCGCCAGCGGGTTGCGTGGCGTGCCGCGCTCGATCTGCGCAGTGAAAGGCTGGCCGTTGCATTCGCCAGTGATGCAGATGTCGTTCAGGCGCGAAGGGCTGCTGATGGCATAACGCTTGCCATCCACCGTGACCAGCGCCGAGCCGAGTTGACCCACCACCTCGTCCACATGCACCGGCTTGTAGAGGTGCTCCCCCGTGGCGCCCAGCACGATCACACGGAAGTCATGCCCGACCTTCACGCCGTAGCCAGGCAACTGGCCCGACAGACCCGCCGCGCGCTCGCGCGACTTGCGGCGCACAAAAGCGGCCAGCGCCACCAGAAAGTCGGCATCGTCGTGCGGCACATCTTCAGCGCGGAAGCCATGGCCGTAGTGCTCCGCAATGAAGCCGGTGTTGAAGTCACCGGCCACGAATTTCGGGTGCGCCAGCAGCGCGGCCTGGAACGGAATGTTGCTGCTGATACCTCGAATGACGAATCCGTTGAGCGCTTCGCGCATCTTGGTGATCGCCTCCAGCCGGTCTTTGCCGTGCACGATCAGCTTGGCGATCATCGAGTCGTAGAACATCGGGATCTCGCCACCGTCCTGCACGCCGGTGTCCACGCGCACGCCTTGGAGATCAGCCGTGTTGCCTTGCCACATGCTCTGCGCGGGTGGCGCAAACCTCACCAGGCGCCCGGTGCTGGGCAGGAAATTGCGAAACGGGTCTTCCGCATTGATGCGGCACTCGATCGCCCAGCCCTCGCGTTTGACGTCGGCTTGCGTCAGCGGCAGCTTCTCGCCGGCCGCCACGCGGATCATCAGCTCCACCAGATCGAGACCGGTGATGCACTCGGTCACCGGGTGCTCCACCTGCAGGCGCGTGTTCATCTCCAGGAAATAGAAGTCCTGGTCCTTGCCGACCACAAACTCCACCGTGCCGGCGCTCTGGTAGTTCACCGCCTTGGCCAGCGCCACGGCCTGCTCGCCCATGGCCTTGCGCGTGGCATCTGAAATGAAGGGCGACGGCGCCTCCTCGATCACCTTCTGGTGGCGGCGCTGGATGGAGCACTCGCGCTCGTTCAGATAGATCACGTTGCCGTGCGAATCGCCCAGCACCTGGATCTCGATGTGGCGCGGCTCCTGTACGAATTTCTCGATGAAGATGCGGTCGTCGCCGAAGCTGTTGCGCGCCTCGTTGCGGCAGCTGGTGAAGCCTTCAAAGGCGTCCTTGTCGTTGAAGGCCACGCGCAAGCCTTTGCCACCGCCACCGGCACTGGCCTTGATCATCACCGGGTAGCCGATGTCCCTGGCGATCTCCACCGCGCGCTCGGCGCTCTCGATGGCATCGTTCCAGCCCGGAATGGTGTTGACCTTGGCCGCATTCGCCAGCTTCTTGGACGCGATCTTGTCGCCCATGGCCGCAATGCTGAAGTGTTTGGGGCCGATGAAGGCCATGCCCTCTTCTTCCACGCGGCGGGCAAAGGCTTCGTTTTCCGACAGGAAGCCGTAGCCCGGGTGGATGGCCTGCGCGCCGGTCTGTTTGGCGGCCGCAATGATCTTGTCGGCCACCAGGTAGGACTCGCGCGAGGGCGCCGGCCCGAGCAACACGGCCTCATCGGCCAGCTGCACGTGGCGCGCTTCCTTGTCGGCCTCCGAATACACCGCCACGGTGGCGATGCCCATCTTCTTCGCGGTGGCAATCACGCGGCAAGCGATCTCGCCGCGGTTGGCTATGAGTATTTTCTTGAACATGGTGCTTCCTTCTTCCAACCGTTCGGGCTGAGCCTGTCGAAGCCCAGCGCTGACCAGTCAACTTGTGTGAGAGCCCTTCGACAGGCTCAGGGCGAACGGGTGTTTTTGCTCAGGGAACGGGAGGGGTTGGCTCACAGCGGAATGTTCCCGTGCTTGCGCCACGGGTTTTCCAGCTTCTTGTCTTTCAGCATCACCAGCGAACGGCAGATGCGCTTGCGCGTCTCGTGCGGCAGGATCACGTCGTCGATGAAGCCACGCGCGCCCGCCACGAAGGGGTTGGCGAAGCGGGCCTTGTACTCGGCCTCACGCAGGGCCAGCTTGGCCGGGTCCTTCTTCTCCTCGCGGAAGATGATCTCCACCGCGCCTTTGGCACCCATCACCGCGATCTCGGCGTTGGGCCAGGCAAAGTTCACGTCGCCACGCAGGTGCTTGGAGCTCATCACGTCGTAGGCACCGCCATAGGCCTTGCGCGTGATCACGGTGATCTTGGGCACGGTGCACTCGGCGTACGCATAGAGCAGTTTGGCGCCGTGCTTGATGATGCCGCCGTATTCCTGCGAGGTGCCGGGCATGAAGCCGGGCACGTCGACGAAGGTGATCACCGGGATGTTGAAGGCATCGCAGAAACGCACGAAGCGCGCGGCCTTGATGCTGCTCTTGATGTCCAGGCAACCGGCCAGCACCAGCGGCTGGTTGGCCACGATGCCCACCGTCTGGCCGTCCATGCGCGCAAAGCCGATCAGGATGTTTTTGGCGTACTCGGGTTGCAGCTCGAAGAAGTCACCGTCGTCCACCGTCTTGACGATCAGCTCCTTCATGTCGTAGGGCTTGTTCGGGTTTTCGGGCACCAGTGTGTCCAGGCTCAACTCCATGCGGTCGATCGCGTCTCCGCTGGGCCGCACCGGGGCCTTTTCGCGGTTGGACAGCGGCAGGTAGTTGTAGAGCCGGCGCAGCATCAGCAGCGCCTCCACGTCGTTCTCGAAGGCCAGGTCGGCCACGCCGCTCTTGGTGGTGTGCGTGATGGCGCCACCGAGTTCCTCGGCGGTCACTTCCTCGTGCGTCACGGTCTTCACCACCTCGGGGCCGGTGACGAACATGTAGCTCGAATCCTTCACCATGAAGATGAAGTCGGTCATGGCGGGCGAATACACCGCGCCGCCGGCAGACGGACCCATGATCATGCTGATCTGCGGCACCACGCCGCTGGCCATCACGTTGCGCTGGAACACGTCGGCATAGCCACCGAGCGAGGCCACGCCTTCCTGAATGCGCGCACCGCCCGAGTCGTTCAGGCCGATCACAGGCGCACCGACCTTCATGGCCTGGTCCATCACCTTGCAGATCTTCTCGGCATGCGCTTCGGAGAGCGCGCCACCAAACACCGTGAAGTCCTGGCTGAACACGAACACCAGGCGGCCGTTGATCATGCCGTAGCCGGTGACCACGCCGTCGCCGGGGATCTTGTTGTCCTGCATGCCGAAGTCGGTGCAGCGGTGCTCGACGAACATGTCCCATTCTTCGAAGGTGCCTTCGTCCAGCAGCACCTCCAGCCGCTCGCGCGCGCTCAGCTTGCCTTTGGCATGCTGCGCGGCGATGCGTTTTTCACCGCCACCCAACCGGGCGGCGGCGCGTTTTTCTTCGAGTTGATCGAGGATGTCCTGCATGGCGTTGTTCTCCAGAAAATGGATTCAGTCGAAAAGATCGAGCAGCTGGCGCGCTGCGGTGCTGGCGGGCAAGGTGCCGGCCAGCACACGCTGCGTGGTGTCGTCCAGGGCGGCGCGCACCTGGGGGTGCGCGCGGAAACGTTGCTTCAGGCCGGCGTCGATGCGCTCCCACATCCAGGCGCGGGCCTGTTGCTGGCGGCGCGCCGCCAGCTGGCCATTGCCGCTTTGCAGCGCGCGAAACCGCGACACCTCGGCCCAGAAGGCATCCACACCGCGCCCCAGCAATGCACTGAGCTGGATCACCTGCGGGTGCCACACGGCTTCGTTGTGGTGCGCATGCTCCGGGTGACCCTGCAGACCGAGCAGGCGCAGCGACGACGTGATCTGTGCACGGGCCCGCGTGGCCGCGTCCGGGTCGATGTCGGCCTTGTTGATGACCACCAGGTCGGCCAGCTCCATCACGCCTTTCTTGATCGCCTGCAAATCATCGCCCGCGTTGGGCAGCTGCATCAGCACGAACATGTCGGTCATGCCGCTCACGGCCGTCTCGCTCTGGCCCACGCCCACGGTCTCGACGATCACGGTGTCGTAGCCCGCCGCCTCGCAGACGAGCATGGCCTCGCGCGTCTTCTCGGCCACGCCACCCAGCGTGCCGCTGCTCGGGCTGGGGCGGATGTAGGCCTGCTCGTGCACAGAGAGCTTTTCCATCCGCGTCTTGTCGCCCAGGATCGAGCCGCCTGACACCGTGCTGGAAGGATCGACGGTGAGCACTGCCACGCGGAGGCCTTTGTCGATGAGGTACAGGCCCAGCGCCTCGATGAAGGTGCTCTTGCCCACGCCCGGCACGCCACTGATGCCCAGCCGGAAGGCTTTGCCGGTGTGGGGCAACAAGGCGGTGAGCAACTCATCGCCCTGCGCGCGGTGGTCGGCGCGGGTGGATTCGAGCAGGGTGATGGCCTTGGCAATGGCGCGGCGCTGCCCGGCGGGGTCGCCGTGCACGATGCCTTCCAGCAGCACCGAAGGGGTCACCCGAGTGCCTTCTTGATCTGCTCCAGCACATCCTTCGCGCTGGCGGGAATGGGGGTGCCCGGGCCGTAGATGCCCTTGACGCCGGCATCAAAGAGCATCTCGTAATCCTGGCGCGGGATCACACCGCCCACGAACACGATGATGTCGTCGGCACCCTGCTTCTTCAGCTCGGCAATGATGGCCGGCACCAGGGTCTTGTGGCCCGCGGCCAGCGTCGAGACACCCACCGCGTGCACGTCGTTCTCGATCGCCTGCCGTGCGCACTCCTCGGGCGTCTGAAACAGCGGGCCCATGTCCACATCGAAACCGAGGTCGGCAAAGGCCGTGGCCACCACCTTGGCACCGCGGTCGTGGCCGTCCTGGCCGAGCTTGCTGATCATCACGCGCGGGCGGCGGCCCTGCGCTTCGGCGAATGCGTTGATCTCGGTCTTGAGGGCATCCCAACCCTCGGCGGAATCGTAGGCAGCTGCGTACACACCGGTCACCTTTTGCGTATCGGCGCGGTGGCGCCCGAAAACCTTCTCCAGCGCGTCGCTCACTTCGCCCACGGTGGCGCGCAGGCGCATCGCCTTGATCGTCAGGTCGAGCAGATTGCCCTCGCCGCTGTCGGCGGCGGCCGTGAGCGCTTCAAGCGCCGCCTGCACCTTCGCGCTGTCGCGCGTGGCCTTGATCTTCTGAAGCCGCGCAATCTGCCCGTCGCGCACCGCCACGTTGTCGATGTCGCGCGCCTCGATCGCGTCTTCGGTCTTGAGCTTGTATTTGTTGACGCCGACGATCACGTCGCGCCCGGAGTCGATGCGCGCCTGCTTCTCGGCGGCAGCCGCCTCGATCTTGAGCTTGGCCCAGCCGCTGTCCACCGCCTTGGTCATGCCGCCCATGGCCTGCACCTCTTCGATGATGGCCCAGGCCTTGTCGGCCATTTCCTGGGTGAGGCTCTCCATCATGTAGCTGCCGGCCCAGGGGTCCACCACGTTCGTGATGTGGGTCTCTTCCTGAATGATGAGCTGCGTGTTGCGCGCGATGCGCGCGCTGAACTCGGTGGGCAGCGCGATGGCTTCGTCAAAACTGTTGGTGTGCAGGCTCTGCGTGCCACCGAACACCGCCGCCATGGCCTCCACCGTGGTGCGCACCACGTTGTTGTAGGGGTCCTGCTCCGTGAGCGACCAGCCCGATGTCTGGCAGTGCGTGCGCAGCATCAGGCTCTTGGGGTTCTTCGCGTTGAAGCCTTTCATGATGCGCGTCCACAGCAGGCGGGCTGCGCGCATCTTGGCGATCTCCAGGTAGAAGTTCATGCCGATCGCCCAGAAGAAGCTCAGGCGCCCGGCGAAGCCGTCCACGTCCATGCCCTTGGCAATCGCGGTCTTCACGTATTCCTGGCCATCGGCCAGCGTGAAGGCCAGCTCCAGCGCCTGGTTGGCGCCGGCTTCCTGCATGTGGTACCCGCTGATGCTGATCGAGTTGAACTTGGGCATGTGGCCAGCCGTGTACTCGATGATGTCGCCGATGATCTTCATCGACGGCTCGGGTGGGTAGATGTAGGTGTTGCGGACCATGAACTCCTTGAGGATGTCGTTCTGGATCGTCCCGCTCAACTGGTCCTGCGCCACGCCCTGCTCTTCGGCCGCCACCACATAGCCCGCGAGCACCGGCAGCACCGCGCCGTTCATGGTCATGGAGACCGACACCTTGTCCAGCGGGATCTGGTCGAACAGGATCTTCATGTCCTCCACGCTGTCGATGGCCACGCCGGCCTTGCCCACGTCGCCGGTCACGCGTGGGTGGTCGCTGTCGTAGCCACGGTGGGTGGCCAGGTCGAACGCGACCGACACGCCCTGCCCGCCGGCGGCCAGCGCCTTGCGGTAGAAGGCGTTGCTTTCCTCGGCGGTAGAGAAGCCAGCGTACTGGCGGATCGTCCAGGGACGCACCGCGTACATGGTGGCTTGCGGCCCGCGAATGAAGGGCTCAAAGCCCGGCAAGGTGTTGGTGTGTTGCAGACCCGCCGTGTCTTCGGCGGTGTAGAGCGGTTTGACACGGATGCCGTCGGGCGTGACCCAGTCGAGGGCCCCCAGATCGCCACCGGGTGCCGATTTCTGCGCGGCCTTGGCCCAGGCTTCGAGGGGGACGGTTGGGAACTCGGGCGTTGGGGCGGGCGTTTTGGAGCTCATGGCGGGCAATGGTTGAAATGACACAGGAACGGGCGAGATTTTATATCATTCATAATTATTGATGCAGAATATTCTTCGCGACTTACAATCCTGCCCATGTCCGCCCTGTCCCTTGCACCCCGCGCCCTCTACGAAGAAGTAGCCGAACTGCTGCGCCAGCGCATCTTCAAGCGCGAACTGGAGCCCGGCAGCTGGATCGACGAGCTCAAGCTGGCCGAGGAATACGGCATCAGCCGCACGCCGCTGCGCGAGGCGCTCAAGGTGCTGGCCGCCGAAGGCCTGGTGACAATGAAGGTGCGGCGAGGCGCCTACGTGACCGAAGTGTCCGAGAAAGACCTGGCCGACGTCTACCACCTGCTCTCTCTGCTGGAGTCAGACGCCGCTGGCGTGGTGGCGCGGCAGGCAACCGATGCCGAACTCGCAGAGTTGCAAACCCTGCACGACGACCTGGAGGCGGCGGTGGACGAACGCGACCGCTTCTTTGCGCTCAACGAACAGTTCCACATGCGCGTGCTGGAACTGGCGCGCAACCGCTGGCGCGAGCAGATGGTGGCCGACCTGCGCAAGGTCATGAAGCTCAACCGCCACAACTCGCTGCTCAAGACCGGGCGCATCGAAGAGTCGCTGGCCGAGCACCGCGCCATCGTCCGCGCGATGACCGAGCGCAACACGGCACTGGCGGTGCAACGCATGCAGGAACATTTTCAGAGCGGCCTGGAAGCCGCGGCCTGAGCACTGCGTCGCCAGGTCCGATTTCGTACCTGGCCCTGCCCGTCAACCCCAGAAAGGGTCGAGCTTCCCGGTGAAGGCCGCGAGGTCTTCAAAGTAAGGCAAGGCCCCGCCTTCCATGGCGTGAAAACGCCAGTTGGGCCGCTGCTCCACCGTCACCTTGCCTTGGTAGTCGGTGAAATCACCCCGGGTGGCCATGCTCACCCACACCGGGCAAGTGACGGCCTCGTACAGGGTGTTGATGTCGCGGCTGAACATGCCGGCTGACACGAAGTGCAGCGGCGCATGGCGGGCACCTGGCTGGCGCGTGGTGATCACGGCATAGCGCCAGAGCGCTTCGTCGATGCGCCTGGAGCCCCAGGTGCGCTCCAGGAAATAACGGATCACGCTGGGCCGGGTGAGGTTGCGATAAATCCCGTCCGACCAGAACGGCCACGACAGAATCTTGTACAGCCAGGCTTGGTACAGCGTGCTGCCCGGCGGGCCGTAGCGCCGCTTCGGGCCACTGAAACCGGTGGGGCTCACCAGGGCCATGCGACGCACTGTGAGAGGCGCTTCCTGCTGCGCACGCACCACGAACTCGCTGGTCAGCGACACGCCCACCACGTCGATCGCACCCACGCCGTGTGCGTCTCGCATGTGTGCAAGCAAGGCGTGGATCGCATCGGTCATCAGGCGCGGCGTGTAGAGCCGATCACTGCGCTCGGAAAAACCGAAGCCCGGCAGGTCCAGCGCGTACACCACGCGACGCTGGCGGCAATGCTCGAACAGCGGCGCCACCTCCGCCGCCGACCCCGCCGCGTTGACGCTGTGCACCAGCAACACGGGCGGCAGATTCGCCGCACCCACCTGCGGCCATGCCCGATAGGCGCTCACCCGACCCGCCACTGTGTCGATCTCGAAGCGTTCAGCGTTCAGCGCCGGAGGCAGTGCAGACATGGAGGCCTTGGTGAGGTGGATGGCGTCACGCCACCGGGGCAGACAGGGACCGGGTTTCAGCTTCAATGCTCTCTTGCGCCATGCCCCACACCTCGCGCGGCGGCAGGGGCTTCAGGCGGTGGTCGCTCCAGATCTGGCGCCAGCGCCTTGCGCCGCGCAGGCCGTGGCGCAGGCCCAGCATGTGGCGCGCTATGGCGTACCACGGGCAGCCGTCCTCGGCAAAGGCGCGCTCCATGTAGGCCACCATCTGCTCCTCCACCGCTTCGCGCGTGATCGTGCTGGGTGCTGCGCCAAAGAAGGCCTCGTCCCACGAGGTGAGCAGCCAGGGGTTGTGGTACGCCTCGCGGCCCACCATCACACCGTCCACCTGCTGCAGGTGTTCGGCGATCTGCGCGTTGGTGGTGATGCCGCCGTTGATGCCAATGGTGAGCTGCGGGAAGTCGCGCTTGAGGCGGTAGGCCAGCTCGTAACGCAAAGGGGGCACCTCGCGGTTTTCCTTGGGCGAGAGGCCGTCCAGCCAGGCATTGCGCGCGTGCACCATGAACACACGGCACCCCGCCTCGCTCACCGTGCCAACGAAGTCGCGCACGAAGTCGTAGCTCTCCACGCGGTCGATGCCGATGCGGTGCTTGACCGTGACCGGGATGGACACCGCGTCCACCATGGCTTTCACGCCATTGGCCACCGTGTTCGGCTCGGCCATGAGGCAGGCACCGAAAGCGCCGCGCTGCACACGATCACTCGGGCAGCCACAGTTGAGGTTGATCTCGTCATAGCCCCACTCCTCGCCCAGCTTCGCGGCCATGGCGAGCTCGGCCGCGTCGCTGCCACCGAGCTGCAAGGCCACGGGGTGTTCCTCGGCGTTGAAGCGCAGGTGGCGCTGCACGCTGCCATGAGCCAACGCGCCGGTGGTCACCATCTCGGTGTAGAGCAGGGTCTGCTTCGACAGCAGCCGGTGGAAGTAACGGCAGTGCCGATCGGTCCAGTCCATCATCGGCGCGACCGAGAGGCGCCATGGGTTGGGTTGTGGGTGGTTGGGGCTGTCAATCATCTGAGGGAATCGCTCACGGGCACAGCCTGGAACTGTACCGCGCCACCCTGGCATTCACAGGCGGGCCAGCAGTTTGGCCACACTCACCACCACCTTCACATCGCCGGGCGCCAGACTTGCCTTGACTTCGAACGCGGGGTCGGTCGTGTCGCGCAGGGCGGGCTCTCCCAGCGGCAGGCCTTGTCGGCCGACGATGGCGAACACCGCCGGCGCGTTGGCTTTGACGCCGCGCCTGGCCACCACGGCGAGTTCCCCGCTGGCCAGGCGCACATAGCTGCCGGGTGGATAGAAGCCGATGTTCTTGATGAACAGCGCGCCCAACGGATCGGGGGTGAGGTCGGCGCCCAGGTACAGCTCGCGTGCCACCTGCTGCGAAAGCAGCCCACCCCGGCTCTTGCGTGGGCTGATGCAGGCCACGTACACGTCGGCCATCTGCAGGAGGCGGTGGGCGGTGCCGCTGGCCTGTTTGCCCGCCGGGTAGCCCTGTCCGTCGGGGCGCTCGTGGTGTTCTTCCACCAGTTGCAGCCAGGTCGCATCCGCCACGCCGAGCTGGCGCAGCACCTCTGCGCTGCGCTGGGGGTGCTCCCGCACGGTCTTGCGCTGCTGCTCCGACAGCGGCCCCGCCTGGCGTGCCATGTCATCGTGCGCGCGGGTCATGCCGATGTTCATCGTCAGGGCCGCGCGCGACAGCCTGAGCTGGTCGGCACTCACCATGCCGGCCGACGGCCCCACCAGGGCGCACAGCCCGGCGGTGAGCAGCGCATGCGTGGCGCTGTAGTGCATGCGCGCATCGAACAGCAGTTGCACCAGCACCAGCAGGCTGTCGTCAGGGTGCTCGCGCCAGAGCTTTTCGGTCCGTGCGTCCAGGCGGTCCAGCCGCTCCATGAACTGGCTGGCCTCGCCGCCCTGGTGCAGCAATGTCGTGAGCGCGGCGTGGATGTCGGGCCAGGCTTCGGTGGGGGCAAGATCGTCGCGCGCCTGCGCCTTGTCGTGCACGGGCACCATGGCGTCGAGCCCGACGATGCGACTGAGCGATTCGTTGCTGCGCACCATGCGGTCCAGCGCCGCGGTGTAGCTGTAGCTCAGGGCTTGCCAGTCGGCGGACAGCACCATGGGCGTGTGCAACATGAGATGGCCGCGGTGCTGCTCGGACGTGATGGGTTCGCCCTTGCGCAGCAACAGCACGCCCTTGGGGTCCCAGATGTTCACGGGCACCGGCTGGTTGAGTGCCAGGGATTCCAGGGGAAGCGGCTTGTACATCGCAGCAATATAAACGCGCTGCCCGAGCCACGATCGCTTGAATACCGCCCGAAAACGCCCACAAAAAACCCCGCCGAAGCGGGGTTGGTCGTCTGCGCACGGCAGGCTCAGCCCATGTGCAGGCCGCCGTTGACCGAGAAGTCCGCGCCGGTGGCGTAGCCGCCATCTTCGCTGGCCAGCCAGGCGATGATGGAGGCGATCTCGCCGGGTTCGCCCAGGCGCTTCACGGGCACGGTGGCCACGATCTTCTCCAGCACGTCGGGCCGGATGGCCTTGACCATGTCGGTGCCGATGTAGCCCGGGCTCACGGTGTTGACCGTCACGCCCTTGTTGGCCAGCTCCTGCGCCAGCGCCATCGAGAAACCGTGCATGCCGGCCTTGGCGGCCGAGTAGTTGGTCTGGCCGGCCTGGCCTTTTTCGCCGTTGACCGACGAAATGTTGATGATGCGGCCCCAGCCTTTTTCGACCATGTCGGCCACGACCTGCTTGGTCACGTTGAACATGGAGTTGAGGTTGGTCTCGATGACGGCGTCCCAGTCTTCGCGCGACATCTTCAGGAACATGCGGTCGCGCGTGATGCCGGCGTTGTTCACCAGCACGTCGATGGTGCCGTGCTCGGCCTTGGTCTTGGTGAAGGCTTCCACGGTGGAAGCCCAGTCGCCGACGTTGCCGACCGAGGCGTAAAACGAGAAACCCAGGGCTTGCTGCTCGTCCAGCCATTTCTTGAAGTCGCGTGTGGGGCCGCAACCGGCAATGACCTTGAAGCCTTCCTTGTGCAGGCGCTGGCAGATGGCGGTACCGATGCCACCCATGCCACCGGTGACGTACGCTACTTTTTGACTCATTCGGGGTTCTCCTCTGGTTTGTGTGTGTTGGATTGCGGGGCGCACGTGACCCCGCAACAGGCTTTTGAATCTACCGGCAAATCAGCGTTCGACCGCGAGGGAAACCCCCATGCCGCCACCGATACACAAGGCCGCCACGCCCTTTTTCGCGTCGCGGCGGATCATTTCGTGCAGCAGCGTCACCAGGATGCGACAACCGGACGCTCCGATGGGGTGACCGATGGCGATCGCACCGCCGTTGACGTTGACGCGCGCGGGGTCAATGTCCAGCGCCTTGTTGACGGCGCAGGCCTGGGCGGCAAAGGCTTCGTTGAGCTCGAACAGGTCCACGTCGGACGCTTTCCAGCCGGCGCGCGCCAAGGCCTTCTGCGAGGCCGGCACCGGGCCCATGCCCATGGTGGCCGGGTCCAGGCCACTGGTGCCGAACGCAGCGATGCGCGCCAGCGGCTTGAGGCCCAGCGCAGCGGCTTTCTTCGCCGACATCACCATCACGGCGGCAGCACCATCGTTCAGGCCGGAGGCGTTGCCGGCGGTCACGGAGCCGGCTTTGTCGAAGGCGGGGCGCAGACCGGCCAGGGCTTCGGCGTTGGTTTTTTTGTTGATGAACTCGTCGCTGTCGAACACAACCGGGTCGCCCTTGCGCTGCGGAATGCTCACGCCGACGATCTCGTCCTTGAACTTGCCGGCGTCCTGCGCAGCGCTGGCCTTTTGCTGGCTGCCCAGGGCCAGCGCGTCCTGCGCGTCGCGGCTGATGCCGTGGGCCTTGGCCACGTTTTCAGCGGTGATGCCCATGTGGTACTGGTTGTAGACGTCCCACAGGCCGTCAACGATCATGGTGTCGATCATCTTCCAGTCGCCCATGCGCTGGCCGTCGCGGCTGCCGTTGAGCACGTGAGGGCTGGCACTCATGTTTTCCTGGCCACCGGCAATCACGATCTCGCTGTCACCCCAGGCCACGGCCTGCGCGGCCAGCATCACAGCCTTGAGGCCGGAGCCGCAGACGGCGTTGATGGTGAGCGCCGGCGTTTCCTTCGCCACACCGGCTTTCATCATGGCCTGGCGCGCCGGGTTCTGGCCCACGCCCGCAGCCAAAACCTGACCCATGATCACTTCGCCGATCACATCGGCCGGCAGGCCGGTGCGCTCCAGCATCGCCTTGATGACGATGCTGCCAAGCTCGGTGGCGGGGGTCTTGGCGAGCGAGCCGCCGAACTTGCCGACAGCGGTGCGGGCGGCTGAAACGATGACGATGTCTTCCATGGGTTTGCTCCTTGTTGTGCTGAAAAAAACGACTCCGCTCGCCCTGAGCCTGTCGAAGGGCATCCAGCGGTGCTGGCGGGGGCTTCGACAGGCTCAGCCCGAATGGTCACTACTTGATCGGTATCAGGCTTTCGCTTTCACGTATCGGCCAGGCGCGGGCTCGATGACCGCGTAGGTCTTGCCCTTGCCGTAGGTCTTGGGCGCTGCAATTTGTTTGCCAGCCTGGGGCTTGAGCCAGGCAGCCCAGTCGGTCCACCAGCTGCCCGGTTGTTCATCGGCGCTGGCGATCCACTCGTTCACGTCTTTCGGGAACTGGGTGCTGGAGCCGATCCAGTGGCTGCGTTTCTTCTTGCTTGCCGGGTTGATCACGCCGGCAATGTGGCCCGAGGCGCCCATGACGAAGCGCTTCTTGCCCGGGAACACCTGGGTGCTCGCGTAGGCGCCACCAATGGGCACGATGTGGTCTTCGCGCGAGCCGTAGATGTAGACCGGCAGCTTGACCTGACGGAAGTCGATCTTCTCGCCACACACGGTCATCTTGCCGGGCTTGACGAGGTTGTTCTCCAGGTACATCTGGCGCAGGTAGCGCGCGTAGTAAGGGCCTGGCAAATTGGTGCTGTCGGAGTTCCAGTACAGCAGGTCGAACGGCGGCGGTGTCTCGCCCTTAAGGTAGTTGCCCACCACGTAGTTCCACACCAGGTCGTTCGGGCGCAGGAAGCTGAAGGTGGTGGCCAGGTCGCGCCCGGGCATGAGGCCGCCGTCGGCGAACTGCATCTCGCGGTACTTGACGAAGTTGTCGTCGATGAACACGTCGAGGATGCCGGTGTCGGTGAAATCGAGCAGCGTGGTGAGGAAGGTGGCACAGTTCACCGGCTCCTCGCCGCGCGCGGCCAGCACGGCCAGCGCCGTGCCCAGCATGGTGCCGCCCACGCAGAAGCCCAGTGCGTTGATGGTCTCGGCGCCCGTGATGTCCTGCGTGATGCCGATCGCCTTGATCACCGCGTCTTCGATGTACTGGTCCCAGGTGGCCTTGGCCAGCGATTCGTCCGGGTTGCGCCAGCTCACCACGAAGGTGCGGTGACCCTGCTCCACGCAATAGCGGATCAACGAGTTCTCGGGCTGCAGATCGAGGATGTAGAACTTGTTGATGCAGGGTGGCACCAGCAGGAAGGGCCGCTCGAACACCTTGGTCGTGAGCGGCTTGTATTCGATCAGCTGGAACAGTTCGTTCTCGAACACCACCGCGCCCTCGGTGGTGGCCACGTTCTTGCCCACTTCGAAAACGCTCTCGTCGGTCATGGACACATGGCCCTGCTTCATGTCGTGAAGCAGGTTGGCCATGCCCTTGGCGATGCTCTCGCCTTTGGTCTCGATGGCTTTCTTCTGCGCTTCGGCGTTGAAAGCCAGGAAGTTGCTCGGCGCACTGGCATCGATCCACTGCTGCACCGCGAAGCGGACGCGCGTGCGCGTCTTGGCATCGCCCTGCACCGCATCGGCCAGGGCCATGAGCGTGCGTGCATTGAGCAAATAGGCCGCCGCCGAAAACGCTGCCATCGGGTTGCTGGCCCAGGCATCGGCGGCGAACCGGCGATCGCCCTCGGGTTTGACGGCGCCGCCCTGATTCCACAACCCGGCCACGTCCTTGAGGTACTGGTTCTGGACTTCGAGCAGCTTCGCCGGATCAAAACTCACCTGCTGGCCAGCCGCGTTCTTGAACATGTCGCCCATGCCCGGCATGGCGGGCATGCCGGGAAAAGCCGCACCCGCGGTGGGCATGGCCATACCGAACGGGTTGGCCGCACCGGCCTGCGGCATGAAGGCCTTGAATGCGGCAAAGGGGTCGGTCGCGCCTGGCTTCGCGTGGGCGGCGGCACCCGGGAAAGCCTGAGCCACCTGGGTCCATTGCTGAATGAGGTTTTGCTGAAACGCGTTGGCCGTCTCCAGCCAGTCGGTGGGTGGGGTTTTGCCCGATGTCATGCTGGTCTCCTGTGCCTTTGTGTGCGGCTTATCATCCCCGCGCTGGGGAAACATTTCCGGGTTTTTCCCAGTATCTGCGTGGCGGCTTCCAGCAGACTGACATGGTTTCCCGGTCTGCAAGGATCGCTGTGTACCTGGTCGTGATTGGTTGGATGTATGTTGTTCTGATGATGTCGGTGGCAGAAGCGACCAACACCACAGGCTCGGTCCTCGGAGCCATTGTGACCTTTTTTCTTTACGGTCTGCTGCCCGTGGTACTGGTGGTTTACCTGATGCGAACGCCTGCGCGGCGCAAGGCCATCAGGGCGCGCGAAGCCGCCGAACACCAGGCGCAGATGTCCCGGCTGGCGGCCAACGCAGCGCCTGAGGCGACGACCTCAATCGATCCAGATGCAGGCGGCCATGCGCCCGGTGCTGCCGAGGATGACCGCATCGCGCCGGTGCGAAAAGAATCTTGAAGCCTGTGTGACGGTGCACCACGCCGGTGAGCCGTCATTGCCGTGCACGTTGGTGATGCCCACGGCCCGCAGCCGGCGCCGTGCCAACGCAGGCAGATCGGCAAGGAACTTGCCCTTGCCGAGCGGCCAGAAGTGCGCTGCGGCCCCGTGGTCGACCGCAACAAACGCCTCGCACACGTCAGCCCCGACTTCGAAAGCCCGCGGCCCGATGCAGGGACCCAGCCAGGCCATGAGCTCGCCCTCGCCCGCGGCATTGTGCAAGGCGCGCGCGGTGACCTCGATCACACCGTCGACCAGGCCGCGCCAGCCAGCGTGGGCCGCGGCCACCGCGGTGCCCGAGGCATGGGCGAAGAGCACCGGCAGGCAATCGGCCACCATGATGGTGGCAACCACCCCCGGCCCTTGCACCACGCAGGCATCGGCCACGGCGCCATCGGGCATGTCGGGCGTGAGCCTCACGACCTGCGTTCCATGCACCTGCTGCAGGAACACCGGACGCGCGGGCGCGGTGAGCGCTGCGAGCCGCTCCCGGTTGCATGCCACGGCCAGAGGCTGATCGCGCACGTGGTCGCCCAGGTTGAAGCTGTCGAACGGAGCCACGGACACGCCGCCCACCCGCGTGGTGAACAGCGCCCGCACGCCGGGCGGCGCAGGCCAGTCCGGCTGGATGCCGTCGCCCGCCGGCAGCATCAGGCCTCCGCGTCCGGGCAGGCCGAGGGCTGGGCCTTCTGGAATGCCGGGTGTTTCATGCAGGCCTCAAAGGCGGCCATGGTGCGCGGCAGGCCCGAGAAGTCGACGTTGAACCGTTGACCGTTGAATATCTGCGGGACCAGGCAGCAATCGGCCAGGGTGGGCAACTCACCGTGGCAATAGGTGCCGGGGGCCTGCAGCGCGAGTTGACGCTCGAAGGACTCCAGCCCGCTGCGCACCCAGTGGCGGTACCAGGTATTTTTGGTGTCTTCGTCCAGCTTGAGGTCCTTGCTGAGGTATTTGAGAACGCGCAGGTTGTTGATGGGGTGGATCTCGCAGGCAATGATCTGTGCCAGTGCCCGCACCCGCGCGCGGCCCAGCGCATCCAGAGGCAGCAGGGCCGGCTGGGGCTGCACCTCGTCGAGGTACTCGATGATGGCCATGGACTGCGTCAGGCGCGTGCCGTCATCCAGCTCGAGCAGCGGCACCAGGCCCTCCACGGCGATGTCGGTGTAGGCCGATTGCTTGTGTTCGCCCTTGGCCAGGTGGACCGCGTGGTATTCGTAGTCGAGGCCCTTGAGGGCGAGCGCGATGCGCACGCGAAACGAGGCCGAGGATCGGAAATAGTTGTAGAGCTTCATGCCCGCGAGGATAAACCGTGGGCGGTATCCCGGCGAGGCCACGGCTGATCGCTATAGTTCTGCGCGGTGCATGTGCATCGATCAGAAAAAAGCGAGACAACATGAAACTACGCATGGCCACGCTGGCCCTCACGGCGGTCGTTTTGACCGGCTGCGCCTCGTTCGTGGCGCCCACCTACAGTCCGGACTATCCGAGCATCGACCGGCTCAAGACGAGCCAGCTGGGCAAGATTGCCGTTGGTGAATTCCAGCCACGCAGCCCCGAGGCACCGGTCAACAAGATCACCCTGCGAGGCGCACCCTTCGTGACGACCCAGGGTTCATTTGCCCAGTACCTGGAAGAGGCCATCCGCTCCGACCTGACCGAGCTGCGGGTGCTTGACCCCAAGGCCGACACGCGCATCGACGCCACGCTGCTGAAAAACGACATGGACGTGTCCGGCATCAACACCGGCGAAGGTTTCATGGACGTGCGCTTGAGCGTGATCAAGCGTGGTCAGACCGTGCACGAGAAGATCTACAGCGCCAAGACGCAGTTTGAATCGAGCTTTGCCGCCGCGGTGGCCGTGCCCAAGGGCCAGAGCGAATACCCGCGCCTGGTGCGCACGCTGCTGCAGACCATCTACGCCGATCCCGCCTTCATCGCCGCTGTCAAACCTTGAACCGAAAGAAACCCATGCCCTTTCAGAACTTCTGGCGCATCCCCGTGGCAGCCGCGCTGCTCGCCCTGCTGGCCGCCTGCGCCCACCCCATCGGCATCAGCCCGCTGGAAACACCCGTGCGCAACGAGGCCGGGCTCAACCCGAAAAAGGTCGCTTACGTCATGACCGATGCCGAGCGAGGCAAGGAGGTCATCACCGCCGGCGGCGGAGGTGACAAGGTGAGCTACTTTCCCTACCGCGACCTGGAGAAGTCCATTCGCGATGCACTGCGAGCGGTGTACGCCGATGTGTTCGTGGTCAAGTCGGCGAGTGACCGCGAGGCCATCGCGTCCTACGGTGTGAGCTATGTGTTCTCGCCCAGCATCACCACCACCACCGAGTCTCCGTCGTTGTTCACCTGGCCACCCACCAAGTTCGGCATCGAGCTGGCGTGCGACGTCAGCGACGCCGAGGGCAAGGCCCTGACCACGGTGAAGGCCCAAGGCAACGGCACCGCCGAGTTCACCGAATTCAAGAGCGACTTCGGCCTGGCGGGACGGCGCGCCGCCGCCCAGCTGTCCGAGCAGCTCAAGCAACAAGTGCAGGCCAACGCCCAGCTGCGCTGACCGCGCAAGCCCATGCACCGCCGCCGTGGCGGTGCATGGCACATCAGGCAGCCAGAGCCGGGTAATCGGTGTAACCCTTGGCGCCACCGCCATAAAAGGTCTTGTTGTCGGGCACGTTGAACGGGCCACCTTGCCGCAGGCGCGCCACCAGGTCGGGGTTGGCAATGTAGGTCTTGCCGAAGGCCACCAGGTCGGCGCCGTCTTTCACGGCCTGCTCGGCCATGGGCTGGTCGTAGCCGTTGTTGACCATCCAGGCCGCCTTGCCGCCAGCTGCGTGGTAAGCCGCGCGCAGCGCGTCGTAATCGAACGGCCGGTCGGCCAGCTCGCGCGGGCCACCGGTGGCACCTTCAATGAGGTGCACGTAGGCCAGGTCGAACTTCGCCAGCTCACGCAGCACATGGGAGAACAGCGGCTGTGGATCGGCGTCGATCACGTCGTTGGCCGGCGTCACGGGTGAGAGGCGGATACCGGTGCGACCCGCGCCGATGGCGCTGGTGACGGCCTGGACCACCTCCACCAGCAAGCGCGCCCGGTTTTCGATGCTGCCGCCGTAAGCATCGGTGCGCTGGTTGCTGCCGGTCTTCAGGAACTGGTCGATCAGGTAGCCGTTGGCGGCGTGGATTTCCACGCCGTCAAAGCCCGCCTCGATGGCAGCCAGCGCGGCCTTGCGGTAGTCCTCGACGATGCCGGGCAGTTCGCTCAGTTCCAGCGCGCGCGGCTCGGAGGTCTCGACAAATACGGGTGCGCCGTCCTTGAGCAGCACGGTCTTGGTCTTGGCCACGATGGCCGACGGCGCCACGGGTGCGCCGCCAGCGGGCTGCAGCTCGGTGTGCGAGACACGGCCCACGTGCCAGAGTTGGGTGACGATCTTGCCGCCAGCGGCGTGCACGGCCGCAGTCACGCGTTTCCAGCCTTCGATCTGCTCGGGCGCGTACAGCCCGGGCACGTCGGCGTAGCCCTGGCCCTGGTGGCTGATGGCGGTGGCTTCGGTGATCAGCAGGCCGGCGCTGGCGCGCTGCTGGTAGTAGGTGGCCATGAGCGGCGTGGGCACGGCGCCTGGCGCGCGGTTGCGCGTGAGCGGTGCCATGACGATGCGGTTGGCCAACGAGATCTGGCCGGCGGTGAAGGGAGAGAACAGCGTGGTGGTGGTCATGAGAACGGTGCGGTGATGGAGCAAGGAAAAAACCGAGTATTCCCCCATACCCGAGCGATCGGGTCGGGCTTCCTCCATAACCCGCCCACTGCACGGCCATTTGAGTGCGACTGGGCGCACGCCTCGCCCGCGTGGCAGAGCCACCGCGCTCAGTTGCCGCCGATGTGGATGCGGTAGGCCGCACCGTTGGAAAAGGTGCAGGTCCCCGCGCCCTGGTAAGGCGTGTTCATCTGGTACTCGCACGACATGTACAGGCCCTTCGGGCTGAACGCGCTGGCCACGCCCCGTCGCTCATCGTTGGACACACGGGTCGCCTCGCCGGTGAGCACCTCACCGAGGTAGGAGACGTTGAAGACCCCCTTGCCGGTCATCATGTTGGTGACCGATCCGGTGACGATGCCGGTGGCCGTGGCGATGTCGTTGATGGGGTAGAGGCGTGCCGGCAGGTTGGCGGGTGCCGACGAACCTCCGGACGGCATGGCCACACGGGGCGGCACCACCGAGCCCACCGGCGGCAAGGGGTAGTGCTGGTAGATCACCTGCCCGTCGGCCTGGCGCTCGGGCACGACATAACAGGCGGTCAGGCCCGACGACACCAACAGCGTGATTGCGCAAGGCAGGATGGCGCGCATGACGGTCTCCTTGGAACAAACAGGGGCCACTCCCCTGCCCGGCCAGTCTAGGCAGCACCCCACGCTCGCCGTTGAGCAACCTCAATGAATCGACCGTCTTTCAGATGCCCTGCAACGCGTCCACCACAGCGGGAACGATGCTCACGGCATTGGAGGCATGCGCAATGCAGTCGGTGCTCCAGATCTCACCAACGCCTGAGCTGCGCACCAGTTGCACCGCACCCGGGGCAAACAGCGCGTGCGTCACCGCCACGTCGACCGAGGCCGCGCCGGCGGCGCGCAGCTTCGCGGCCGCCCGCGCCAGCGTGTGGCCGGAGCTGGCCACATCGTCCATCAGCACGACCGCGCGCCCGGCCACAGGCAGCTCCGGCAGTTCGATGTCCACGTCGCGGTCGCCGTGGCGCGTCTTGCGGCACACCGCATGGTCCCAGCCGTGGCGCCGTGCCGCCAGCGCGACCCACTGCAGGGCTTCCTCGTCGGGGCCCATCAGCAGCGGCTGCTGGCGCTGCGTGGCGATGTGGTCGGCCAGCAGGGGCGCGCCGCTGAGCGCGATCGCGTCTTTCACCGGCATGGCCTCGTGGAGCGTGGCCACGCGGTGCAGGTGCGGGTCCACGGTGATGATGGCGTCGAACAGGCCGGCCAGAAAGCCACCCACGATGCGCTGGCTGATGGCTTCGCCGGGGTTGAAGGCGATGTCCTGGCGCATGTAGGCGAGGTACGGCGAGACCAGCGTGAGGTGTCTCGCCCCCAGCGTGCGTGCGGTCTGGGCCGCCAGCAGTACCTCGACCAGCTTTTCGTTGGGCTGCTGCAGGCCGCGCCAGAGCACCACGCGCGCAGGCAGTTCGGCGGGCAGGCGCAGGCGCATCTCACCGTCGGGAAACCGGTGGCGCTCCACCACGGCCAGGGCCATGCCGGCGGCGCTGGCGGCCCGCGCAGCCACAGCCTCTTCATCGTCGAAACACAACACACATCCGGCGGTAGCTTGGCTGGAGAGAAGCATCAGAACTCCACAAAAACATGGGGCACCTGAGCGGTGGTGCCCAGGCTGAAACCGTTGGCGCGTTCGCTGGCCTGGCGCGCGAATTCAAGGTCGGCCGGGTAGCTGGCATGAATGCGGTAGAGCAAGTCGCCGACGACCACCGCTTCGCCGAGTTTGACGCACAGGTCCACGCCCGCACCCCGCACCTTGGGCGCGCCAGCCAGGCGGGCGATCTGGGCAATCTGCAGGTTGTCGATGCCGACGACCACGCCCGCGTCGGGCGCCCTCACCTCCAGTGTGAGCGCACCGAGCGCCGGGTGGTGATGGTCAAAGCCCCGACTGCCTTGCGCCTGCACGATGGCCTGCATCTGCGCCAGCGCGCGGCCCGAGTCCAGGATGTCGCGCGCAATCGCAAAGCCATCTCCGCCACGCACGTCGGGGCTGCATTCGATCAGCCGCCCGGCCAGCCGCAGCGATTTCTGCCGCAGGTCGGCGCTCGCCTGTGGGTCGTTTTCCAGCACCTGCATCACGTCGCGCGCCTCCAGCACCGGCCCCACGCCACGGCCCACGGGCTGGCGGCCATCGGTGATGACCACGTCCAGCGAGAGGTGCATGCGCTGCGCCACGTATTCGAACAGGCGGCGCAGGCGCTGTGCCTCGGGCATGGAACGCACCTTGGCCGTGGGGCCGATGGGGATGTCGAGCACCAGGTGGGTCGCGCCGGCGGCGATCTTCTTGGACAGGATGGAGGCCACCATCTGACCAGGAGAGTCGATGGACAGCGGGCGCTCCACCGAAATCAACACGTCGTCGGCCGGCGAGAGCATCGCCGCACCGCCCCAGGCCAGGCAGCCATGGTGCTGGCGCACGATGCCGGTGAGCTGCTCGAACGGCAGCTCCACGTTGGCCAGCACCTCCATGGTGTCGGCCGTGCCGGCGGGCGAGGTGATGGCGCGCGACGAGGTCTTGGGAAACACCAGGCCGTAGGCGGCGACGATGGGCACGACCAGCATCGAGGTGCGGTTGCCCGGGATGCCGCCGATGCAGTGCTTGTCCACCACCAGCGACTCGTGCCAGTCGAGCCGCCGCCCGCTGGCCACCATGGCCTCGGTCAGGAAATACACCTCTTCGCGGTCGAGTTCGCTGCGGTTGCAGGCCACCACGAAGGCGGTGAGCTCGATCTTGGAATAGCGCAGCTCTGCGATGTCGCGAATGATGTGGTGGAAGTCGTCACGGCCCAGGCGCTCGCCGTTGATCTTGCGAAACAGCGCCGGGATCGATTCAGGGGGTTCAGCCGGCGACACCGAGGCGGGGTGGCCACCGGCCACGTCCAGCCGTGCAAAGGCGTCTTCGGACACCCCGATTTCATTGCAGCCCACGATGTTGCTGTCGTCCACCACGTTGAGCGTGGCCAGGATGCGCTGCCCATTGGCCCGCACCTCCACCTTGGACAGGGCCTGGAAGCCCTCGGCCCGCACCACCTCGCAGTCGCGGTGCAGATAGGCCACGTTCTCGTGGTAGGTGTCGATGGCCACGCGCCGCAGCGTGAGGCCGGTGAGGGCAGCGGTTTGCATGCCCGGCACGATACACCGCCGCCGTGTCAGCCCACCACCAGGCGCATCACCGGCATGACACGCTCGGACTCGGCGCGCCGCTCCAGCGCCAGGCGCATGTTCATCTGCGCCACCTCGGTGTGCTCCACGGCCAGCGCCTGGGCGCGCGCGCCTTCACCACGCTGGAGGGCGTCGAACAGCATGTGGTGCTGGCGGTGCGCATAGAGCATCCAGTCACGGTCCAGCGCCACCGTGCCCTGCATGGGCAGCATGGCCGAGGCCGGGGCGAACGGCAGCTTGTCGTTGAGCGCCACGGCACGCTGCAGGGCGCGGTTACCGCAGGCCTCCAGCAGCAGGGCATGAAAGCGGTCGTTCATCACCGAATACGCCGCGTAACTCTCGATGGTCAAGGGGTTGTCGGCCAGCAGCCGATCGCCCTCATCCAGACATGCCTGCAACTGCCCCTGCAATTGGCGCGGCACGCCGTGCTCGGCCACCAACCGCGCGGCCATGCCTTCGAGGTGGCCGCGCACGGCAATCGCGTCGGTCACTTCCTGCGCCGTGAACTGGCGCACCAAGTACTTGCCGGTCTCGTTGGCCTCGACCAAGCCCTCCTGCTCCAGTGTCACCAGCGCGGCGCGCACCGGCGTGCGCGAAGCCCCCAGGCGCTCGGCGAGCTGCTGCTCGGCCAGGCGCTGTCCGGGCTCGAACTGGCCGCTCAGGATCAGGTCGCGCAATTGCATCAACACGGTGTCTTGCAGGCTCATGGCTCAAACTGTACACTGAATTTTTTAAACGGGATACCGTTTGAACCACTTCCACCGGAGCCCCCATGAAAGCCGAACTCAACCAGCGCCTGACCCAGGTCGGCCCCCGCACCCCCGGCGGTGAACTTCTGCGCCGCTACTGGCAACCGGTCGCCCTGCTCGACGAGTTCGACCCAGCGCTGGACCCGCGCATGGCGGTGCGCCCGGTCAAACCCGTGCGCGTGCTGGGGCAAGACTTCGTGCTGTTCCATGATGCACAAGGCACCTACGGCCTGCTCGACCGCGACTGCCCGCACCGCGGTGCCGACCTCGCCTTCGGCCGCAATGAGGGCGACGGACTGCGCTGCCCCTTTCACGGCTGGAAGTTCGACACCACGGGCCAGTGCATCGAGACGCCCGCCGAGCCCGCGGGCAGCACACTGTGCACCCGCATCCGGCAGCGCAGCTACCCGCTGGTTGAGAAAAGCGGCGTGCTGTTCGGCTGGTTCGGCCCCGAAAACCAGACGCCACCCCCCTTCCCCGCGCTGGACTGTTTCAACGCCCCGGCCTCGCACACCTTCGCCTTCAAAGGCTTGTGGAACTGCAACTGGCTGCAGGCCTTCGAGGTCGGCATCGACCCGGCGCACGCCTCGTATCTGCACCGCTTCTTCAACGACGCATCGCTCGAAGACAGCTACGGCAAACAGTTCCGTGGCGCCAGCGCAGGCGACGTGGACGGCGAGCGCTGGCCCATGACGCGCGTGATGCGCGAGTTCGGCCAGCCCTTGATCTCGTTTGAGCCCAAACCCCACGGCCTGCAGCTCACCGCCCTGCGCCCGATGACGGACGAACTCACGCATGTGCGCGTGACCCACGCCGTGTTCCCGCAAACCTTCGTGATTCCCCTTTCCGAGACCATGACGATCACGCAGATGCACGTGCCGGTGGACGACACCCACAACCACTGGTTTGCCTTCTTCACCAGCTTCACCGGCCCGGTGGACAAGGACGCCATGCGCACCCCGCGCCTGGCCGCCGTGACCTTGCCCGACTACCTGCCCAAAACCGGCCGCCACAACCACTGGGGCTTCAACCCCGAGGAACAGCAGAGCCGCACCTACCTGGGCATGGGCGAGGACGACATCAACGTGCACGACCAGTGGGCCTGCGAGAGCATGGGCGCCATCCAGGACCGCACGCGCGAACACCTGGGCACCACCGACAAGGTGATCATGGCCAACCGCCGCATGCTGCAGCAGGCCATTGACACGGTGGAACAAGGCGGCACCGCACCCGGCATCGCCGACCCTGCGCTGTGTGAGCAGATCAGTGGCCCCGAGACGGTGGACGGCATCGCGCCCGCGCAAGGCTGGCAGGCCTGGTGGCAGGACGCAGTGCGCGCACGGCGCGAGGGCGCGCCCTGGAACGCGCAATCCTCGGTTCGGGCTGAGTCCACCTCCGCTCGGGCTGAGCCCACCTCCGCTCGGGCTGAGCCTGTCGAAGCCCTTCCACAGGTGCTGGCGAACCCTTCGACAAGCTCAGGGCGAACGGAAATCAGCTCGGGGCAAACGGGAGTGGCTGGATGACGTTCGCCGAACGCTGCGGCATCCACACCGCCGCCCGCGAGGCCGCCTGCGTGCGCCTGGTCAAGCGCATCGAAGCCAGCGGCGTCGAGCTCGTGCGCATGGCCTGGTGCGACACCCACGGCATGCTGCGCGGCAAGACCCTCACGGCCACGGCGGCCATGCGCGCGCTGCAGGACGGCGTGGGCATGGTGGGCACGCTCATGCTCAAGGACACCGCCGACCGAACCGCGTGGAAGGTGTTCGAGCCCGGCGGTGCAGACGACCTGCCCGGCTTTGCCGGCGCGGCCAACCTCATGCTGCTGCCCGACCCCGAAAGCTTCACCGAGCTGCCATGGGCGCCCCACACCGGCTGGCTGCGCTGCCAGCCCTGGTTTGCCGACGGTGCGCCCGTGCCGCTGGACACGCGGCGTGTGCTGCAGACCGCGCTGGCGCGGCTGGGTGACGCGGGCTACGGCCTGAAGACCGGGCTGGAGGTCGAGTTCCACATCTACCGCATCACCGACACACGGCCGCAGCTCGACCCCGAACTCGCCGCCTGGCCCGGCCTGCCACCCGCGGTGGAGATGATCCACCCCGGCTACAACCTGCAGGCCGAAGCCCTGATGGACATGGCCGACGAACCCCTGCGCATCGTGCAGCGCACCGCGCAGGCACTGGGCCTGCCGCTGCAGTCGATCGAAATCGAACTCGGCCCCAGCCAGGTGGAAGCCGTGTTCGACGCCACCGACGCGCTCACTGCCGCCGACCAGATGGTGCTGTTTCGCAGCGGTGTGCGCCAGGCGCTGCGCCGCGCGGGCTTTCATGCCACCTTCATGTGCCGCCCGCCGTTCCCGCACATCATGTCCAGCGGCTGGCACCTGCACCAGTCGCTGGTGAACCTGAAGACCGGGCGCAACGCCTGTCTGCGCGACGCTCCCGCCGCCGGCACCACGGCGCTGGACGCGCGGCACACCCTGTCCGACGTAGCCAGCCACTGGCTCGCCGGCCTGCTGGCCCATGCGCGCGGCATGACGCCGCTGTGCACCCCGACCTTCAACGGCTTCGCGCGCTTTCGCCCCAACGCGCTCGCGCCACAGGCCGTGCTGTGGGGGCGTGACAACCGGGGTGCCATGCTGCGCGTGGTGGGGGCGGCGGGCGACAACGCCACCCGCATCGAGAACCGCATCGGTGAGCCCGCCGCCAACCCGTATCTCTACATGGCAGCGCAGATCCACGCCGGACTCGACGGCCTGCAGAATCGACTGCAAGCACCACCCGCCAGCGAATCCCCCTACGCCGACGGTGGCGAGAAAATACCCACCTCGCTGCCTGAAGGACTCGATGCACTGGCATCGGATCCGGCGTTGTGCGCAGGGCTCGGCAACGATGTCGTGCGGCATTTCTGTCGCATCAAGCGCAGCGAGATCGAGCGCCATGCCCAGGCCGAGGACAAGACCGATTTCGAACGCCGCGAATACTTCAGCCGCACCTGATCCAACCCAAGAGCATCCCCATGATTTCCATCCGGTTCATCAACCCCGACCAGACGCAACACGACATCCAGGCCCGCCCGGGCGACAGCCTCATGAAGGCCGCAGTGGACGCCAACATCCAGGGCATCGAGGCCGACTGCGGCGGCAGCCTCACCTGCGCCACCTGCCACGTGATGATCGACGCACCGTGGTCCAGGCTGTTGCCTCCGCCGGTGCCCGACGAACTCGACATGCTCGACTTCGCCTCCAGCCCGGTGGTGCCGCAAAGCCGCCTGAGTTGCCAGATCCGCCTGACCACCGAGCTCGATGGCCTGGTGGTGCGCCTGCCGGCATCACAACACTGATGGCACACTGACCGCCGCTGTGTCCTTCACCTTCACACCAACCGCCAGCTACACACGCTGAACACCATGTCCGAAAAATACGCCTTCACTCCGCCGGCCACCGTCTCCGTCCCCGTGGTCGGCAGCACCGAGCGCTTCCCTGTTCACCGCATCTACTGCGTGGGCCGCAACTACGAAGAACACGCCAAGGAGATGGGCTTCACCGGCCGCGAACCGCCGTTCTTCTTCCTCAAGCCAGCCGACGCCATCGTGGTGGCCGAGCCGAACCAGACCGCCAGCACGCCCTACCCCAGCCTGACCAGCAACCTTCACCACGAAATCGAGCTGGTGGTGGCCATCGGCACCGGCGGGAAAAACATCAAGGCCGCCGATGCGGCCAAGCACATCTACGGCTACGCCGTGGGCCTGGACATGACACGTCGGGACCTGCAAGGCGAGATGAAGAAACAGGGCCGACCCTGGTGCATCGGCAAGGCCTATGACCACTCCGCCCCCATCGGCCCGATCACCCGCGCAGCCGACGCCGGCGACGTGGACAACGCCCCCATCTGGCTGCAGGTCAATGGCAGCGATCGCCAGCGCAGCACCGTGGCCAAGCTGATCTGGAACGTGAATGAGACCATCGAACACCTCTCGGCCGCGTGGGAACTGCAACCCGGCGACCTGATCTACACAGGCACCCCCGAAGGCGTGAACGCCGTGGTGCGTGGCGACACGCTGGTGGGCGCCGTGGACGGCTTGACCCCCATCTCGGTGAAGGTGGTCTGAACCCGAGGGTAAGACCTCTGAAATGACCCTCGGTCCCCGCTTATCCTTTCCCCACTTTTCCACAGCCCCCAGGAGACTTTTCACATGATCCAACGCAGAACCCTGCTTCAGACCGGTGCCGCCGTGGCACTCGGCGCCCCCGCGCTGGTGGGCCTGGCCCAGCAAAGCGTCACGCTCAAGTTCCACACCTTCATGGCACCGCAATCCAATGTGTGGATCAACATGCACAAGGCGTGGATGGACCGCGTCGAAAAGGATTCGGGCGGGCGCATCAAGTTCGAGGCCTACCCGGCCATGCAGCTCGGCGGCTCGCCGGTGCAACTGTTCGACCAGGCCCGCGACGGCGTGGTCGACATCGTCTGGACGCTGCCGGGCAACACACCGGGTCGCTTCCCGCGCATCGAAGTGTTCGAGCTGCCGTTCATGATGAACAACGCCGAAGCCACTTCAAAGGCTTACTGGGAATACGTGCAAACGGTGGCCAAGGACGAGTTCAAGGACGTGCAACCGATTGCCCTGCAAGTGCATGGCCCGGGCATCTTCCACATGCGCAGCAAGCAGATCAAGACCGCCGAAGACTTGCGCGGCTCCAAGGTGCGCGGCCCGACCCGCCAGATCACCAAGATGCTCGGCTACCTGGGCGCCACGCCCGTGGGCATGCCTTTGCCGCAGATTCCCGATGCGCTGTCCAAAGGCGTGATCGACGGCTGCGTGATCCCGTGGGAGGTCGTGCCCTCGGTCAAGGTGCAGGAACTCACCAAGTTCCACAGCGAGTTCGACCCCGCTGGCGGCGCGCTTTACACCACCACCTTCGTGATGGCCATGAACAAGGCCAAGTACGCCAGCCTGCCGCCCGACCTCAAGGCCGTGATCGACAAGAACTCCGGCATGGAGACCTCGGGCTGGCTGGGCAAGACCCAGCAAACCGGGGATGTGGCCGGCCGCGAATCGGCAGTGAAACAGGGCAACACGATCTACACCATCCCGGCGGCCGAAGCGCAGGAATTCCGCCGCAAGGCGCGCCTGGTGGAAATTGAGTGGGTGCAGGACATGGACAAGCGCGGCTTCAACGGCAAGGAATTGCTGGAAACCGCCAAGGCCTTGATCGTGAAGCACGGCAAGAAGGCTTGATGCCTTCTCTCAAAAAAGGCCGGGCCAAGCCCGGCTTTTTTTCGTCGACACGCCACCCCGCTAAACTGCTTTGATGCTTCGTTCTCCCGCCAAACACTGCCGCAACTGCGGCACCCCGGTCGTGATGCGTCTGCCCGACGACGGCGACACCAAGACGCGCGCGGTCTGCCCGGCCTGCCACCTGGTGCACTACGACAACCCGCTCAATGTGGTGGGCACGGTGCCGGTCTGGGGCGACACGGGCCAATACGTGTTGCTCTGCAAGCGCAACATCGAACCACGCTTTGGCAAATGGACGCTGCCGGCGGGCTTCATGGAGCTGAACGAAACCACGGCCGAAGGCGCGGCCCGCGAAACCACCGAGGAAGCGGGCGCCCAATTCGAAATGGGCGAGATCTTCACGCTGATGAACGTTGCACGCGTGGGGCAGGTGCACATCTACTACCGCGCCCGCCTGCTCAGCGACATCTTCGACCCCGGGCACGAAACCATCGAGGCACGGCTGTTCACGGAAGACCAGATCCCCTGGGACGAGATCGCGTTTCGCACCGTCAAGGAAACGTTGGAACACTACTTCGCCGATCGCCGCCAAGGCCATTTCGGTTTTCACGCTTTCGACATCGCCTGACACCTGGCGGTCCGGTCATCCCACACCGTGCCCGAATGACCGCCCCCCGCACCTGGCCCCTGGTGCTTCGCCTGGGCACAGCCCAGACGCTGGCCTGGGGCTCCACCTACTACCTGCCCGCCCTGCTCGCCCGACCCATGGCCGACGGGCTGGGCCTGCCCATCTCGCAGATCTGGATCGCCTTCACAGTGGCCTTGCTGGCTTCGGCGGTGCTCGGTCCATTCGCCGGCCGCGCCATCGACCGCTGGGGTGGGCGCCCGGTGCTCATGGGCACCAGCGTGTTGTTCGCCATCGGCCTGGCCAGTTTGTCGCAGGTGCAAGGCACGATCAGCCTCATGCTGGCCTGGCTGCTCATCGGCATGGCCATGGGCAGTGGGCTGTACGAAGCAGCGTTTGCCGCGCTGGTGCGACTGCAAGGCACCCAGGCCCGCGCGGCCATCACCGGCATCACACTCATCGCCGGCTTCGCGAGCACCGTGGGCTGGCCCCTGACCGGCCTGCTGGAGACCGAGTTCGGCTGGCGAGGCGCGTGCCTGGCCTGGGCCGGCTTGCATGTGCTGGTCGGGCTGCCGCTGAACGCGAGCATCCCGCGCGTGGTGGCCCTGCCCACACCGCCGATGGCACTGGCTGCCGGTGACCCCGTTGCCCCTGCAGCGCCCCACACTCCGCCTGCCAAATACACCGCCTGGGTGCTCTCCTACGTGTTCGCCGCCAGCCTGTTCATCAGCACCGCCATGGCAGCGCACCTGCCTCAGTTGCTGGTGGCCAGCGGCGCCACGCTGGCCGGCGCCGTGGCCATCGGTGCCCTCATCGGTCCGGCGCAGGTGGCGGCCCGGATGTTGGAGTTCGGTTTTCTGCGGCGCCTGCACCCGCTGATTTCTGCTCGCTGCGCGACACTGGCCCACCCGGTGGGCGTGGCCTGCTGGATGCTGTTCGGCACGGTGGCCGGGCCCGCCTTTGCCGTGCTGCACGGCGCGGGCAACGGCATCCTCACCATTGCCAAGGGCACGCTGCCGCTGGTGTATTTCGGCCCGCTGGGCTACGGCCTGCGTCAGGGCATCCTCATGGCGCCCTCGCGTGTGGCTCAGGCCTTTGCACCGCTGCTCTTCGGCCTGTGCATCGAGCGCTGGGGTGCCGGGGCACTGTGGATCTCGGGTGGGCTTGGCCTCAGCGCACTGGGCGCCCTGCTCTGGCTGCGCGTCAGCGGTCGCCAGCCCGTGCGCTAAGCCTGCGGGTCCTGCAGGCCCGCATCGCTCCAGCCCAGCAGCTCGGCGAGCCGCCGCACCACCCAGACCGACTCGGCCTCGCTCACCACCGCAGGCTCCACGCGCAGCCCGTGCAGGCATCGCGTGAGCACATCGCTCTCGGCCAGGCCCAGGCTGAACTCCATGTTGCGGGCGGTTTCGGTCAAGAGCTGGGCCATGTCTTCGCACAGCTCGTAGCGCGCGGCCAGATCGTCTCGCGGCAGGCTGGGCTTCTGGTGGCCGGGCAGCACATACAAGGCAACGAAAGAGGCCGGGATTTCAATCTGGTATTCGTCGGTCATACCGCACTGTATTGCACCGACATGGGCCTTGAGGCACAGTCAGCCGGATCGCTAACGCTACCTTCCTGAGGCACACACCATGGGTATCTGGCTTGAACTCGGTATCTTTCTGGTGGTCCTCGCCTGGGGCCTCTGGCAGCTCCACGACGTGAAGAAGGTCATTCGCGAGCGCGAGCAGCGCCAGGCTCGCGAACAAGCCGCGGCGGCGGCCGCTCCGGCAACGCGGGACGAACAGTGAGCCATGCCGCGACACGCCTTGTGAAAAACACATCACCGCCCGCAACCGACGACATTCGTCAACGGATCTGGACCGAACTGCAGCGAGCCACCGTGGACCGTCACCACGAATGGCGCACACCCGTGCTGGCCACCACCGGGCTGGACGGGCTGGCTCAGGCGCGCACGGTGGTGCTGCGCGCGGCCAACGCATCCACCTCACAACTCGTCTTTTTCACCGACAGCCGCAGCCCCAAGGCAAGCGAGCTCCACGCAACACCCGCTGCCGCTTTCGTGTTCTGGAGCAAGCGCCTGAACTGGCAGTTGCGTGCGCGGGTTCTGACCAAGCTTCACAGCAAGGGAGACATGGTCGAGTCGGCATGGGAGCGGATCCGCCAGTCGCCTGCGGCGGGCGACTACCTTGCGCCCGGCCCGCCAGGCTCCGCGCTGGCCTCGTGCGCCGATGTCGCGACAGCCGCGCACCACCTGGCCGTGGTCGTTGCGCAAGTCGAAAGCATCGACTGGCTGGAGTTGGCCCCCGAAGGCCATCGCCGAGCGCGCCTGAGCGCCAGCACCCAGGAGTGGCTGGTGCCTTGAAGAGAAGCGGTGCGGCAAGCCCGGATTTCCCGAGGTATGGTTGGCTCATTCAAACCCCAGCGCAAGCCAACATGATCGACACCAACGAACCCGTACACGAAGACCGCCTGTGGAGCGACGGCCACTGGACAGCCCGCGTGATCAAGAACGAAGACGACGATGGCTGGGCCGTGGCCATGCACCTGGATGGAGGGTCCGAGCCGGCGTTGGTGGGGCCCTGGACCATGGGCCGTGACAAGAAGAACCCAAAGCCACTGGACACCGCAGCCTTCAACACACTGGTGAAGACCGCCAAGGAAGTGATTCGGCGATCGGAGCAGCAATTGCACGCACAACTCAACAAGAGCGTCAGCGTGACGGTCAACGGCAGCCGTTTGAGAGTCGCGCTCTCCATCGTCCCCGACGAGGAAGGCGCAACCGCAAGCTTGAGTGCCCTGGATGAATTCGACGAGGAACTGGCCCGTGTAGCCGTGCCGACTACCTTCAAATTGACCGTCGACAGTGCGCAAACCTGGATTGCCTCGGGATTTGAGCGGCCACGCTGACGCCGGGGCCCAGAAACTGAAAAAGCCCGCAACCTTTCGGTTGCGGGCTTTCAGTTTTCAATGGTCGGCGTGGCGGGATTCGAACTCGCGACCCCTTGCACCCCATGCAAGTGCGCTACCAGGCTGCGCTACACGCCGACAAGCCTTGAATTATAGCTGGCAAAGCAGGCCTTTCAGGCTGCGTGACGAAGAAGCTCGCGTATTTCAAGCAGCTCGCGTCGCACTTCGTGCACCAGCAGCCCCGTGCCTGCCATCACCTCATGAGTTGGTTCGTTGACCACGGGCGGCCCCTCATCGTGAATCACGGCATCAAGGTCAATGACATCAATCGCCTCGTCCTCGTCATCACCGCGTCGCCTTTCGCGCTCGGCCTGCACGAGTTCCTGCAATTTGTTGCGGGCGCCGCTGATGGTGAAGCCCTGGTCGTACAACAGCTCACGGATGCGACGGATCATGAGCACCTCGTGGTGCTGGTAATAGCGCCTGTTGCCTCGCCGCTTCATGGGCCGCAGCTGTGTGAACTCCTGCTCCCAGTAACGCAGCACATGCGGCTTGACACCACACAACTCGCCCACCTCACCGATGGTGAAGTAGCGCTTGGCAGGGATTGGCGGGAGCGTTTTTTCCATGAAAATCAAGGCGGTACGGACCGAAGCTTGAATTTACTCTAACAAGCATGGGTATGCGCAGGAGAACGCGGATTTCTGTGTGAAATGTTGCAAACGCCACCGAGGCCAGGTCGATTCGACCGCTCAGTGCCGATGGCTGACCGTCTGGCGCGAGGCGTGGAAAAGGTTCGTCAGAGCGGTTGAAAGCACCGACCGCATCGGTCGGAGATTCCCGGGAATGCGAAAAGGAAGCGCGGGTCAGCCACCAATCACGGCTGTCTGAACCTGTTCCTTGAGCTTGGGACTGGCGTGGAACGTAACCACGCGGCGGGCCTCGATGGCCACCGGTTCGCCGGTCCGCGGATTGCGTCCCGGACGTGGTGCCTTGGTGCGGATCTGGAAATTGCCGAAACCCGAAATCTTCACATCGGTGCCTTCGACCAGACTGTCGGTGACCAGATCGAAGAAGGCATCGATCATGTCTTTGGACTCCCGCTTGTTCAGACCGATCTGGTCAAACAGCATCTCGGCCAGTTGGGCTTTGGTCAGTGCTGGTGTCTCCAGGCTTTCAACAGCGAGTTCCATGCGGGGCTTTCTCCATCCTCGTTCGATCAGGCGCGCAGCCGGGCGGCCACACGCGTTTGCAGGGATTCGAGGGCCGCTTTCACGGTGGCCTCAATATCGTCTTCGGTCAGTGTAGCGTCGTCGCGGTTGAGCACGAGTCGCACCGCCAGGCTTTTTTCGTCTGGCGCCAACGCACCTGGTGCGCCCGTGTCGGACTGCTTCTTGGGTCGGTACACGTCGAACAAGACGACGTCGCGCAACCAGGCACTGGCAGGCGCACGGATGGCTTCGACCACGGCGGTGTGGGTCACGCTTTCCTTGACCACGATGGCCAGGTCGCGCTCAACGGCCTGATGGCGGCTCACAGGCTGGTACACGGGAACGTCCCTTCCCAGCACAGCGTCCAGTTCCAGCTCGAACAGCACGGGCGCCTGCGCAAGCTCGTACGACTGGCGCCAGCGAGGATGCAACTCCCCCACATGGCCGATGCACTGCCCCATCAGCCAGACACTGGCGCAGCGCCCGGGGTGCATGGCGGGGTGTTCGTCGGCACGGAACTCAGGCTTCAGCGGCGCAAGCAAAGCCTGCACATCACCCTTGGCGTCAAAGAAGTCAGCCACACGCTCGCCGGTGCCCCACTGCAATGCATCCACCGCACCGAAACTCAGACCAGCAACGCGCATGGGCTGATGGAAACCGGCCACGCTCGTGTCGCTGTCGATCACCGACGCGTCCTTGCGGAACACACGTCCGACCTCGAACAGACGCACGCGATCGGCGCGGCGGTCGAGGTTGAACTTGAGCACCGAGACCAGGCTGCCGACCAAGGAAGAGCGCATCACGCTCATCTGGCTGGCAATCGGGTTGAGCAGACGGATGGGGTCGGCATTGCCGGCGAGTTCACGCTCCCAGCGTTCTTCCACAAAGCTGAAGTTGATGGTTTCCTGGTAACCGAGCTGTGCGAGCAGTCGGCGCACGGCGAACGGGCCGCGCTTGGCCTCGGGCCGGATCTTGGCCGTGATTGGGGCGAGCGGCGGCGTCTCGGGCAACTGGTTGTAGCCCACGACACGCGCAACTTCTTCGATCAGGTCTTCTTCGATCTGGATGTCGAATCGGTAGGCGGGCGGCGTCACCGTGATCGTGCCCTCGCCCTCCTCCAGCGCCAACCCCAACCGGCGCAATGCGCCAGTGCACTGTGTCTGCGTGAGCGTCATGCCAATGACCTTGTTCGCTCGCGCCACGCGCAGCGTCACGGGCTTGGCCACCGGCAGGTTGACCACATGATCGTCCATTGGTCCGACCTGCCCACCGCAGATCTCGAGCACCAGTTGCGTGATGCGTTCGATGTGTTCGACCGTGGTGGATGGGTCCACTCCGCGCTCGAAGCGGTGACCGGCGTCGGTGGAAAAGTTGTAGCGGCGCGAGCGGCCTGCGATGGCCTTGGGCCACCAAAACGCGGCCTCGATGTAGATGTTCTGTGTGTCGTCGGACACGGCGGTCGCGTCGCCACCCATGATGCCGGCCAGCGATTCCACAGCTTGATCGTCGGCGATCACGCCCACTTGCGCGTCCACCGACACCGTGTTGCCGTTGAGCAGCTTGAGTGTTTCGCCCTCGCGACCCCAGCGCACTTGCAGGCCGCCGTGGATCTTGTCGAGGTCAAAGATGTGCGAAGGACGGCCCAGCTCGAACATCACGTAATTGGAGATGTCCACCAGCGGGGAGACACTGCGCTGGCCGCAGCGCGCCAGGCGCTCGACCATCCAGGCGGGTGTGGTCGAGCGGGTGTTGACGCCGAGCACGATGCGACCGGTGAAGCGGCCGCACAGGTCGGGCGCGCTCACCGTCACCGGCAGGCGATCTTGCAGTGACACGGCTGCAGCGGGAAATGCCGGTTCGACCAAGGGCGCACCAGTGAGCGCGGACACCTCGCGCGCAATGCCGTAAACGCTCAGGCAATGGGCCAGATTGGGCGTGAGCTTGAGGGTGAACAGCACGTCGTCGAGCAAGAGCTGCTCGCGGATGTTGCGCCCCACCACCGCGTCAGCCGGCAGCTCAAGCAAACCACCGTGGTCCTCGCTCAGTTTGAGCTCGCGCGCCGAGCACAACATGCCCTGGCTCTCCACGCCGCGCAATTGACCCAGCTTGATCAGGAACGGTTTGCCGTCTTCACCCGGCGGCAGTTCAGCACCCACCAGCGCGCAAGGCACCTTGATGCCCACGCGCGCATTGGGCGCACCGCACACGATATTGAGCAGGCTGCCCTGCCCCACATCCACCTGACACACGCGCAGGCGGTCGGCATTGGGATGTTGCTCGGCAGACTTGATCTCGCCCACGACGATGTGGGAGAACGGCGGCGCCACAGGCTGCAGTTCTTCCACTTCCAGACCGGCCATGGTCAGGGTGTCGGCCAGTTGCTGGCTGGTCAGGGGCGGATTGCAGAAGGCGCGAAGCCAGGATTCAGGGAATTGCATGTCGGTGTCTTTGCGCGAAGGTTCAACGGAATTGCGACAGGAAACGGACGTCGCCGTCGAAGAACAGGCGCAAGTCGTTCACGCCGTAGCGCAGCATGGTCAGGCGGTCCGGGCCCATGCCGAAGGCAAAGCCGATGTATTTCTCGGGGTCCAGACCCATGTTGCGCACCACGTTCGGATGCACCTGGCCAGAGCCTGCCACCTCCAGCCAGCGACCCGCCAGCGGGCCGCTCTGGAACTGGATGTCGATCTCCGCACTGGGCTCGGTGAACGGGAAGAAACTCGGACGAAAGCGCAGCACCAAGTCGTTCGATTCAAAGAAGGTGCGGCAAAAATCGGTAAAGACGAACTTCAAGTCCTTGAAGCTCACGTTCTCGCCCACCCAGAGGCCTTCGCACTGGTGGAACATGGGCGAATGCGTGGCATCGCTGTCCACGCGGTAGGTGCGTCCGGGCGCGATCACGCGGATCTCGGGCATGGGCTGGCCGGCGTCCAGGGCAGCGCGGTGGCGCTTGACGTGCTGCACAGCGTGGCGGATCTGCATCGGGCTGGTGTGGGTGCGCAGCAGGTTGGGCGCCTTTTCGCTTCCGCCTTCCACGTAAAACGTGTCGTGCATCGAACGCGCCGGGTGGTCTTCGGGCGTGTTGAGCGCGGTGAAGTTGAACCAGTCGGATTCGATCTCGGGGCCCTCGGCCACCTCGAAGCCCATGGAGCCAAAGATCGCCTCGATGCGCTCCAGCGTGAGGCTCACCGGGTGAAGACCGCCCTGCCCGCGCTGGCGACCTGGCAAGGTCACATCCAGCGCCTCGGCCTTGAGTTGGATCTGCAACTCGGCATCGGCCAGCGCCTGCCGACGATCCGTCAGAGCCGCTTCGATGGCCTGCTTGGCGAGGTTGATCGCAGCACCCCGGGTCTTCTTCTCGTCAACCGGCAACGCCGCCATGCCCTTCATCAGCTCTGTGATGCGGCCGGCCTTGCCCAGGTACAGGGCCTTGGCGTTTTCCAGATCGGCCGGGGTGGGGGCCTGCGCAAACGCTG
The DNA here is from genome assembly GCF_010104355.1 of Hydrogenophaga sp. PBL-H3. Taxonomy (NCBI): domain Bacteria; kingdom Pseudomonadati; phylum Pseudomonadota; class Betaproteobacteria; order Burkholderiales; family Comamonadaceae; genus Hydrogenophaga; species Hydrogenophaga sp. PBL-H3. The sequence goes on from NZ_CP044972.1 coordinate 2,667,812, forward strand.
CGCGGGCGCTGTCGACCAGTGCGTCCAACTCGTTCATGTGTGTACTTGAATCGTTACAAATGAAAAAAGGGGTTGAAGCCAGCGAGGGAACTCCCTCAAGCCTCAACCCCTTTGAGCGACTGGGGAGCACCTGGGTGCATCCCTGTCGTGAATCAAGCGGCCAGCTTGGCTTTGACTTGCTCCACGATGCTGCCAAAGGCAGCCGGGTCGTTCACGGCCAGATCGGCCAGAACCTTGCGGTCGATTTCGATCGAAGCTTTCTTCAGACCGTTGGCGAACTGGCTGTATGTCAGGCCGCATGCGCGAGCACCGGCGTTGATACGGGCAATCCACAACTGACGGAAGACGCGCTTCTTGGTGCGACGATCACGGTAGGCATATTGCCCAGCCTTCATCACAGCCTGTTTGGCGATGCGGAAGACGTTACCGCGGCGGCCGCGGAAACCTTTGGCCAGAGCCAGTACTTTTTTGTGTCGGGCGCGAGCCGTGACACCACGTTTGACGCGAGGCATGTGTGTTCTCCTGTTCGTCGTTGATCAAATACCCATGCCGGGCAGCATCTGTGCCATGTGACCCATGTTGGTCTCATGCACAGTGACTGATCCGCGCAGGTGGCGCTTGTTCTTGGTGGTCTTCTTGGTCAGGATGTGACGCTTGAAGGCTTGACCGCGCTTGACGGTGCCACCGGGACGAACGCGAAAACGCTTTTTCGCGCTGCTCTTGGTCTTCATTTTGGGCATATTCATGCTCCTTTTCATTTGTGCTCGTGAGGCGCTGCGAACCTTCCGCAGACTTGTAGGCCCCGAGCCACTTTTATGGAAGGCCTTTCGGTCTTCCGATTCGGCGTCTGACTTCTCAGTCGACGCCTCGGACCGGCAGGAGACTACCCTGCCCGTCCAATGCTGTTCATCTCGCCAGCGGCCTTCAGGCTGCCGGCTGTCCTGCCGCGGGCGTCACCGCCTCGACAGGTTTGGCTGCGCCGCCACCCGTCTTCTTGCGACCAGGCGCGATCATCATGATCATCTGGCGGCCTTCCAATTTTGGAAACTGCTCCACGATGATCGAATCGGCCAACTCGTCACGAATGCGGTTCAACAGGGCCAGACCCAGATCCTGGTGGGTGATCTCACGGCCGCGGAACCGCAGCGTGATCTTGCACTTGTCACCATCGTCCAGAAAGCGCCGGATGTTGCGCATCTTGATGTTGTAGTCGCCGTCGTCGGTACCGGGCCGGAACTTGATTTCCTTGATCTCGATGACCGTCTGCTTGGCTTTGGCTTCCGCCGCCTTCTTCTGCTCCTGGTACTTGAACTTGCCGTAGTCCATCAGGCGACACACGGGAGGCACGGCCGTGGCCGCGATTTCGACCAGGTCGACATCCAGTTCTCCGGCCATGCGCAGCGCTTCTTGCAGACTGACGATGCCCAGTGGCTCGTTCTCAGGACCGTTGAGGCGTACCTCAGGGGCCATGATTTCACGGTTCAGTCGGTGTGCGCGCTCTTCACGTTGGCGGCGGTCGCGAAAGTTGGTAGCTATGGTGTGTTCCTTGATGTGGGCTGTTCAGGCGAAAGGGCGGCCCCTCGGCCGCCCGCATGCACATGAAGTGCGCCACGGCAGCGGGGGCATCAACCTGGACGTTTGAAATCAAACCTTGGATGAAACGTCTGCCGCGATGAGTTTGGAAAAGGCTTCCAGCGGCATGACACCGAGGTCTTTGTTACCCCGAGCCCGCACAGCCACGGCACCAGCTTCTTTCTCTTTGTCGCCCACGACAACGATGAAAGGCAGCTTTTGCAACGCGTGCTCCCGTATTTTATACGTAATTTTCTCATTGCGCAGATCGGTTATGACCCTAAGCCCTTGATTCTGCAGAGAATTCGCGATTTCCCGACAGTAATCGGCCTGCGCATCGGTGATGTTGAGCACCGCCACCTGCACCGGTGAGAGCCAGGTGGGCAGTGCGCCGGCATGTTCTTCGATCAGGATGCCGATGAAGCGCTCCAGGCTGCCGACGATGGCACGGTGCAGCATCACGGGGCGGTGGCGCGCGCCATCTTCACCCACGTACTCGGCATCCAGCCGCTCCGGCATGGAGAAATCGACCTGCATGGTGCCGCACTGCCACTGACGCCCAATCGCGTCTTTCAACGTGTATTCGATCTTGGGGCCGTAGAAGGCGCCGTCGCCGGGTGAAATCTCGAATTCGCAACCCGAAGCGCGCAGGCTTTCCATCAACGCGTGCTCGGCCTTGTCCCAGACCTCGTCGGAGCCGATGCGCGCAGCCGGCCGCGTGGCGACCTTGTAGATGATGTTTTTGAAACCGAAATCGGCATAGACCTTCTGCAGCAGCGCCGTGTAGGCCAGGCACTCGGGCAGGATCTGCTCTTCGGTGCAGAAGATGTGGCCGTCGTCTTGCGTGAAGCCGCGCACGCGCATGATGCCGTGCAGACCGCCACTGGGCTCGTTGCGGTGGCACTGACCGAACTCGCCGTAGCGCAGCGGCAGGTCGCGGTAGCTCTTGATGCCCTGCTTGTAGATCAGGATGTGGCCCGGGCAGTTCATGGGCTTCAGGGCGTAGTCGCGCTTTTCACTCTCGGTGGTGAACATGTTGTCGCGGTACTTGTCCCAGTGGCCGGTTTTTTCCCACAGCGACTTGTCGATGATCTGTGGACCCTTGACCTCCTGATAACCGTTGTCACGGTACACGCGGCGCATGTACTGCTCCACCTCTTGCCACAGCGTCCAGCCTTTTGGGTGCCAGAACACCAGGCCCGGCGCGTGCTCGTCGATGTGGAACAGGTCGAGTTCACGGCCGAGCTTGCGGTGGTCGCGTTTCTCGGCTTCTTCGATCATGGTCAGGTGCTGCTGCAGCTCGTCCTTGGTGGCCCAGGCCGTGCCGTAGATGCGTTGCAGCATCTCGTTGCGGTGGTCGCCGCGCCAGTAGGCACCGGCCACCTTCATGAGTTTGAAGTGCTTGAGCTTGCCGGTGCTGGGCACGTGTGGGCCGCGGCACAGATCTTCAAACGCGCCTTCGCGGTAAAGCGACACGTCCTCGTTGCTAGGGATGCTGGCAATGATCTCGGCCTTGTAGTGCTCGCCCATGGCCTTGAAATGCGCAACGGCCTCGTCGCGCGGCAACACGCGGCGCACCACGGGCTCGTCTTTGTTGGCCAGCTCGGTCATGCGCTTCTCGATGGCCACCAGATCGTCTGGCGTGAAGGGTCGCTTGTACGAGAAGTCGTAAAAGAAGCCGTGCTCGATCACCGGGCCGATGGTCACCTGCGCATCCGGAAACAGCTCCTTCACCGCGTACGCCAGCAGGTGAGCGGTGGAGTGGCGAATGACTTCCAGGCCGTCGGCGTCCTTGGCTGTGACGATGGACAGCGGGCTGTCCTGCGTGATGAGGAAGCTGGTGTCGACAACCTTGAAGCCGGAACCACCTTCGGCGGGGAGCTTGCCGGCCAGCGCGGCCTTGGCCAGACCGCTGCCGATCGAAGCGGCCACCTCGGCCACGGTGACCGGGCCGGGATATTCGCGTTGGGAACCGTCGGGGAGCGTGATGTGCAACATGGGGTGGTCCTGAAAACAAAAAAGCGCGGCAGGGGCCGCGCTGGTGTGGGTCAAGGGGGAATCGGGCAGGCGCGAACTGCAGACCTTAGAAGGCCGGGAGGGTGATCTCCTGAGTTCGCGGTGTCATAACCAGATCGCCTTTCTCGCTCTTGCTGATTCAAAGAAACTAAATTTTCCCACAAAAAAGCCCGGGCGTACCCGGGCTCCTGTCTCCTCAAACCCTCGGAGTTTCAGCTCAATGGAACTGCTCTTCCTCGGTCGAGCCAGTCAGGGCTTTCACGCTGGAGGAGCCGCCCTGGATCACGGTGGTCACGTCGTCGAAGTAACCGGCGCCGACTTCCTGCTGGTGCGACACGAAGGTGTAGCCCTTGTCGCGTGCGGCGAACTCGGGCTCCTGCACCATGTTGACGTAGTGCTTCATGCCTTCGCCGCGAGCGTAGGCGTGGGCGAACTGGAAGGTGTTGATTCTTCCAGCCATCGGAAAACCGAACATTGGTGTTGAGCATTTAGGGGCGGCAGGGTGCGACGGGGGGCAGACCCACCAACTTCCCATCGGAGCCAGCTATGTGGAGTTCGGCATCGACCCGTGCTGCTGCAGGCGGAAACATAGTCACGCGTTGGTTTCCCACCAGACACCCAACACGCAAGGGGACGGGGTCACATCGGAGCACTTTCACGGGAACGTGATTTTGCCCATTTTTTTGTGAGGCGCTAGACCGTTTTGTGTGAAGCGACGAGCGCTGCTTTCGACGGAGATCTGCCGCCCAGCTTGCACTTCGGTCAATCTGCCAGGACTGATCGGGGACACTCGTAGTTGAGGCTTGAAGAGCAAATAAGTCATTGAATGCCAATTTCTATTTGTCTTGTATTGCATCCGCCATAGGGAATGCCCATCCTAATGTATAACCCTCGTCTAGAATATAATTCAATGCCTTTCTATCTGTCTTGATCTCTCGAGCGATCATATTCATCATCAAATCGTTGATCCGCGCCGTACCTGAATTCAGAGAAAGCAAGTGAAGCCTCCTTTCGATAGGAGATGGATTTGTATAGCTCTTTTTGGTGTAGGGTTGAGATAAATTGGCAAGATCCGTAAAAATTTCTTTTCTTGCTTCCGGAGAAAAATTGAACATTAGCTTTTCACGCGATTGCCACATTTCAAGCTGAGCTCTATTGCAGCCAATATATGGTTCGCCACCTAATTTTCTACTTTGTACGGGAAAACTTGCGTAGCAGATCGGATCAGAATCCCTTTTCAGGCGTCTTTCAAAAGTAAAGATTTCTATCTTTATATCGGATGATCTGTCGTAGATTTCACCCCTAGCAATCGCCTCATCGACTGCATTTAGTAAAATCGGTCGTATGGATTGCTCAGAAACATCAGCTTCATTATAAAGAATACGATAGCTATCTTCGCCTTTGGAAGAGTCATCTATTGTGGTAGCAGCACCAAGAATTTTTTCCTTGTTTATAAGAGGCGAGTAAATTATTGAGTTAAGCTTACTCCATTTACTTCTCGCAATCAACACAGAACAAGCTTTTTCGTCACGCCAAATAGGAAGAACGAACCAACGCTTACCAACTTCAAATTTGTATGGAGTTATTCGACCTTCAAGATTATATGTTGCCAAAATACAATTGGAACTTCCAATTTCTCGGTAACTTCCCGGTGCAGCATACATGATGCAAAAATCATAGGGAAGGTTTTCATGCCTTTGAAAAGATCCTGTTTGTGCAATAACTTCAGATAAAGTGCACTCTCCGGTTGAACCAATTGAAATAGCATTTCTCTCCTGATCATTGCCTTGGATACACTGAGTAATTCCTACCATTAAAAGTAGAAAAACAAAAAAAACTCTTAGTGCATTTATCATATCTGAATAGCAGTACTTAACCAGCAATTATTCAAACAGGAATAGTATTGAACAATAACAAATAAGCTTCCCCAGTTCCCTGTACACATCCAATACAACGATTGACTAACGTAGGTCCGGACGATCCCGACAGTAGGCCTGTGCGCTGCAGGTTGCACATCACATCAACGTAATGGTGGGGTCAAAAAGGCAGAGAGAAGCGTTCAAGCAGAAGCGAAAGCGAGTTGGTGATCATGCAGCCGAAGAAAGACCTCATGCACTTCCAAAGGCTGGGTCCGGTGGTTCGTTCTTCTGTTTGCGGATGATACGAAGGGCGATCTCGACAGAAATGGTCTCAGCGGCTCTCTGCCACGACCACGTTTGAGGCATGGTGAACCGCCCTGGGTCTCTTGGAGGCCGATTGGTTGAAGGCAAGCAGCGGTGGCAGGAGTGAGAGGCGGGATGATGCAACTCAACATAGCGCGCGACGGCTAGGCTTCAGTTGAAATGGTGTATGCGATGCCTTGTGTACTGGGGAGGGCGTCCAATATTGAATTTACCGCTTTCTCAGTATGTTCGCCCCACATTTTCGTTAGGGCATAGGTGCGTCCACCTGAATGAAATAGCTCTAGATCATCAGCAAACCAGCGATCAATATCGCGATCTGGGTTTGCTTCCGCAAACGCCGCTGATGTCACATCACCATTTACTATCAAAAATAGAGCTGCCATTGTCCGCCATGGAACACAAGCTGCTAACTCCTCGGGAGTCATTCCGCGATCAATCGCTGCCTTGGTTATGTGATAGATGAATCGCCGCTTCGGTAACCTGGGATAGCTGGTGCCATTGATCACCAGATCGTATTTGGTGAAGTCGCGGTAGGAACCCTCTTGAGCGGCAACCTGCTCTCGAGACTTCTCGCGGATAGCAACCTGATAGTGGGCAGCCTCCGGCAGTGGTATCAACTGCTTAATATCCAGGATGCGGCGCGTGCCAACGAGATGTGGCTGCATCTGGACACAGCGGATATCAAGGCCCATGCTGTTTAGCCAAAGGACCGAGGTAGTTATCTCAGGGTCAAAGTTCCCCGCAGCCAGCACAATTCGAACTACGGTCTTGAACGCCACAGAGCCAGATTCTTGGTCAAGAAAGGTTCGAATCGAACTCTCGGCAGACGCAGGGTCCTGACCTACTGCCCCCAAGTACTTCGCATGAGCGGTCACAGCTTGATCAAAGGTCATGGGAGCGACCATGGCGGCGTAGCGCAACGCTTGCAGGTCTGCATGTCCAGCCGACTCGCTACGCTTGAGTTCAATCACCACCAAGTGCCCATCGGAGTCAAGGCACAGAAGGTCGATTCTCCGATTGACATCCTTCCAGTCCCCAAACTCCTCCGTCAAGACCATTGTGACGACGCCTGGCGTAATGGCGTCAATCGCCTCTCGTAGGGCACGTTGCAAGTGCGTTCTTTCGAGAATCATCAGGTCTGAAAACTTCTGAGGTTCTACTCGAATAAGTTTTGTATCTTCAGTGAATTCGTATAAGGCCATAGTGAATACGTGAAAGTTTTACGAAGTGAGTCCCTGAACTTCCAACCACGCATCATTGAAAGGAAGTCCATCCTTCAATAGCTCCACGAGCTGTTCCTTCGCGTCCAGATCCAGTTTTGGGATACGCCCGGCAATGTACTCCTCATGCACCAATTGCCGCGCTGCATCGTCACGGCGGCGCTTAAGTGGTGTCGCAACCTTGTATGCAGTCTCCGCGTAGTGATCCCACCTTCCTTGCCAATCAGACCAACCGTATCTCGCTACTGCCTCCATGTCCGCGTCCCATGATCCATGGACTGTTTTGTAACTCTCTCCTGGACGTCCAGACTCGTTCACGGCGATGCATGTGAGCGGCGGCAGTTCATGTTCACGGGTGAACTGCACTATGACTTCAAGGCGCCGACCAATAGATACGGGAATCGCTCCTGCAACACATGCATCATCCGGGTGAGCACGACGAGCGCGGTCTAACACTTCTTTGTATCGGATCGGCTTACCCGGATGAGTCCGAGCATGATCCAAAAGGATGTCATAGAAGACTCGCGCGAGGTGAATGTCGGTTTGAGTGGTTTTCATCAGGTGTACGGCCACAGTGCACTGCGCTCCGTGAACTCGTTCGGTACTTCAAATAGACAAAGGGCCGATGGTCGACAGCACTAACTTCTGATAGGTCGGCTGCTAGAGGAAAAACTTTGCATCTAGACATAAATTCTGTCGAATCATCTTACAGAATCTACACAAGGTAAGTTTAAGCTATTGTTTTTTATAGCTTTTTTCCTTTGGTGTAGTTCGTGCTTGCGTAAAAAGTTTGAGCGTAAGCGGTCTGCGTACCAAACTTTACCAACCCCGAAAGGACTCCACTGTGAACACTATTTTGAAGTTCGCCTTCGTAAGTGCGCTCGTCGCGCCGGCTTACGGGTGGTCTGGCCAACTTACAGCTTCTGGCTCATGCTTAGTCAATACGGGAGTTGATGTAATCTACTGCGACCCTGTTTCATCGAGTAATTACATAGCCCCCTCCACCATATTACAGTCGGCAAGCGGTGGGATTGGCGAAGCAGACTTTGGTGTTCGCGCCAACTATGGCGATATTGGGATCTATTTGAACTCAGCGACGCAGGCAAGTACTGGTGAAATCAGCACTTATGCGACTGCTCAAGCCTCCGCAGGCTTTTGGGATCAAGTATTAGTATCGAGCAGTACGCTTGCACTGGGAACCCCAGTAGACGTTATGGCTACGTTGACATTGGATGGCAGCGCATTTGCCGACTCAACCAGCATTAGCGGTCAAGTAACTGCCAGCTCTTATGCATGGCTTCAGGCCAACTACAGCATTTATGGCCCAGGGTCGACAGGACCCCTTGTGCAATTCACTGCATGCAGCGCATCATCGCCACAGTTTACAGGTGGATGCTCCCTAGTTTATTCATCGAATAGCATAACTTATTCATTTTCGTTTCAGACTTTGATAGGGTCATTGCTCTTGGTGCAGAGTGATATTTCTGGTGCGACTTACGCCGCAATTGGTGCAAATGCAGATGCAGATGCATTTCCCATGAATTTTGGTCAAGTTAGCTCATTAAACAGTAGCCATACATACCTTTCAGCTGCAGGCGTTGATTTCATTGGCGAAACAGGACACAACTATTTGCTTGCCAACACAGATCCAACTCCAGTATCAGAACCCTCGTCCATAGTCTTGCTTTTCGCTGGATTGGCGGCAGCTTCAATTTTGGCGAAGCGACGCAAAGCCCTAGAGCCAAAGTGATACTGGTTGTCTTCCCCAAACAGTCGGAAGCCACCCACACCCAACTCTTTAGCAAATGACTACAGAGTTGGGTGCGTTGTTTACAGGCGTTCCATCCTCTCGCCTTCCCTCCAAAGCTGCTTAAAAAGAAGTTTCAACCTTCTATCGCATCCTTGATCTGAAACACGAAATTCAGATTCCTGACTTTGCCATTGATTTCGATCGGCAGGAAGACTTTGAATTCCTTACCTTTCATTCCCCTCGCTGCGGGCAACTTCGGAAACAGCGCGCGTTCGTTCCAGCTTCCGCTTACACGGCCTGTGCCTGTTGAGTACGAAATATAGCTTGCTGGATAGATTAGATCATTGATCATCGAACCCGGCGGGATCACGGTCGGCGGCATGACGGCATTTTTCTCTGCCATCTTTACACCCTCGTGAATTACCCGATGAGACAGCCCATCGGTGTCCACGTAAGCAACGTTGTTCCAGTCGATACGCATGACCGTTTCAGTCTTATTCCTGATGACCATGCCGATCTGCGAAGTGGAGGGAGAAAAGCCGATATTCACTTCCTTGTCGTCAAAAATTGTATCTTCGGATTCAACTGGCTTAGTTAGTTTGAACACATACTTTAGTGCCAGCCTGGCCTCCGAAAATTTCAGATCAAAGGCTTGAGTATCCTTTCCAGATAAATAGACTAAAGTCTCGGTGGAACGGCTAGTGCCAGGCGCAAAATTAGACACGCCAAGTCTTGCCTTTCCAGTTTGTGTGTTGTTACCATTGAAAATGGCGACGTCAAACCACACCTCTTCAAAACGATTGGTAGCGCCACTCGCAACATCTGCCTTTACCTTCACGCCAAGGCTGTCAGGAAAGATCTGAATATTTGTGAAGGAGAAGTTTCCATAAGGCGATGAAACCACCCTGGCATGTGACTGCTTAGAGCCTGGAGGTGGTTTGGGCGCGGCGCATCCGGCAAGTCCGGCAAGTCCGGCAATCATGAGGAGACAAAATACAAGACGGCGCATGATTGAAAAGGTAGATAAAGGGAACTACAGTTTAGCGAGTTGGCCCCGCTTTGCAATGTTCGAAAACATAATAACAACGCGCCGGCAAGCACGCGCTCCTTTCAGCGCTCGGTACAAGTATTTATGATCGTTGCCCCCACGCAGCCAGGTCCAATGACTTAAGTGGGGCCCAAGCAGAAGTTGACCACTGTGCACGCTACTTCGGCAATAGAGCTGGCTTCGTCGTACCTGTCGCGCTTTCAAGCTCACATCCAACCCAGTACCCGTGCCACCAAGTTGGATGTAATGCTTATTCGCCCTCCTCTCTGCACTCCTCCCGCATGGGTCCCACCGCATTTGCCGCCTCCTCCATGGCGGACATAAGCACTGTGTCCGAGAGATGCGCATACCGTTGTGTCGTCTTGACTTGCGAATGGCCGAGGAGCTTGCCCACCTCGTAGATGGACCGCCCCGAGTTCACCAGATTGCTCGCGAAGCTGTGCCGGAGGTCGTGCATCCTCACACCATCTAATCCCGCCGCCCGCCTCACCTTGTCCCACGGATAGTGCAGGTTGCCGAAGGGCTTGCGTGTGATCGGGTTGGGGACCACATAAGTGCACCCCTCCCAGCGTGGCAATGACCTCAACACCTCAATGGCCGCCGACGAGAGGGGCACATTGCGGGCCCTCCCCGACTTCGATATGGGGATGAACCAAGTCCGCCGATCCAAATCGACGTCCTCCCATCGCGCCTCCAGCAGCTCGCGCTTGCGACACCCCAACATCAGCAGCAGAGTCACGATGTATTTCATTTGCTTGTTGTCGCCCTCCTCCAGCACCCTGCGCAGCCGCTGCACCTCCTCCGGCGTCAGATACCGCTCCTTCATGTTGTTGACCTGGAACAGCTTGAGCGACTGGGCGGGATTCGACGCTGCGCCCTGCACCTTCATCCTGCGGGCCAGGTTGTAGAAGATCTTGAAAAGGATCGGCATCTTGTTCGCCGTGGACAGGGCATACCCCTTCACCTTCAGCTCATCGTGGGCCTCACTGATCATCTTGGGTGTGATCTCGTCGAGGCGCCGATGGCCGAAGCGCGGGAGGACGTGCAGCTTGAGGAAGCTCACCGTGGACTGGAAGTTCCGACGATGCACACGTATGTGGGGCATGTAGGTGTCACGGATGAACTCCGCGAGGGTCGGCACCGTTCTCTGAGCACGGCGCTCATCCATGGGGCTATCTCCCATCACCACCCGGGAGCGGACCCGCTGAGCCGCATCGCGTGCACGCGTGAAGCTGATGGACGCGGCGTCACCGATCTTGTACTGACGTTGCTTGCCGTACTGGTCGCGGTAGCGGAGGTGATAGGTCTTGCCTCCCGACGGACGCACCTCCAGGATGAAACCCGGGACGGCGGTGTCGTAGAGGTCGAGCTTGCTGCGCCCCTCCGGGCACACAGCTGAGTTCACGAGTTGAGTGGACAGGGTTGCAGTGGGCACATGGACCTCCTATGAATTGTGCGGACGAAAAAAAAGGCCACACCGGCACACTCATTGAGTGAACAGGCATGGCCATGGATGGGGACCGGCTACGCGGTCAGGTCAGAAATGCAGCTTTTGTGTTTTTTCCTTATCTCCAAATTGTTGGTGTGATCACTGCGACCAACTAGGTTTGTCCAGCGGTGTGTAGATATATGTCCGAATGTGTTGATGGGTCCTGCTGTCGCGCTCCACACCAAAACCCGGCCGGTGGCGGGGGCACGGGGGCACCGGAGGCAGATTTTCCGACTTGGCCAGCGCGGCTCCAATCCTGAAATCACGGGGGCAGTTTTTGCCTGTGTTTCTGCTACCCGTGCTCCCGCCATGGGATGGCCTCCGGCACCCACACCAAGGAATTTTGTGTTTTCTGCCCCCCATCCCCCCGCCTCCGTGGCTTGCCTGACTTCACACAACAAAGTACCGACGAAAAAAAAAGGAGCCCCGTAGGGCCCCTTCTTCATCACATCTCCAAAAAACAATACGTTGACTACTCTCAGAAAGTTATGTCGCCGAACCTGTCATCGTCCTCCGCCGTACTCCGATAGGCAGGCTGTGCACGAAACGGCACACGCCACCGATCACGATCTCGAATCTTCCGGCTGCCGCCAAAATATTCTCTCAAAGTCCTCGCACACTCCTTTGCCTGACCGTTCGTTGGATACTGGATCCCCAGCTTCTTGAGCACCTCACTTGACGTGTAAGCCTCACATCCACCTACGTCGACTCGCTCAACATCGACGTGCTCCAAAAACAAGTCACGCATCACGCTGACTGCACGGTGCTTCCGGTTTTGCTCTTCCAAGAGACCTTCTTCCTCCTTGTCGAGCCACCACTCTGCACCCTTGTCCAACATCACAAGCAACTGCGCAAACAACTGCTGCATATCGATGTCATGCTGGTAGTCGATACTCACCGCCGGAATGGTCCAGAACCGGGAATTTCCTGTCGAATCCTCCAAGAAGTTGTATTCGTTCACCGACGCACAGAACACCGTGCGCCTCTGGTATTCCGACTCAAGCCGGGCGTATGGCTTGCGAATTTTGTCCTGATCGCTTGTCAAGAAACCCTTCAACCGGGCGAAATCTTTCTTGATGGTGCTGTCCAGTTCGCCCAATTCAACGATCAAGTGCTTGATGGCCCCGAGTTTTGAATCCTTGTTGTGCACATCCAAGTGATGATCGATCTTGATGAGTCGCTCACGCAAACCATCATCGTCAATCAACCTCCTGAACCAGCTCGTTTTCCCGATGCCCTGAGCGCCCTGAAATGTAAGCACTCCGCGGGCACTGAATGAGCGTCGAGTAGCAGCTGCCGCAATGCTCAGCAACCACTTCTTGATGAGAGTCCTTTTGAGAAAGGCTGGATAACCCGGCGCCGCCGTCACGGTATCCGTGATCGCATCCATCCGATCAACCTCATCCCAAGGCTTCGACTTCATCCATTCCTCGGCGCAGTTGGCCTCATGAGCCTTGGCCAGCGCCTCGATGTACCCTGAGATATTCGACGATGGCAGTTTATTCAGATTCGCAAGGCTGATCACCGTAGCCAACAGAGCTTCCTGCATCCCATCCGTATTCGCCAAGCCTGCCATCGATAAAGTAGTGGACTTGGTAATCACGTCGTTGGACACAGTTATGCCGTATCCCATGAGCATGTGGGCGATATTTTCGATCGTGCCTGGTAGTGAATGATGTGGTACTTCAGGTTGGTGTGGAAAGCTGGCTTTGTCCAGCGGCTGAAATACTTTTGAAAGACTGGGTAGGAAAGACTTTCGTCCCCCCGGTTTAGTCTTCTCGAACGTTGCTTGATCTTCCTCTTTCATTGTTTTGTTCCTTTCTTGCTTTATGTATGGAACGTTTTCTGATTTTGGTGATTGTTCGCCGACCCTCCTATGGGGTTGCACTGGGTTTCCTTTCATAGTTGTGTGGGAGCGCGTTCTCTGCCCACGACTGGTTCGATGTAACTTCTTCCCCGTCAAAGCTGCGTCACAGGTGCGTCCGAACACGGCTCGAAGCGCAGACTTTCATCCCGTTCGCGCTGCATGAATGACGCAAGACCCTTCGTAGCTACATAAATTTTTAAAGAGCATTGGCACCACCACAATCGACAGTCCCTTGCGCCGTTCTGAACTCAACATCACTTCATCACGGCACAGGACGAAGTCTAGCAAAGCACCGGAGAACAGGCGCGCCTTACCTGCAAATTAGTTCTATACCTATGCTTTATTTCTTCCTTATAGATACTATTTTTTTCTCATATTTATACATCGTTATAGCTACTCATGATCGACGCTCAGTATAAGTGTCCCCTGGCGGAATTTCAGTACCAAAGTTCGGTCTGAAAAATGTCTCTGGACCACGTTGCTTCTACGCAACCTACAGAGGTAAACGAGCAGTTTCTGGGCGAATCTTGTTCGACGGAAGCTCTCCTGAGGTTCCACAAATGTCAAAAGGCTGCCTCCCGTGCCCCCCTCCTGTGCCCGGGTCGCGCGGCCACGAAGCCCCGGGGTTAGCCCAGGGTTGCCCAGGTTGGTCCCAGGCGGCCCCGCCAGCGCCCCGGCGAGGCCACCCCATTTACTCTGTCCCCGCGCACCCCATGCGGTCAGAGTCCAGGTGGGCCAGGCGAGCAGCCTCGTTGGTCAGGGTCGGCTGCAGCAGCTCGTGCGGCACATCCCAGTCGGAGATGCAGTGGGCGGCGGCGGTGATGGCGTCGATGTATGACATGGTGAATTTCCTTTACTTGAAGAGGTACAGAACGAAGGTGATGGCCAGCACGACCAAGCAGGCAGCGAGGATGGGTTTGAGGTAGCAGAGGAGAACGAGACAGACGACACCGAACGCCCTCGTGCCCGTGAAGAGCATGGAGAGCAGCGCGGCGGCCAGAAGAGCACTGACGAGACTCGTCATCCATCAGCCTCCCTTCTTCTTGCGGCGGGGAGGAGCCTCACTGAACACGGAGTCCAGCGGCACATCAGGAATGCGGACGTGGAGCCGCGCGTTCTCGGCGTCGAGTCCGATCACACCCAGATCACGCAGTGCGGCCATGAGGAAGCCCGCGGTGTTGACCGATCGACCCTCGTACAGCGGCTTGAAGGCGGATGACGTGATCGGTACATCACTCTCCAGCACACCACGGATGCCCTCCGCCGGTATCCAGTCGCGGGCGAACATCCCCTTGCCGGTGTTGTCGTAGATGCGCACATAGAACTCGCCGCCCTCCCCAAGTTGCCCGAGGTGGTAGGTCAGCGTGGAGCGCCCGGAGACGGATGGACACTGACCCTCGCGGATGACGCGCACAAGATCGTCCAGGCTGGGTTCGTCGATGATGATTTCTTCGTTTGACATGGATATCTCCTAGCAAAAATGGCTCAGACGAGCCGGGATAGAGCGGCGGTGGGGTACTGACGGATCACCAGCAGGAGCGCAAGCGCCTCGGCCAGATCACGCGGTATTCCCGCCTCGAACTGCATGACGGCCGCCCTCTCCTCCCAGGCCTCGCGCAGGTTCTCGTCGAGGAGGGAGGCGAAGTCGGTGACGATGGGATGGCTGCTCAACGGCATCTCCTGAATGGGTACGGACGAAAAAAAACCACCTCGTGGGTGGTCGGCGGGGGGACGGGGGCGGATCTCATGACATTGACGCCCGACAGTGGGCGATGAGTGCGGGATCGACGTCGGGGCGAACGGGGACGTACACCACCACACCAAATCCGTCATCGCTCAGCACGTAGGTCAGCTCGAACCAACCCTCGTGCATCTCAATGACGTCCAGCGGTCGGTCCAGCAGACGAAAGCCTAGTTCTGTTTCGATGGTGGTCAGCGCATCACCGGGATCGATCACGACGACTCGAACCATCTCTTCCAGTTCGCAGCCTTGGTCGTCCAGGTCCTCGATGAGTCGGGCAATCAGTGGGATCAATGTCGGGTCGGTGATCGAGGTGGAATCACGCATCACCTGCATGTGCAGTCTCCTTGTGGTGTGGAAATGAGGAGGGCCCCAGCTGCATACACAACTGGAGCCCATCGGGTGAGGTGGTGCGGATCGATAACTACAAAACCTGACTCCTCCTACGAAGAGCCCAGGCCAGCGCTATCGCCAGCAGGACGAGCAGCACGAGGGCCACCGTCACCGCCGACTTGAGCACCGAGGCCATGGTGATTGCCGCGCCCAACTTCACGAGGGCGAGCGCGAGGGGGACGGACAGGAGGGGTATCCAGATCATTTGAATCTCCAAAAATGGGCAACAAAAAACCCCAGGAACCGAAGTCGCTGGGGCGCGGGTGGGTGGAGAGGGAGGGACGTCAATTGGCCCATCGAGCCTGGTCGAAGAGTGAGGGAATGTGAACGGTGCCCTCCTCGGGATCCACGACGCAGATGCCCTCGGCATAGCCGCTCTCCCCCCTTCGCTCGACCTTCAGGGCAATGACGATCTTGTCGTCCTTCATCCAGTGCTTTCTGTATTCGACGTCATCGGAAGACTTCGCCCTCTTCTCCTTGTAGAAGTCGACGCAGGCCTCTGAATACGTCTTGACCTCCTCGCTCGATGGACCCGAACATGCGGCCAGGAGGCCAACGCTGAGGACACCGATCATTTGATGAACACGAGTCAAGATTTTTTCCTTACTGTTTAAGTTGAACTGACCCACAAGTGGTGCAAGTCTCCTTGCGGCCACACCTAGAACCCCTCAGTACCGTCGGCACGAGAGTAAATTTGCCGCATATATGCTGCAACTCAGGGGAGAATCTGGCACAACCTTGCTCAACTTAGAGAGCGATCAGCGTGGAACCAGATCAAGCATTCGGGCAAGCGTTGCGCAGTATGCGTACACGTCGCAAGTGGAGTCAGACTGACCTCGCACTACGCGCGGACGTGGACCGAAATTACATCTCGTTAGTCGAGCTAGGGAAGAACAGCCCGAGCGTGAGATTGGTGTTTAAGCTCTGCGATGCGTTGGACCTCACTCCTTCAGAACTGATGAAAGACGTGGAGAAGCGCATGCGTGTACAAGCGATTCGTTAGAGTTGAACGGATGACCTCGCTGTGATGTGACAGACCACTAGGTGGACGGGAATCGCCACAAGAGGTACAACCGCTAGCAGAGGACTAGAGCATGGTTCGACCATCCGAATCTATTACCCGCTACGAGCTGTTTGGCAAGCATCACTTTTTTTGACACCTCCACTGCTACTCGCAGCACTTTGAAATCTACGCTAATGACTCAAGCCGATAACAGGAGATCATTCACCGTTGTGGCAACAGGACCTTTCGCGCCTGGCACCTTTCATCCCTGGTGGTTTGCACATCACAAACTACTTGGGGAGGTTGAATCAAAGGGTACTGATCAAGTATTGGTAACTCCAGATGCCACCATTTTCAACGTCGCGGGGTTTGATATAGATGTTCGGACTAACAGGATTCAAATTGGCACAACCCAGGAAAATCTATTTGAACCTGTACGTGATTTGATGTGTGGAGTTCTTGATGTTCTTGAAGGGACATTTATTGACGAGCTCGGAATTAATTGGGTCGAACATTACTCAACTCAGTCTGAAAAGGCTTGGCATCATGTAGGTGACACGCTTGTGCCAAAAACAATGTGGAATAAAATTTGGCCCAAGCGCGCTGGCATGCTCAATCTCCAAGTTCAACTTGAAAGAAATGATGATCTTAATGGGAAGATCAACTTAAACTTTCAGCCATCAAATATCGTTAAAAATGGCATATTCACCTCCATCAATGATCACTACAACCTCAAAATCAATGATGCAAAGGTAAGTTCAGCAGAGGCCTCAGAATTCTTGAGAAAGCACTGGACAAGCTCTAAAGAAACTGCTGAAAAGCTTTTTAAGGAATTGTATGAGCACACCAACGCTACATAGCACTCCCTTAACTCATGGAACTCACGGGACAGATCCAAGAAGTTTCGAGAGCTCGAAAACAGAGATTCATGACGGTTACACGCAGCCCAGAATTACAAAATCAGTTGATCCAAACTGGGGCGAGTTCAACCAAATTTTAGTGCCGGGTAGCACACAAGTAGTTAGGTCCAACGCGCAAGCGCAAAGAACTCTTCCTATTTCCAAGGAAGAGAAGGAAACAGTTGCCTTTAAATTGCTGGAAGCGTGGACAGGTAGAGTTGAACACGTAGACACCGAGAGTGGTGTGTTTGACGCACAAGTTTCTAGTGAACATCAAGCCGGCATTCTAGAAAACGCGCAGTTTAACTTTGAAGAGATATCAGAAGATGATCTTGACCTCATCAAACCAGGTGCATTGTTTTATTGGTCAGTAGGGTATCGAGTTGACAAGTTTGGCCGTAGGTCAACCGAATCGTCACTGCGCTTTAAGAGAGGAAAAATTTGGACACGCAAACAGAATGAACAACTGATAAATGCACCCCTATTCGACCTTGAGTGGCTAAAATCTGACTTAGCACCAGCTAGTAATGACCCTGCCTAAACCCAGTGAGTTAGAAGTAACTTTGATAGGACCGAGTGTTGGAGAATGCATAATTCTTCACTACCAAGACATGTGGTTCGTCATTGATAGCTGTATAGATCGAGAGACCAAGACACCCACAGCGCTTCTTTACCTAAACTCGATAGGTGTAGATCTCACGAAAATCAAACTAGTTGTATGCAGTCATTGGCATGATGATCATATTCGGGGACTGAGCGACATTTTAGCTGCAGCGCCCAATGCAAGATTTTGCATGTCGAGTGCATTAGCATCAAAAGAATTTCTATCCCTCTTGCAGGCATACAGTGACGGCTCAACTGAAGAAGACCCTTTTACTTCCGGTGTAGCTGAACTGACGAATTGCTTAAAGATAGTTAGATCGAGAAATACACCGCCAAAACTGGCGACGCAAGATCAACGCATTTTTATGTCACAAGATGGTGTCGTAGAGCTTTGGACCCTTAGTCCTTCACCTGAAAACTCAGCAAGAAGTCTGATAAGTTTAGCCAAGCTAATGCCTCCACTTTGGACAAATAAGCTCACCCTACCGGCACAAGGACCTAACCATGTCGCCGTCGCAATGCACTTTAGAGCAGGAGAACATTCAATTCTACTGGGATCGGACTTGGAAGAACACGGTAATATTTTGACGGGATGGAGTGCTGTTTTAGCGAGTAATGAGAAGCCGGGACAAAAGGCAAGTCTCTACAAAGTTGCACATCATGGATCTATAACCGCTGAGCATCAGAGTATTTGGACAGATTTGCTACTGCCTGATCCGCTCGCAATTCTTACGCCATTTAGTCGCAGTAAGCTGCCTCGGGCTGAAGATATCGAACGTATTAAGGCACGGACAAATCGTGTGTTCATCACGGCTCACGGCGCCAAGCCTATTGTGAAGAGAACAGGTGCATTGGCGAAAATGCTTAAATCCAAGAATATGTCTATCGTCGATCTCCGCCCGGGCTCATTACAGTGTCGAATTGATTGCGCGATACCTGATTCCGAGTGGAGAATCGTCCAAACCGGTAACGCGAAGCAGTTGTAGTTTGATTGCTTGTAATACATCAATTTAGAGCACTTTCCCTTAAAACTAACTTCCGCACCAATAAAAAAAAGCCACCCCGAAGGGTGGCGTTTCCTCGTCTCCTCCAACCGCTCTGGGGCGGACTCGGGGATGTCAGTGGAACTGCTCTTCTTCGGTCGAACCGGTCAGGGCTTTCACGCTGGACGAGCCGCCCTGGATCACGGTGGTCACGTCGTCGAAGTAACCGGCGCCCACTTCCTGCTGGTGCGACACGAAGGTGTAGCCCTTGTCGCGTGCGGCGAACTCGGGCTCCTGCACCATGTTCACGTAGTGCTTCATGCCTTCGCCGCGGGCGTAGGCGTGGGCGAACTGGAAGGTGTTGAACCAGTTGATGTGGATGCCGGCCAGCGTGATGAACTGGTACTTGTAGCCCAGCGCTGCCAGGTCTTCCTGGAACGATGCGATCTGCTTGTCGTTGAGGTTTTTCTTCCAGTTGAAGGACGGCGAGCAGTTGTACGACAGCAGCTTGCCGGGGCAGGCGGCCTGCACGGCCTGGGCGAACTCGCGGGCGAAGCCGATGTCGGGCACGCCGGTCTCGCACCACACCAGATCGGCGTAGGGGGCGTAAGCGATGCCGCGGCTGATGGCCTGCTCCAGGCCGTTCTTCACGCGGTAGAAGCCTTCTTGCGTACGCTCGCCGGTCAGGAAAGGCTTGTCGTTGGCGTCGTGGTCGCTGGTGATCAGGTTGGCGGCTTCGGCGTCGGTGCGGGCCAGCACGATGGTGGAAACACCCATCACGTCGGCGGCGAAGCGCGCGGCGATCAGCTTCTCGCAAGCCTCTTGCGTGGGCACGAGCACCTTGCCACCCATGTGACCGCATTTCTTCACGGCGGCCAGCTGGTCTTCGAAGTGCACGCCTGCCGCACCGGCGGCGATCATGTTCTTCATCAGTTCGAAGGCGTTGAGCACGCCACCGAAACCAGCTTCTGCATCGGCCACGATCGGCAGGAAGTAGTCGATGAACTCAGGACTGCCCGGCTCGATGCCACGGCCCCACTGGATTTCGTCGGCGCGCTTGAAGGTGTTGTTGATGCGGCGAACCATGGTGGGCACCGAGTCGTAGGCGTAGAGCGACTGGTCGGGGTACATGGTCTCGGAGGTGTTGCCGTCCGCTGCCACCTGCCAGCCCGACAGGTACACCGCTTCCAGACCGGCCTTGGCCTGCTGCATGGCCTGGCCTGCGGAGATCGCGCCAAAGGCGTTCACGTAGCCCTTTTTGGAGCCGCCATTGACCTTGTCCCAGAGCTTTTCGGCGCCACGCTTGGCCAGCGTGTGCTCGATTTGCATGCTGCCGCGCAGACGCACGACGTCGGCGGCGGAGTAGCCGCGCTTGACACCTTTCCAGCGGGGGTTGGTCGCCCAGTCTTTTTCCAGGGCTTCGATTTGCTGCTGGCGGCTCAGTTGCTCGGTGAGGGATTGAGGCATGGGGATACTCCGTGAGGTTGATGGATCAGGGTTGGCTTCGGTAGTGCAAGTTCGCTTGCAAGGCCTCAGCCAGCGCCTCGACTTTAAGTCTTATAGAAGAGTTTTAGACGCTCTTATGTCTTATATAAGAGAAAAACTTTCTCTATGTTTATCAACAGCATTTTTGTACTTTTTCTCAATATGGAATCAACTTTCTTGTATTGAGAAATTTTTGCGCACCGCAACATTCTTTTATTTCACAATGAGAAATTGACAACCCTCATCCCGAAAAGCAAGGGCGCAGCACCTTCGGGCATGATCCAGCCCACTTTTGAATCAAGCGATCCTGTGAACCCCATCCCTCCCCTGAACCGTTGGTGGGCCTACGCCAGCCTTGCACTGAGCATGTCGCTCGTGGGCAGTTACGTGGCTTTGTCCAAGCCGCTGGTGCTCGTGTTTCCCATCTTCCTGCTGGCCTGGCTGCGGTTCGGCATTGGCGGGCTGGCCATGTTGCGTTGGTTGAAGAAGCCGCCGGGCGAGCCACCGATCACGCCGCACACGCGTCGGCTGTTGTTCCTCGAATCCTTCCTCGGCAACTTCCTGTTTTCCATCTGCATGCTGTTCGGCGTGAGCATGACCACGGCTGTGGCGGCCGGCGTGGTGATGTCCTCCATCCCGGCAGTGGTGGCGGTGCTGAGCTGGGTCTTTCTGCGCGAACGCATCGGCTGGCGCAGCGCAGCGGGCATCGCCTGCGCGGCCATCGGCATCGGCCTGTTCTCGCTGCAGAAAGTGGACACCGGTGCGGCGGTGGACAGCAACGGTCCTTTCGGCATCAGCCGCGCGCTGCTGGGCAACCTCCTGGTGTTCGCGGCGGTGGTGTGCGAGGCTTCTTATGTGGTCATCGGCAAGCGCCTCACCGAGGGTCTGGGTCCGAAGCGCATCTCGGCCATCATCAACTTGTGGGGGTTTGCGTTGGTCACGCCGTTCGGGCTGTGGGCCGCGTGGTCGTTTGATTTCGGCACGGTGAGCCTGCCGATCTGGACGCTGCTGGTGTTCTACGCGCTGGCGGCCAGCGTGTGGACGGTGTGGCTGTGGATGACTGGCCTCAAAACCGTGCCGGCCTCGCAAGCCGGCGTGTTCACGGTGATGCTGCCGGTGAGCGCGGCGGCCATCGGCGTGTTGTTCATGGGCGAGCGACTCACTGCCATTCAGTTGCTGGCCTTCGGCATCGCCCTGCTCGGCTTGGTGCTCGCCACCTTGCCGGGCCGCAGCAGCCAGACAACCTGAATCAGAGACACCAGAGCCCGGTGGGTTGGGTGATGCCCATCCACAGAGCCCAACCGGATGTGGCCGCCAGCGCCAGGCCGGCCAGGCGAATGCCCCAGGCGCCGGAGCGCGCGCCGTTCAGGCGAAGCAGCAGCCATGGAGCGGCAGTCAACGAGATCGACGTACCGATGGAGAACAGCGCCATGATGGCCGCGCCCTCCAGCGCGTTGGCCGACAGCGAAGCCACCAGCAACGCCGAATACAGCAGGCCACAGGGCATGAGCGCCCAGGCCACGCCCAGCACCACCGGGGCGCGCTGGCCCATGGACATCAGCACGGGCCGCGCCTTGCGCCAGATGTTCTGGCCCATGGTCTCGATCCAGGCGGGCTGGCGCGCGCGCCACAGCAGCGTGACCCCCAGCAGCAAGGCCGCCACGTGAAACGAGGTCCACACCGGGCGAATCACCGCAGTGTTGGTGCCCAGCCAGGCCAAGCCTTGCACCGAGCCCGCGGCAAAGGCGCCGAACAACGCGTAACCAACCATGCGGCTGAGCTGGAAGGTCCACAGGGCCTGCGTGCTGCGCTCCCCGGCGCCGCGGCTGATGCCGGCGCAGGCCGCACCGCACATCGCCACGCAGTGGGGGCCACCCACCACGCCCATGAACAAGGCCGTGATCGCCATTGAAGTTTGCATGGGCTCAATGTAGTGCAGCTCAGATGAGCTTGGAGAAGCGTGCCCGGTCCTGGTCGACCCGCAGGTACTTGTCGAACACCATGGCAATGGCGCGCACCAGGTACCAGCCAGCCTCCGTCACCTGCAGACCGGTCTTGTCCAGACGCACCAGCCCTTGCTCGGCCAAGCCTTGCAGCTGCTCCAGCTCGCGGGCGAAGTAAGACTTGAAATCGATCAGGTGCCCAAGTTCGATCGACTCGAACTGCAGCTCGCCCTGGCACATCAACGACATGATCACCGCGCGGCGCAGCAGGTCGTCGCGCGTGAGCGCCAGGCCGCGCACGATCGGCAGGCGGCCCTGGTCCAGCATGTCGCGGTACTCCTCCAGCGTCTTGGCGTTCTGGCTGTAGGTGGCCCCGATACGCCCGATGGCGGACACACCGAGTGCGATCAAATCGCAGTCGGGCTGGGTGCTGTAGCCCTGGAAGTTGCGGTGCAGCCGGCCCTGCCGCTTGGCCACGGCCAGCGCGTCGGTCGGCAGCGCAAAGTGGTCCATGCCCACGTAAACGTAGCCGGCGTCCTGCAACGCGTCCAATGAAGCCGAGAGCATGGCCAGCTTGGCGCTGCCGCTGGGCAGTTCGGCGGCGACGATGCGCCGCTGCGGCTTGAAGCGCGCTGGCAAATGAGCGTAGGCGTAGAGCGCAATGCGGTCGGGGCGAAGCGCATTCACCTGGGTCAGGGTGCGTGCGAACGACTCCGGCGTTTGCATCGGCAAGCCATAGATCAGGTCGACGTTGACGGACTCGAATCCGATACGGCGCGCGGCGTCCACCAGTGCGAACACCTGCTCGGCGGGTTGCACGCGGTGCACCGCCTTCTGCACGGCGGGGTCGAAGTCCTGCACACCGAAGCTCAGGCGGTTGAAGCCCAGACGGGCCAAGTTGCGCAGGCGCTCTTCGCTCACCGTGCGCGGATCCACCTCCACCGAATACTCGCCGCCAGGCACCAGCGTGAAGTGCGAGCGCAGCATGGTCATGAGGTCTTCGAGCTCGGCGTCCGACAGGAAGGTCGGCGTGCCACCGCCCAGGTGCAGCTGCGAGACGTTGTGCCCCCGGCCGAAATGGGCTACCTGCAGTTCGACCTCCCGTGTGAGGTAACGCAGGTATTCGGCCGCGCGCTCGTGGTGCTTGGTGATCACCTTGTTGCAGGCGCAGTAGTAGCAGACCGACTCGCAAAACGGGATGTGCACGTAAAGTGATAGCGGCAGTGCCATCGATCCCGCTTTTCGCTGCTCGAGCGCCTGAACGTAGTCTTGCTCGGTGAAGGCTTCAACGAAGCGGTCGGCGGTGGGGTACGAGGTGTAGCGTGGTCCGGGGATGTCGAACCGGCGCAGCAGATCGTCGGAAATGGTGTGGCTCACAGGATGTCTCCCAATCAATGGAACCACTGTGCCGCAGGAAAGGCCTGGGGCCCTTGATCTTCATCAACAGGCAGATGCGCCCTGCCCGTTTGGGAGCACCGACACCCCACGGGGGTATGCTGTGGTCTGTCACACATTCCCGGATTTCGTATGGACGCCCACACCATCAAAGTTGCCTGTTCCAGCTGCAACCTGCGCGAGCTCTGTCTGCCCATGGGTCTGAACCCTGACGAGATGGACAAGCTGGACCGCGTGATCTCCACCCGCAAGCGGATCAAGCGAGGTCAATCGCTGTTCAGCGTCGGCGACAAATTCACCTCGCTCTATGCGGTTCGCTCGGGGTTCTTCAAGACCTGCGTGACCACGGCCGACGGCCGCGACCAGGTGACCGGCTTCCAGATGACGGGCGAGATCATCGGCATGGACGGCATCGTGAGCGACCACCACTCCTGCGACGCGGTCGCGCTGGAAGACGCCGAGGTCTGCATCATGCCGTTCGACCAGGTCGAGGAACTCTCGCGCGAATTCACCACGCTGCAGCACCATGTGCACAAGATCCTGAGTCGCGAGATCGTGCGTGACCACGGCGTGATGCTGCTGCTGGGCAGCATGCGCGCCGAAGAGCGGCTGGCCGCTTTCCTTCTCAATCTGGTGCAGCGCCTGCACGCTCGCGGCTTCTCACAGTCCGAATTCGTGCTGCGCATGACGCGCGAGGAAATCGGCAGCTACCTGGGCATGAAGCTGGAGACGGTGAGCCGCACGTTCTCCAAGTTCGTGGAGGACGGCATCATTGAGGTGAAGCAGCGCTACGTGCACATCAAGAACGTCGACGGACTGCGCCAGATCGTCAACCCGCAGACCTGTATCTAAGGCCCCCACGCTCCGCCGCTGCGCGGGTCGCTGCCCCCCACGGGGGCTGTTTTGCCTTGGGGCGGCCCGGCGGCAAAACGTAGCCCCCACGCTCCGCCGCTGCGCGGGTCGCTGCCCCCCACGGGGGCTGTTTTGCCTTGGGGCGGCCCGGCGGCAAAACGTAGCCCCCACGCTCCGCCGCTGCGCGGGTCGCTGCCCCCCACGGGGGCTGTTTTGCCTTGGGGCGGCCCGGCGGCAAAACGTAGCCCCCACGCTCCGCCGCTGCGCGGGTCGCTGCCCCCCACGGGGGCTGTTTTGCCTTGGGGCGGCCCGGCGGCAAAACGTTGCCCCCACGCTCCGCCGCTGCGCGGGTCGCTGCCCCCCACGGGGGCTGATCCGGCTTGGGGCGGCCCTGCGCCGGATCCCCAGGCCCCCACGCTCCGCCGCTGCGCGGGTCGCTGCCCTCCTGAGGCGGATCGTTCAGAGTTCCGACGAAGGCAGGGTCAGCAGCGTGGTGAGCGCGCTTGACGCCATCGTCAGCGCCCAGAACACGAAAAACGCCAGCGTGTAGACCGCCTCGCGCGAAAGCGCCAGCGGCGAGCCGAACCAGTGCAGATCGCTCGGGTCCACGAGTGCAAAGACCACCATCTCCAGCACGGCCGCCACCAGAAAGGCGGGCCATGCGATCCCCATCAGGCGCTTTCCCCACATGGGTTTGTCTCCCCGTTGTCGTTGTGGATCACTCGGCCGGGATCACCGGCGAGGCGGCGTTGTTGCGCGCCTGGTGGGCCGGCTGCAGCTTGGCTAAGGCGTCGATGCGGGCCTGGCCCTGCAACGCATGAGCAGCCTTGAAATCGCGCTGGTAGTCGGCCTTGTTGAGCACCGGGTCGGCACCGTTGATGGCGAAGAAGGCGGCGGTCAGGCTGGCCGCCACACCCACCAGTGGCGCACCCACCACCAGCCACATGTGAGGCGTGCGCCACCAGGCCGGGGCCGCAGCGGTGTTCGTGGCGTTGGATGAAGTCATGGCAATCTCCTGAAAAGGCAAATCTGGGTGGGCGATTCAGCGCGGCACGAGGAAGGCGGCCTTCTCGGTCACGCGGGCCACTTCGTCACCGGTGGAACGGATCTCGAACCGGATGGGGTGAGAACCGGCTTCGGCGGTGCCAGGCGGGATCTGGACCCGCACCGCGGCCGATCGCACTTCGGTGGGCAACACCTCGACCTCGGCAAGCGGGTCCAGCGTGATGCCGGGCAGGCCCGAGACCGTGATGGCGTAGCGCTGCGTCTTTTCGGTGGCGTTCATGATCTGCAGGCGGTACACGTTTTCGATGCGGCCCTGCTCCACCATGCGCGCGAGCGAACCGCGGTCGCGCATCACGTCCACCCGCAGTGGCGTGCGCAGGAACAGGCTCACACCCACCGCCGCGGTGATGGTCAGCAGGATGGCCGAGTACACCAGCACGCGCGGGCGCATGGCGCGCTGCAGCATCTGCTTCGTACTCCAGCCCTGCTCCATGCCGTTCTGGGTCGAGAACTTGATGAGGCCACGCGGGTAGCCGACCTTGTCCATCACGTCGTCGCACACGTCGACGCAGGCCGCGCAGCCGATGCACTCGTACTGCAGGCCCTTGCGGATGTCGATACCGGTCGGGCAGACCTGCACGCACAGGGTGCAGTCCACACACGAGCCCAGCCCCAGGGCCGCCGGGTCGGCCTTTTTCGAGCGAGGACCACGCGGCTCGCCGCGCTTCTCGTCGTAGGTCACGATCATCGTGTCCTTGTCGAACATTGCGCTCTGGAAGCGCGCATACGGACACATGTGCTTGCAGACCTGCTCGCGCAGGAAGCCGGCGTTGCCGTAGGTGGCGAAGCCATAGAAAAACACCCAGAAGGTTTGCCAGGGGCCGAGCGAGGCGGCCACCGAGAGCGCGGCCAGCTCGCGGATGGGCGTGAAGTAGCCCACGAAGGTGAAGCCGGTCCACAGCGCAACGGCAATCCAGAGCACCTGCTTGAGCACGCGCTTGCCGAGCTTGGATGCCGACATGGCGGCCGCGTCCAGCCGCAGGCGCGCGGAGCGGTCGCCTTCCACCTTCTTTTCGATCCACAGGAAGATCTCCGTGTAGACCGTTTGCGGGCAGGCAAACCCACACCACAGCCGACCCGCCACCGCCGTGAACAGGAACAGCGAGAGTGCCGAGATGACCAGCAGCCCGGTGAGGTAGATGAAATCCTGCGGGTAGAGCACCAGACTGAAGATGTAGAAGCGGCGCGCCTCCAGATCGAACAACACGGCCTGGCGCGCATTCCACTCCAGCCAGGGCAGACCGTAGAAGACGACCTGCGTGATCCACACCATGATCCAGCGCCAGTTGGAGAACACGCCCGAGACCGAGCGCGGATGGATCTTCTGGCTCGACGCGTACAGCGACACCATCACCTCGTCGTCTGCGGCCGCAGGCACGATGGGGATGATGGTGGCTGAAGGTTTGGCGCCAGGTGTTGCTTGGGACACGGAGGCTTTCAATCAGACTCAGTTGGTCGCCACCGGCGGCTTGTTGGACAGACCCCAGATGTAGGCGGTGAGGACATGGATCTGGTCGGCGTTGAGCTTGCCGGCCTGCGCCGGCATCTGGTTGGTGAAGCCGTTGGTCACGGCACGCACGATCGCCTCCTCGCCCCAGCCGTGCAGCCAGATGCCGTCGGTCAGGTTGGGGGCACCCAGTGCGGGGTTGCCTTTGCCCTCGGCGCCGTGGCAGGCAGCGCAGGCACCGAACTTGGAACGACCCACCGCAGCGCGCACCGAGTCGTGCGGCGTGGCCGACAGACTCATCACGTAATGCGCCACGTTGCGCACGTCATCGGGCGTGCCCACGGCTGCAGCCATGGGCGGCATCATGCCGATGCGGCCCTGCGTGAGCGTGGTCTTGATGGTTGCAGGATCACCGCCGTGCAACCAGTCCCCGTCGGTGAGGTTGGGGAAGCTGCGGGCGCCGCGCGCGTCCGAGCCGTGGCACTGGGCGCAGTTGTTCATGTACAGGCGCTCGCCGATGGCCATGGCCGGCGCGTCGCCCGCCAGTTGCTCGGGCGACAGGCCGTTGAAGCGCGCGTAGATGGGTGCGATGTCCTTCTGCACCTTGTCGACCTCGGCCTGGTGCTGGCCTTGCGACGTCCAGCCCAAAACGCCCTGGTACTTGCCGAAGGTGGGGTACAGCACGCCGTAGACCAGCGCGAAGACCACCGTGATGATGAACAGGTACACCCACCAGCGCGGCAAGGGGTTGTTCATCTCTTGCAGGTCCTCGTCCCACACATGGCCGGTGGTGTTGTCGGCCCGTACCTTGACTTTGGTGGTGCCGCTGATCCAGAGCAGGACCGCGCAGGCCAGGATGCTGACCACGGTCAGCCCGGCCACGTACCAGGACCAGAATTCGCTGGTGAAATCACTCATGATGTTTCTCTTGTTCTGACGGAGTCGTGGGGTTCATTCGTCCTGGAAAGGCAGCTGGGCCGCCTCCTCGAAACGTTCCTTGTTCTGCCTGGACCAGGCCCAGACCACGATGCCCAGGAAGGTCAGCATGCTGACCACAGTGACGATGCTGCGCAGGTCGTTGATGTCCATGGTGTCCTCCGTGGGCTTACTTGATCGCGGTGCCGAGCACCTGCAGGTAGGCCACCAGCGCGTCGAGCTCGGTCTTGCCTTTGACGTCGGCGGTGGATGCGGCGATCTCGTCGTTGGTGTAGGGCGCGCCCAGGGTGCGCAGCACCTCCATGCGCCGGGGAATGCCGGCTTCGTTCACCGTCTTCTTCGCCAGCCATGGGTAGGCCGGCATGTTCGACTCGGGCACCAGATCGCGCGGGTTGGTCAGGTGCGCACGGTGCCATTCATCGCTGTAGCGCCCGCCCACGCGGTGCAGGTCGGGCCCGGTGCGCTTGCTGCCCCACTGGAACGGCCGGTCGTACACGAATTCACCCGCCAGCGAGTAGTGGCCGTAGCGCAGCGTCTCGGCCTGCAGCGGCCGGATCATCTGCGAGTGGCAGTTGTAGCAACCTTCGCGCACATAGATGTCGCGTCCGGCGATCTGCAGCGCGCTGTAGGGTTTGAGGCCCTCTACCGGCTGGGTGGTGGACTTCTGGAAGAACAGCGGAACGATCTCCACCAGTCCACCGACCGCGATCACCAGCACGATGAGCACGATCATCAGGAAGTTGTTGGTCTCGATGCGCTCGTGCGTGAAACCCTGGGGTTTGTCTTGATTGGCCATGGTGTTGTCCTCAGGCGTGAGCAGGGTTGATGGCGGGGATGCGCACGTCCTGTGCCAGCCCGCTCCTGACCGTCATGACGGTGTTCCACAGCATCACCACCATGCCGCCGAGGTACAGCAGACCGCCCAGCAGGCGGATCACATAGAACGGGAAGGTGGCCTTGACCGACTCCACGAAGGTGTAGGTGAGGCTGCCGTCGGGGTTGACCGAGCGCCACATCAGGCCTTGCATCACACCGGCGATCCACATGGCGGCGATGTAGAGCACGATGCCGATGGTGGCAACCCAGAAGTGCAGCTCGACGGCGGGCACGGAATACATCTTTTTCTGGCCGTACAGGCGCGGGATCAGGTAGTACATGGACCCCATGGTCACCAGGCCAACCCAGCCCAGGGCGCCGCTGTGCACGTGGCCCACGGTCCAGTCGGTGTAGTGCGAGAGTGCATTGACCGTCTTGATCGACATCATCGGACCTTCAAAGGTCGACATGCCGTAGAACGAGAGCGAGACGATCAGGAAGCGCAGGATGGGGTCATCGCGCAGTTTGTGCCAGGCGCCCGAGAGCGTCATGATGCCGTTGATCATGCCGCCCCAGCTGGGCGCCAGCAGGATGAGCGAGAACACCATGCCGACCGACTGCGTCCAGTCGGGCAGCGCGGTGTAGTGCAGGTGGTGCGGACCGGCCCACATGTAGGTGAAGATCAGCGCCCAGAAGTGCACGATCGACAGGCGATAGGAGTAGACGGGGCGCTCGGCCTGCTTGGGGATGAAGTAATACATCATTCCAAGGAAACCGGCGGTGAGGAAGAAGCCCACCGCGTTGTGGCCATACCACCACTGCACCATCGCGTCCTGCACACCGGCGTAAGCCGAGTAGGACTTGAAGCCGTCCACGGGCAGCGCGGCGCTGTTGACGATGTGCAGCATGGCCACGGCCAGGATGAAGGCGCCGAAGAACCAGTTGGCCACATAGATGTGGCGCACCTTGCGTTTGCCGATGGTGCCGAAGAACACCACCGCGTAGGCCACCCAGACCACCGCGATCAGCAGGTCGATCGGCCATTCGAGTTCGGCGTATTCCTTGCCCTGGGTGAGGCCCAGCGGCAGCGTGATCGCGGCCAGCACGATCACCAGCTGCCAGCCCCAGAAGGTGAAGGCCGCGAGACCGTCGGAGAAGATCCGTGTCTGGCAGGTGCGCTGCACCACGTAGTAGCTGGAGGCAAAGAGACCGCAGCCACCAAAGGCAAAGATCACTGCGTTGGTGTGCAGCGGCCGCAGGCGGCCGTAAGACAGCCATTCAATGCCCAGATTGAGCTCGGGCCAGGTGAGCTGCGCCGCAATGATCACGCCCACCAGCATGCCCACCACCCCCCACACCACCGTCATGACGGCGAACTGCCGCACCACTTTGTCGTTGTAGACCGCCGACTGGCTGGCCTTGTTTGTCACGGACATACTGAAACTCCTCGCAAATGTCACTGATGGAAGTGTCTTCACGGACACGATTCGATACCTTGACTTACATCAAGCGGGCTCAATCGCTCTTGAGAATCCGCTCACCTTCGCGCTCGATGTTGTCGAATTGCCCCGACTGCAAGGCCCACCAGAACACGCCGATGATCCCGAACACGAGCAGCACGGACAGGGGAATCAGCAGGTACAGGATGTCCATGGGTGGTGGGCTTGCAGCGTGGTTGTGGAGGTGTGGGCCATGCTACGCCGATGCGGGCGCGGGAGGCGGGTTGTTCGATGACGCTTGCGGGGTTTTTCCCGCCAGGCGCAGGGCATTGCCGATCACCAGCAGCGAACTGCCCGCCATGCCCAGGCCGGCCAGCCAGGGCGGCATCCAGCCCACCAGCGCCAGCGGCACGGCCACCACGTTGTAGGCGGCGGCCCAGATGAGGTTTTGCCGCACGATGCGCAGCGTGGCGCGCGCCTGGGTGAGCGTGTGCACCACGTCCATCACCTGCCCGCCCTGGATCACGTAGTCCGACTGGGCCTGCGCCAGCGGCGCGGCCTGACCCAGCGCAAACGAGGTGTCGGCGCGCGCGAGCACCGGGCCGTCGTTGAGGCCGTCACCCACCATCGCAATCGTCAGGCCCTGCGCCTGCAGCCGGGTCACTTCCACCAGCTTTTGTTCGGGCGTGGCGCCGGCAATCACGTGGTCCACGCCCACCGCCTGGCCCACGGCTTCGGCCGCGGTCGCGCGGTCGCCCGAGAGCAGCCAGGTGCGCACGCCCAGCGCACGCAGGGCCTGCACCGCTTCGCGGGCGTCTTCGCGCAGGCCTTCTTCCAGCGTGAAGCTGGCCATCCAGCCCGCGTCGTCGCTTAGGTGGGTGCGCGGCGCTTCGTCGTCTGCGGCGTGCGCGGGTGCACCGCAGAAAGCGGCCGAGCCCAGTCGCACACCTGTGCCGTCGGGCAGGCGGGCCTGCATGCCCTGCCCGGCCACTTCGGTCACATCGGTCAGCAGTTGCCCACCGCCCTGCCGCGCCAAGGCGCGAGACACCGGGTGCAGCGAACCCGCCGCCAGCGCACCGGCCAGCGCCAGCGCCTGCTCGCGGCGCACGCCGGCCCGGGTGCTCACCTCGCGCAGCTCCAGCCGGTCGTGGGTCAGCGTGCCGGTCTTGTCGAACACCACGGCGTTGATGCCGGCCAGCACCTCGAACGCCTGCAGCCGGCGCACCAGCACACCCCGGCGTGCCAGTGCCCCCGCCGAACTCAGCATGGCCGCTGGCGTGGCCAGCGACAGTGCACACGGACAGGTGACGATGAGCACAGCCACCGCCACGGCAAGCGCCCGGGTGTGATCGATCTGCCACCAATAGACACCCGCCACAGCCGCTGCCAGCAGCACCAGCACGAGAAACGGCGCGGCGACCCGGTCGGCCAGGATGGCCAGGCGCGGCTTCTCGGTGGAGGCCTGCTCCATCAGCTTCACGATCTGCGCAAAGCGCGTGTCGCGCCCCACCTGCGTCACGCGCACGCGCACCGGGCCGCCCAGGTTGAAGCTGCCCGCCACCACGCCCTGCCCTTGCGCACGGTTCACCGGGCGGGACTCGCCGGTGAGCAAGGCCTCGTCCACCGCGGCGCGTTCGCTCAGCAATTCACCGTCGGCCGCAAAGGCCTGCCCCGCCTGCACCCGCACCACGTCGCCCACCGCCAGCCGGCGGATCGACACCGTCTCCAGGCCGCTCAGAGTCTCGCGCTCGCACACTTCGGGCAGGCGGTTCATCAGACCATCCAGCGCCCCGGCCGTGCGGTCGCGCGCCTTGAATTCAAGGTATCGCCCACCGAGCAGGAAAAACACGAACATGGTCAGCGAGTCGAACCAGACCTCGGCACCCCAGGGGCCGGTGGGGTCGAAGGTGGCGGCCGAGCTCACCAGAAAAGTGACCAGGATGCCGATGGAGACCGGGGTGTCCATGCCCACACGGCCATGCTTGAGGTCGCGCCAGGCGCTCTCGAAAAACGGACCGCTGGCAAAGAACACCACCGGCAGGCTGATCACCCAGCTGGCCCAGCGCAACAGCTGGTCGATGTCGGCCGGTATCTCACCAGGCTCGGTCACATACGCAGGCCACGCGTACATCATCACCTGCATCATGCAGAAACCCGCCACGAACAGGCGCCACAAACCCTGGCGCGTCTCGCGCAGGCGCTCGCTGATGCCCAGGGCCTGTTGCATGGGCAGCAGGCGGTAACCGCGCTCGCCCACCGCCTGCGCCAGGGCCGAGATGCGGGTGGCCTGTGGGTCCCAGCGCAAGGTGAGCCGGCGCGTGGCCGCGTGCACACGCGCCTGCACAACGCCAGGCAAGCCCTGCAGGGCCGACTCCACCGTGTCGGCGCAGGCCGCGCAATACATGCCCTGCACCATCAACACCGATTCGGCGAGTTCACCCTCGGCCGGTTCGATGCGCTGGGTGAAGGTTTCTTGCTCCACCGGATCGTCGAGCACCGCGAAGTTGTCGGTGACGGTGAGCGGACCCCGGTGGTCGCCCAGCCAGCTGGTTGCTGACGGCGCGGGTTCGGCAAGTGGGGGCCGCACCCGGAGCGTGGACACGGCCTGGTTCATGGAGGAAGCGTAATCGGGGTCTTGTTTCATGGGTTTGATCCAAGTCAACCACAAGGCGGCCACCTGCGCTACCCTGCGGACTCGAACAACAACCTTGCAGGAGCAGACCATGTACAAGCGCATTCTGGTGGCCACCGACGGATCCAAACTCTCCAAGATGGCCGTGGAGCACACCATCAACCTGGCCGACCTCACCGGCGCCGAAGTGGTTGCACTCAAGGTGATCCCCCGTTATCCGCAAACCTACTTTGAAGGCGGCGTGGCGCTGGCCGCCGCTGAGATCGCACGCATCGAAGCCCAGTGGAACGAAGAGGCCCTGGCCGTGGTGAACGAGGTGAAATCGGCCGGGCAACTGCGCGAGGTCAAGGTCAAGCCGGTCACGGTGAAATCCGACCTGATTGCCGAGGCCATCATCGCTGCGGCCAAACGCAACAAGTGCGACCTGATCGTGATGGCCTCGCACGGGCGCCGCGGCTTGAAGCGTCTTCTGCTGGGCAGCGAGACCCAGCAAGTCCTGACGCATTCGCACACACCGGTTCTGGTCTTGCGCTGAACAGACCTCGGCCTCCCGGGCCCGAGAGGCCCGGTGTAGAGTGGGTGCGCATACACGCCCACCCACATGCCGCCATCGCCCCACGCCGCGCCGAAGTTCGTCACCGGCTCCACGCTCAGACACGTCATCAGCATGACCGCCACCGGCTCCATCGGGCTGGCGGCGGTTTTTTTCGTGGACGTGCTCAACCTCTTCTACATCTCGCAGCTCGGGCAGAAGGAGCTGGCCGCCGCCGTGGGCTACGCGGGCACGCTGCTGTTTTTCCTCACGTCCATGGCCATTGGCCTGTCGATCGCGGCCACGGCACTGGCATCGCGGGCGCTGGGGCGCGGCGAACGCGACCAGGCCAAGCTGATCGCGGGCGCCTCGCTGGTGCTCATGGCCGTGTTCATGGGCGTCGCCGTCTTGTTGGTCTACCCCTGGCTGGCCGAACTGCTGGGCCTGCTGGGGGCCCGGGGCGATACCGCCACGCTGGCGCTGCGCTTCACGCGCGGCGTGTTGCCCTCGGCCGTGCCGCTGGGGCTGGGTATGTGCCTGGCGGCGCTGCTGCGCTCGCTGGGCGATGCACGCCGGGCCATGTTCGTCACGCTGGGCGCAGGCGCTGTGTCGGCCGTGCTGGACCCCTTGCTCATCCTGGGCCTGGGTTGGGGGCTGGACGGTGCGGCTGTGGCCACGGTGCTGGCGCGCTGCTCCATGGCGGTCATCGGCCTGCACGCACTGCTGCGCGTGCATGGCCTGTTCGCCTGGCCGAGTGCCGTGGTGCTGCGCGGCAGCCTCAGGCCGTTCCTGGCCATCGGTGTGCCGGCGGTGCTGACGCAGGTGGCCACGCCGGTGGGCAATGCTTTTGTGACGGCGGCCATCGCACCCTTTGGCGACAACGCAGTGGCGGGCTGGGCCGTCATCGTGCGCCTGATCCCGGTGGCCTTCGTGGCGCTGTTTGCGCTCTCGGGTTCGGTGGGCCCGATCCTGGGCCAGAACCTCGGCGCGCGCCGTTTCGACCGTTTGCGCAGCACGGTGCGCGACAGTTTGAAGGTGACGCTGGTCTACGTGCTGGTGGTCTGGCTGCTCATGGCGCTGGGCAGCGGTTTCATCGCCGACGCGTTTGGCGCGCAAGGCGAGGCGCGCGAGCTCATCGTGTTCTTCTGCGTGTTCGTGGCGGGCAGCTTCTTCTTCAACGGAGCGCTGTTCGTGGCCAACGCTGCCTTCAACAACCTGGGCTTTGCCTTCTACTCCACGGCTCTGAACTGGGGCCGCGCCACGCTGGGGGTGGCGCCCTTCATCTGGATTGGTGCGCAGTGGTTTGGTGCGCGGGGTGTGCTGGTGGGCTACGGCCTCGGGGTGGTGGTGTTCGGGGTGGTGGGGGTGTGGTTGAGTCGGCGGGTTCTCAAGCGGTTGGAGCGGGAGGCCACTTCTTCTGTTCTGGCTCCCCCTTAGTTTTTCGTTGATTGCCTGCGCTTCTTCGGCTCGCGGACGTGGGGTGCATCCAAGCTCGCCAAACTTTCAAAACGCCGTTCGAACACCAACAGAAGCTCAGGCAAACAAGCCCTTGTGCTCTTCACGAAGCAAGTTCTTCTGCACCTTCCCCATCGTGTTGCGCGGCAACTCAGCCACCACAAAACAGCGCTTGGGAATCTTGAAGTTCGCAAGACGTGACTTGAGCGATGCCAGAACCTGAGCAGCGTCCACCTGCGCCCCCGGCTTGGCAATCAGCAGCGCCACCCCCACCTCCCCAAAGTCCGGGTGCGGCACGCCGATCACCGCGCTCTCCACTACTCCCGGCATCTCGTTGATGTACCCCTCGATCTCGGCCGGGTAGACGTTGTAGCCGCCCGAGATGATCAGGTCTTTGCTGCGGCCCACGATGTTCACGTAGCCGCGCTCGTCGATGCGACCCACATCACCCGTCTTGAAGAAACCGTCGGGGGTGAATTCTTCGGCGGTCTTCTCCGGCATGCGCCAGTAGCCCTTGAAGATGTTGGGGCCACGCACCTGGATGCCGCCGATCTCGCCCGCTTGCGCCAACTGACCGTCGTCGCCCATCACGCGCAACTCCACACCCGGCAACGGGAAACCCACCGTGCCGCCGCGCCGTTCGGTGGCGCCGCCATGGCGCGCGTCGGCGTTGCAGGGGTTGGAGGTCAGCATCGCGGTCTCGCTCATGCCGTAGCGCTCCAGGATGGTGTGGCCCGTGCGGGCTTTCCAGTCGTTGAAGGTTTCGATCAACAGCGGCGCCGAGCCCGAGATGAAGAGGCGCATGTGGGCCGCCTGTTTCACCGTGAGTGTGGGTTCGGCCAGCATGCGGGTGTAGAGCGTGGGCACGCCCATGAACACCGTGGCTTCGGAGAACTTGCGGATCGCCAGCTTCGGGTCGAACTTGGACATCCAGAACATCTTGCTGCCGTTGATCAGCGCACCGTGGATGGCCACGAACAGGCCGTGCACATGGAAGATCGGCAGCGCGTGGATCAGCACGTCGTCGGGCTTCCAGCCCCAGTAGGTCTTGAGCACCTCGGCGTTGCTGCGCAGGTTGCCGTGCGTGAGCATGGCGCCCTTGCTGCGGCCGGTGGTGCCGCTGGTGTAGAGGATGGCGGCGAGGTCGTCGTCGCGGCGCACAGCCGGCGTGTGCCGGTCGCTCATGTGCGACGCGCGCTCCAGCAAGCTGCCGGTGCGGTCGTCGCCCAGGGTGAACACGTGGCGCGTGCCGGCGGTGAAAGCGATCTTGCTGACCCAGCCAAACTGCCCCGGGCTGCACACCACCACCGCAGGCTCGGCGTTGCCGATGAAGTATTCGATCTCAGCGCTCTGGTAGGCGGTGTTGAGCGGCAGGAACACGTGGCCTGCGCGCAGCGTGGCGAGGTACAGCACCAGGGCCTCGACCGACTTCTCCACCTGCACCGCCACGCGAGACTCGGGCGGCAACGCCAGCGAATCCAGCAGGTTGGCCACCATGGCCGAGGCGCGGTCGAGATCGCGCCAGGAGTAGTTCAGACCGTCGTCGGTCTCGATCGCCACGCGGTCAAGGTCCTGCGGAAAAGCGGCGCGCAGGGCAGCAAAGAGGTTGAGGTTGCTCATGTTCTGGTCAGCAAGGTGGAGTGACAAAAAAATCAGAAGGTCCGTCAAAACACGGGTGGGCGCTTGGCGATGAATGCGGCAATGCCCTCGCGGTGTTCGGCGCTGTCGGCGTACCGGTAGGCACCATCGCTCTCGGCCACCGCGTGGCCCTGCGTGGCACGCAAGGCTTGTTTGTTCAGGCGCGCGGCCTGCGGCGACAGCGCGCAGATGCGCTGCGCGCGCGCCAGCAACGCGGTGGTGAGCGTGCCGTCGGGCAGCACGGTGCTCAAGAAGCCGCGTGCCTTCATCTCGGCAGCATCAAACACCGCAGCCTCCAGCAGCATCTCGCGCGCGGTGGCCGCCCCGGCCTCGCGGGCCACCAGCGCTGCTTCGCGCGGCGCCATGGGAAAGCCCAGCCTGGCAATCGGCGCACCGAAGCGCGCTGCGCTGGCCGCCACGCGGATGTCGCAACAGCTGGCGATTTCCACTCCCGCGCCCATGCAGTTGCCCTCGATCTGCGCCAGCAGTGGCACGTCACACGCCAACATGGCACCCAGGCCACCCCACACATCGCCTTCGTGGAAATCGCGCAAGGCGACTTCGTCGAACCGGAAGTCGGGGTACTCGGCAATGTCGCCGCCCGCGCAGAAGTGACCGCCCTCGCCCGCCACGATCACGCAGCGCACGTCGACGCTGCCATGCAGGTCCTCGAAGACCGTCTTGAGTTCACGCCACATCGCGCGCGACATGGCGTTGAACTTGCCGGGATTGGACAGCGTGACGCGGGCCAGCGGACCGTCGATGTCGAGATGGACCTGGCCAGCCACAGCGTTCAAGTGCTCAGTCCAGCTTGGCGCCGGAGACTTTGACCACCGCGGCCCACTTGCGGATCTCGCCCTTGACGAAGGCGTCGAACTGCGGGCCGCTGATGTTGGCGAACTCGGCGCCCTGGCTTGCCCACACGGCCTTGGCTTCATCGGTGCTCACCGCCTTGCGGATCTCCTCGATCGCGCGGGCCTGCGCATCGGCAGGTGTGCCCTTGGGCGCCCACACGCCATACCAGGTGGTCACGTTGTACTCGGGCAGGCCGAGTTCGGCGGCGCACGGCACGTCGGGGAAAGCCGGGCTGCGCTTGGCGCCCGAGACCATCAGCGCCTTGATGCGTCCACCCTTGATGTGCGTGGCTGAAGAGCCGAGCCCGTCGAACATCATGTCAACCTGGCCGGCGATCAGGTCGTTGAGTGCCGGGCCTGCGCCACGGTAGGGAATGTGGGTGATGAAGGTCTTGGACTGCTGCTTGAACAGCTCGCCCGCGAGGTGGTGCGAGGTGCCGCCACCGGCCGAGCCGTAGTTGAGCTTGCCGGGGTTGGCCTTGACCTGCGCCATGAATTCCTTGAAGCCCGCGCCCGGGATGTTCTTGGGGTTGACCACCAGCACCTGCGGCACGCTGGCCACCAAGATGAGCGGGATCAGGTCGGTCTCGATGTTGTAGTCGAGCTTGGGGTACATGCTCGGGGCAATGGTGTGGTGCACCGCGCCCATGAAGAGGGTGTAGCCATCGGGCACGGCCTTGGCCGCGATGCCGGCGCCCAGCGTGCCACCAGCGCCACCGCGGTTGTCGATCACCAGGCTCTTGCCGGAGAGGCGCGTGAACTGCGCGGCCATGGGGCGGGCGAACGCGTCGGTGCCGCCACCGGCGGGAAACGGCACGATCATGGTCACGGGCTTGTTGGGCCAGGTGGACTGGGCATATGCCCCGGTGCCGTAAACGGCGGCGCCGGCAACAGCCGTGCGCAGGATGTCTCTGCGGTTGAAGCGATCGATCATGTTTTTTGTCTCCTGTGGTGATGAAAAAGCAGCGTCAAAGGTACAGGTCTTCGATCGCTGAGGCTATCGGGATCTTTCCCTGCGCCAGCCAGGCGCGGTGTTTCTCCAGGCGTTTAAGGTCATAGAGGTAATTGACCATCAAACCGTAGGATTGTTTGGAACCTTTGTTGGACGGGTCACCCGCCCAGTTCAGGCGCTCCACGCGGGCGCCGTTGCCCAAGTGGAAGCGGGCCACCGGGTCCAGTGGCTTGCCACCCTGCATTTCCTTGCCCAGGTAGCGCGCGGCCCAGCCCAGCAGAGCCTTGCGCTCGGGCGCAGCCTCGGTGAGCTGTTCGAGGTTCTCCCAGCTCTTGAGCAGTTCGGCCGGTGCGTTCTTGTTCAGCCAGGCGCGCAGGCCCGGTATGGGCGAGAGCGTGACGAACACCTTGAGCTTGGGAAATTCCTGGTGCAAGGTCTCGACCACGCGCTTGATCAGCGAGTCGCCAAAGCTCACGCCGCGCAGGCCGTTCTGGGTGTTGCTGATCGAATAGAAGATGGCCGTGTTGGCCTTGGCGATGTCGACCGGCGCGGCCTCCTCGTCAAGCAGCGGCGTGATGCAGTCGGCTATCTCGTTCATCAGCGCCACCTCCACGAAGATCAAGGGCTCTTCGGGCAGGCGGGGGTGAAAAAATCCATAACAGCGGCGGTCGCCATCGAGCCGGTTCTTCACGTCGGCCCAGCTGCGGATGTCGTGCACCGCCTCGTACTTGATGAGTTTTTCCACCAGCGACGCCGGCGAATCCCAGCTGATGCGGCGCAGCTCGAGAAAGCCCACATCGAACCAGGTGGAGAACATGTATTCCATCTCCACGTCGAGCGCGAGCAATCGCTTGTCGCCCTTGAGGTGCGGCTGCATCTCGGCGCGCAGATCAACCAGAAACCGGATGCCCTCGGGGTGCGCGCTGAAGCGCTGAAGGATGCGCCGGCGCGGCGACACCGTGGCACGGCGGTACAACACCTCGGCCGCTGCTTCGTCGGGCGTGCCCACGGCGGCGGCGAACTGGGTCTGGGCGGCCTTGATCTGCTCGACATCGGCCACGAAGTGCTCGCTCATGAGCAGCCACAGGTCGCGCCGCTGCGGGGCGGCGGCCTGGGCGTACCAGGCCATCAGGTCCTGGGCACGGCGCCCACCCTCCACTTCGCTCAGCAAGGGATCGACGATGCCCTTGAGCTGATCCAGCAGGCGGCGCAACTGCCGTGGCGACATGGCCTCGTCGTCGTGGCGCAGCGAGCCCTTGAGACGCTCCTGCGTCGAACGCACGCCCGCCTTGGCGCCGGGGCGCAACATGGAGGCACCCTTCTCCAGCCATTCCGCGGTGTTCATGCCGTGATCCTCGAAGTGTTGCTGCGCGCGAGCTCGCGCAAGGCCACGCGCTGGCGCGTGAGGTGGGTGCGCATGGCGGCCTCGGCACCTTCGGCATCGCGCGCCTTGATCGCGGCAAACACCGCCATGTGTTCGGACAGGCTTTGCTCCAGCCGGCCCGGCGCATGCAGCTGCTGCAGGCGCGCAAGCTTGACGATCTTGCGCAGATCGCCGATCACCTGCGCCAGCCAGCGGTTGTTGGCCAGCGTGATGATGGCTTCGTGGATGGCGAAGTTGGCCTGGTAGTAGTCGTTGATGCGGCGGGCATGGGCACAGCGCTTGAGGCGTTCGTGCATCTGCTCCAGCGTCAACAGATCAGCGTTGGTGGCGTTGCTCGCGGCTTCGAACGCACAACGGCCTTCGAGCAGGGCAATGACCGGAAAGATCTCGTCGAGGTCGCGCTCGGTGATCTGGTTGACGAAACATCCCCGGCGCGGCTCATGGCGCACCAGGCCTTCAGCGGCCAGCACCTTCAGCGCCTCGCGCAGCGGTGTGCGCGAGATCGCCCATTCACCACAGAGCCCCAGCTCGTCGATGAAGCTGCCGGGCGACAGCACACCGTCGAAGATGCGCTGTCGCAGCTTCTCGGCCACTTCGTCGTGCAGGGAGTTGAGCACCAGTCGCATGGGGTCGGGTTTATCCGTAATCACCTGTAATTACGCATCATCATAAAAAATCCCCGGCCACATGCACCGGGGATTTACCCCTACCGGCGATGGACGGCGATCAGATCCGCCGCCGGGCCGCCCTCAGGCGGATCAGCCGCACGCACCCGGCAAGGACGGGGCCCTCCCCGTCCCGGGGCAGCGCCCCGCGAAGCGGTGGAGCGTGGGGGCCGCCTCCCTAGCTGCGCCGGCCGAACCACCACCACATGAAGGCACCGGCTCCGATCATGGGCACACACAGCCACTGTCCCATGCTCATGCCCATGGAGAGCAGGCCCAGGTGGGCGTCGGGCTCGCGGAAGAACTCCGCGATGAAGCGGAACACCCCGTAGCCAAAGAGGAACACGGCCGACACCTGGCCGCGCGCCCGCGGCTTGCGCGCATAGAGCCACAGCAGCACGAAGAGCAACAGGCCTTCGAGCAGGAACTGGTAGACCTGCGAGGGGTGGCGCGGAGCATCGCCGGCCCCGGGAAACACCATGCCCCAGGGCAGCGACGGGTCGGCCACGCGGCCCCAGAGTTCGCCGTTGATGAAGTTGCCCACGCGCCCGGCCGCCAGGCCCGTGGGCACGCAGGGCGCCACGAAGTCCATGACCTCCATGAACGGGCGCTGGCGGCTGTGCGCATACCAGAGCATGGCCAGCATCACCCCGAGCAGGCCGCCGTGAAAACTCATGCCACCTTGCCAGACCGCAAAAACCTCCAGCGGATGGGCCAGGTAATAGGCGGGCTTGTAGAACAGGCAATAGCCAATGCGCCCGCCCGCCACCACGCCGAGCACACCGAGGAACAGGATGTCTTCCACATCGCGCCGCGTCCAGGGCGGGTTGGTCACACCTGCAAAAGGCTGGTGGCGCAAGCGCAGGTTGGCCAGCCACATGAACAGGCCAAAGGCCGCCAGATAAGTGAGGCCGTACCAGTGGATGGCCAGCGGGCCGAGCTGCAGGGCGACGGGGTCGATTTGGGGGTGTTGAAGCATCGACCTATTGTGCCTTTGGCATATTTCGCGTCGAGGTCGCAGGGCTTGCGGCGTGGTTCCTGGCAAATTCAATGAAATGGGCGAGTGCCGGGCTCACAAGATCGGCACGCCACACCAGGCTGGTCTCGCACGCGGGCACCGCCCTGCCCCGCGGCCAGGCCACCGGGCGGTACACCACACCAGGCCGCTGGAACTGCCGCACGCTCTGCGGCACCCAGGCCATGCCCAGCCCGGCCGACACCAGGTTCACGATGGTCTGCATCTGGATGGCCTCTTGCGCCACCTGCGGCTCGCGTCCGGCCGCGTTGTACAGCGCAAAGATCGTGTCGAACAACGATGGCAGGATGCGCCGGGGAAAGATCACCAGCGGCTCGGCCAGCAGGCTCTTCAGCGCGGGTCGCTCCTCAGCCGCCAAGGCATGGGCTTCGGGCAGGGCCACCACCAGCGGTTCGCTGGCGATCAGGGCATGGGCCAGGCCCGCGGCGGTGAAGCCGGGCGAGTGCAACACGAAGCCGGCATCCACCTCGCCGCGCGCGAGCAGCTCCAGCTGCACATCACCCGTGGCCTCGATCAGCTCCAGCGCCACCTGCGGCCACTGTTCGCGGAACGCTCGCACCCAGCGCGGCAACAGCTCGAAACCGACCGTGGACACGAAGGCCAGCCGCAGCCGCCCCAGCTCGCCGGCGGCGGCGGCGGCGCGCGCCAGCTCGGGCAGGGCCTGCGCGCGGCTGAGCAAGTCGCGCACCTCAGGCAGCAGGGCGGCGCCGGCCGGCGTGATCTTCACGCTGCGCTGGGTGCGCTCGAACAGGCGCGCGCCCAGCGCGGCCTCCAGCCCGGCGATGGCCTGGGTCAGCGGCGGCTGGGTCATGTGCAGGCGCGCGGCGGCTCGGCCGAAGTGCAGTTCTTCGGCCAGGGCGACAAACTGGCGCCACTGGCGCAATTCAATGCGCAGCGATCTGGATGGCTCATTCATACGCCAAGCGTATCAAATCCGGTATTCAAAGCTATTGGAAGGAGGCCGAGGGCTGCCGCATACTTCCCCTTCTTTTTCCCACCCACGAGACAAGACCATGGCAGACAGCAAAACCATCCCGATCAAACCCATCAACAGCCGCAGCGCGAACATCACGCAAGGCAAGTCGCGCGCGCCCAACCGCTCCATGTACTACGCCATGGGCTACGAGGAAGGCGATTTCGTCAAACCCATGGTGGGCGTGGCCAACGGCCACAGCACCATCACGCCGTGCAACTCGGGGCTGCAGAAGCTGGCCGACGCGGCGATCGCCGGCATCGAGGAAGCGGGCGGCAACGCGCAGGTGTTCGGCACGCCGACCATCTCCGACGGCATGGCCATGGGCACCGAAGGCATGAAGTACTCGCTGGTGAGCCGCGAGGTGATCTCGGACTGCATCGAGACCTGCGTCGGCGGCCAGTGGATGGACGGCGTGGTGGTGGTCGGCGGTTGCGACAAGAACATGCCCGGTGGCCTGATGGGCATGCTGCGCGCCAACGTGCCGGCGATCTATGTGTACGG
The DNA here is from genome assembly GCF_010104355.1 of Hydrogenophaga sp. PBL-H3. NCBI lineage: Bacteria > Pseudomonadati > Pseudomonadota > Betaproteobacteria > Burkholderiales > Comamonadaceae > Hydrogenophaga > Hydrogenophaga sp. PBL-H3. Next base: position 2,710,582 of record NZ_CP044972.1, read on the forward strand.
CGGCACCATCCTGCCGGGCCACTGGAAGGGGCAAGACCTCAACATCGTGAGCGTGTTCGAGGCCGTGGGCCAGAACGCTGCCGGCAACCTGAGCGACGAAGACCTGCGGGAAATCGAGATGCGCGCCATCCCCGGCACAGGCTCATGCGGCGGCATGTACACCGCCAACACCATGTCCTCGGCGTTCGAGGCACTGGGCATCTCGCTGCCCTACTCCAGCACCATGGCCAACCCGCACGACGAGAAGATGAACTCGGCCAAGGAATCGGCCAAGGTGCTGATCGAGGCCATCAAGAAAGACATCAAGCCGCGCGACATCGTGACCAAGAAGGCGATCGAAAACGCGGTGGCAGTGATCATGGCCACCGGCGGGTCGACCAACGCGGTGCTGCACTTCCTGGCCATCGCCCACGCGGCCGAGGTCGAGTGGACCATCGACGACTTCGAGCGTGTGCGCCAGAAGACCCCCGTGCTGTGTGACCTGAAACCCAGCGGCAAGTACCTCGCGGTGGACCTGCACCGCGCCGGCGGCATTCCGCAGGTCATGAAGGTGCTGCTCAACGCGGGTCTGCTGCATGGCGACTGCCTGACCATCAGCGGCCAGACCATTGCCGAGGTGCTCAAGGACGTGCCCGATGCACCACGCGCCGACCAGGACGTGATCCGCCCGATCGACAAACCCATGTACGAACACGGCCACCTGGCCATCCTCAAGGGCAACCTCAGCCCCGAGGGCGCGGTGGCCAAGATCACCGGCCTGAAGAACCCGGTGATGACCGGCCCGGCGCGCGTGTTCGACGACGAGCAGTCCGCCCTGCAAGCCATCCTGGACGGCAAGATCAAGGCCGGCGACGTGATGGTGCTTCGCTACCTCGGACCCAAGGGCGGCCCGGGCATGCCCGAGATGCTGGCGCCCACCGGTGCCCTGATCGGCGCGGGACTGGGCGAGAGCGTGGGTCTGATCACCGACGGCCGCTTCAGCGGCGGCACCTGGGGCATGGTGGTGGGCCACGTGGCACCCGAGGCCGCGGCTGGCGGCACAATCGCGTTTGTGAACGAAGGCGACAGCATCACCATCGACGCGCACAAACTGCTGCTGGAACTCAACGTGCCGGCGGCCGAGATCGACAAGCGTCGCGCTGCCTGGAGGGCGCCGGCTCCGCGCTACACGCGCGGCGTGCAGGCCAAGTTCGCGTTCAATGCTTCCAGCGCCAGCAAGGGCGCCGTGTTGGACAACTATTGATGGGGAATCAGCGCGAGCGACGCTTGGTCTTCATGCCAAGGTTCTCGCGCTGCTTGTCGATGCGGTCCTGCTTCTTTTTGTCCATCTTCTCCATCACCTTGCGCTTGGTGTAGCCGGTGGAGTCGGCCCAGGCCCACCAGGCCACCGCCAGCGCGAAGGGCGAGAGCACCCACCACCAGGACAGGTCCACGGCAAAGCCCACCTCCAGGTACTTCATCAGCATCAAGATCACACCCAGGATCAGCAAATACATCACACGCTCCAGTAAATCCAGTAAAGGCCCGACAAAGCACGGCAAGATTCTGTAAGCGATCGTTTCACCTGTCCCCTGCTTCGCTAAACTCCAGACTGTGCTGGCTTCAGCATTCACTCACAAGGACAACCCCATGAAACGCGCTCTTCTGATTATGGCCGCCATGACCACGCTGGCCGCTCCCTCGTTCGCCGACGAAGCTCTGGCCAAGAGCAAGAACTGCATGGCTTGCCACGCGGTGGACAAGAAGCTCGTGGGCCCGTCTTACAAAGATGTGGCCAAGAAGTACGCCGGCGATGCCAAGGCGGTCGATGCACTGGCCACCAAGATCGTCAAAGGTGGCTCCGGCGTGTGGGGCGCGATCCCCATGCCCGCCAACACGCAAGTGAGCGAAGCCGATGCCAGGAAGCTGGCCACCTGGGTGCTGAGCCAGAAGTAATCTTCGGCGCCTTCAACAAAAAACCCGCTCAAATGAACTGACCCCAATAAGTTGGACGGTTATTGATTAGCTGCTCAAGGCCTGAATCCGGTACTGAACTGGGCTCAGGCCTTTTAGTTTGAGCTTGATGCGGTGGTGGTTGTAGTAGTGGATGTAGCGGTGCAGGCCTTGCTGGAGTTGCTTGATGCTTGCGAACTTGTTGAGGTAGAAGAACTCGCTTTTCAGCGTGCCGAAGAAGCTCTCCATCGCAGCATTGTCCAGACAGTTGCCCTTGCGCGACATGCTTTGTTTCAGTCCATGATCGATGAGTTGGCGTCGGTACGCTGGCATCTGGTACTGCCAGCCCTGATCGGAGTGCAGCAAGGGCCTATCCCGGTCCGAGAGCCGCGCCAGCGCCTTCTTCAGCATGCGGCTCACCAACGGGAAGACGGGGCGCTCGAGCATCTCGTAGGCCACAATTTCCCCGTTGTAGAGGTCCATCACCGGGGACAGGTAGAGCTTGTCGCCCTGGACATTGAACTCGGTCACATCCGTCACCCATTTCTGGTTCGGCCCGCTAGCCGCGAATTGCCTATTGAGCAGATTGGGAGCTGCGGCGAGCTGGCCACGGTAGGAGCGGTACTTCTTGGGTCGCACCAGGGATTTCAGGCCAAGACCCTGCATCAGACGCTGTACGGTTTTGTGGTTGACGGCCTCGCCTGCATGGCAAAGGGCGGCAGTGATGCGCCGATATCCGTAGCGGCCCTTGTGGCGCTCGTAGATGGCACGGATACGAGTTTTCAACCCAGCGTACCTGTCGCCGGCCTCAAGCACTTTTGCCTGGTAGTAGAACGTGCTGCGCGAGAGCCCTGCGGCCTTGAGCAACGCGGGCAACGGGTAGTCCAGCCTCAGTTCGATCACGGCTTGCGCTTTTTCTGCGCAGCTTGCCGATTCACTCGAACCAAGGCATCCAATTTTTTTAGGTACGCCACCTCCGCGCGCAGGTATTCGTTTTCCTGGCGCAGCGCGTCCAGCGTGCGCGCATCGTTGGCATGCGGTGGCGGGGGATCGGGTGGCTTGGGCGCTGTCATCAACTTCGGGCCGCGTCGTCGTTTGGACTTGAGGGCATCTATACCACCCTCATGATACTGACGCTCCCAAGCCGATACGACGCCCTGCCCGCCGCGTATGTCAAACAGCGCCGTCACCTGGCGGCACGACAGCTCCTCTCGCCACATCCGGCGTAGCACGTTCAACTTGAACTGCTCGTCGTAGTGGCTGAACTTCTTGCGCAGCCCTTCCATTCCATGCAGGCGATACCCTTCCACCCAGCGGCGCACTGTCCCGTGGTCCAGCCCGTATCGCAACGCTATCGCTCGTGCGCCCGAAGATTCCGAAAGGTATCTCTGTACCACTTCGAGCTTGAAGCTCTCATCATGTCTCGCCATGAAAAACACCCCAAAGGTTGGATCGATGTCCAACTTTTGGGGTGCAGTTCACAAATCCAGCGGGTTTTTTGTCGCCTGAACGCCTGGCTCAGTTGTTTTCGGACAGCTGATCGAGGATCGCGGGATTCTCGAGGGTCGACGTGTCCTGCGTGATCGCCTCGCCTTTGGCGATGGAGCGCAGCAGGCGGCGCATGATCTTGCCGCTGCGGGTCTTGGGCAGGTTGTCGCCGAAGCGGATGTCTTTCGGTTTGGCGATCGGGCCGATCTCCTTGCCCACCCAGTCGCGCAGCACCTTGGCGATGGCCTTGGCCTCTTCGCCTGTGGGGCGCGAGCGCTTGAGCACCACGAAGGCCACGATGGCCTCGCCCGTCAAGTCATCAGGGCGGCCCACCACAGCGGCTTCGGCCACCAGGTCGGTCTTGCTCACCAGGGCAGATTCGATCTCCATCGTGCCCATGCGGTGGCCCGAGACGTTGAGCACGTCGTCGATGCGCCCGGTGATACGGAAGTAACCCCGGTCAGCGCTGCGCACCGCGCCATCACCAGCCAGGTAGTAGCCCTTGAGTTCTTCGGGGAAATAGCTCTTCTTGAATCGCTCCGGGTCACCCCAGATGGTACGGATCATCGAAGGCCAGGGCTTCTTGACCACCAGGATGCCGCCCGAGCCGTTGGGCACATCGACGCCGGCTTCGTCGACGATGGCTGCGGCAATGCCCGGCAGCGGCAGCGTGCACGAGCCCGGCACCAGCGGCGTGGCGCCCGGCAGCGGCGTGATCATGTGGCCGCCGGTTTCGGTCTGCCAGAACGTGTCCACGATGGGGCAGCGCTCGCCGCCCACGTGTTTGTGGTACCACATCCAGGCTTCGGGGTTGATGGGCTCCCCCACCGAGCCGAGCAGGCGCAGGCTTGAGAGGTCGGAGCGCGCCGGATGCACTTTTTCGTCACCCTCGGCCGCCTTGATGAGCGAACGGATCGCCGTGGGCGCGGTGTAGAAGATGGTGCACTTGTGCTTCTCGATCATCTGCCAGAAGCGCCCGGCGTTCGGGTAGGTGGGCACGCCTTCGAACACGATCTGTGTGGCGCCCGCGGCCAGCGGGCCGTAGGTCACGTAGGTGTGGCCGGTGATCCAGCCGATGTCGGCAGTGCACCAGAAGATGTCGTCGGCCTTCAGGTCGAAGGTCCAGTTCATGGTGAGGTTGGCCCACAGCAAGTAGCCGCCGGTGCTGTGTTGCACGCCCTTGGGTTTGCCGGTGGAGCCGGAGGTGTAGAGCACGAACAGCGGGTGCTCTGCGCTCACCATCTCGGCCGGGCACACATCCGATTCGCTGGCCATCACCTCGTGCATGAAGCTATCGCGCCCGGCCACCATGTTGCAGGCGGTGGGCGTGCGCTGGAACACGATCACGTTCTGGATGCACTCGCAGCCACCCATGGCAATGCCGTCGTCCACGATGGCCTTGAGCGGCAGCTCCTTGCCACCGCGCAGCTGGTAGTTGGCGGTGATCACGGCCACGGCACCCGCGTCCTGAATGCGCTCCTGCAGGGCCTTGGCCGAGAAGCCGCCGAACACCACGCTGTGGGTGGCACCGATGCGCGCGCAGGCCTGCATGGCCACCACGCCCTCGACCGTCATCGGCATGTAGATGACGACGCGGTCGCCCTTCTTCACGCCGCGCGCCTTGAGCGCATTGGCAAAACGCGAGACCTTGGCCAGCAGTTCCTTGTAGGTGACCTTGGTCACCTCACCGCCATCGGCTTCAAAGATGATGGCGGTCTTGTTCTCCACCGGCGTGCCCATGTGGCGGTCCAGGCAGTTGTACGAGGCATTGAGCTCACCGTCCTCAAACCACTTGTAAAACGGCGCATTGGACGTGTCCAGCGTCTTGGTGAACGGCTTGTTCCAGGTCAGCGTCTCGCGGGCCAGACGGGCCCAGAAACCTTCGAAATCCTTGTCGGCCTCGTCGCACAGCGCCTGGTAGGCGCCCATGCCAGACACCCGGGCGGCCTTGACGGTCGCAGCAGTGGGTTCAAAAACGCGGTTTTCGACCAGGGTCGATTCGATGGACGTCGACGGTGCGGACATGGGCAGTCTCCTCAAGTGTTGTGAATTCAAGCCAGCCAATGACTGTGGGCACAGGCTCTTACGAGCCACTTACAGGACCGGCAATGTCCCTGTGCCGCCGCCCCGGGCCATGGGTAAAAGCCCCGGGCCCATGGCGGCTGCCACCCTACAATACAGCGGCTTTGTGGCCGCCCGTCCCGGGCACCCGGCGCATCGCCCTTCCCTCATGACCGATCCCGTCAAATCCTCCGCCAAGATCAACACCTTGCCCAACCTGATCTTCGCCAGCCGCTGGCTGCAACTGCCGCTCTACATCGGACTGATTGCAGCCCAATGTATCTACGTCTTCCACTTCTGGGTCGAGCTGGTGCACCTGGTCGAGGCGGCCTTTGGCAGCCAGGTGGCGCTCGACAAACTGATCAGCAGCATTGGCTACAAAAGTGATGTGCAGCTGACTGGTCTCAACGAGACCGTGATCATGCTGGTGGTGCTGGCCCTCATCGACGTGGTCATGATCTCCAACCTGCTGATCATGGTGATCGTCGGTGGCTACGAAACCTTCGTCAGCCGGATGAACCTGGAGAGCCACCCGGACCAGCCCGAGTGGCTCAGCCACGTGAACGCCTCGGTGCTCAAGGTCAAGCTGGCCACGGCCATCATCGGCATCAGCTCCATCCACCTGCTCAAGACCTTCATCAACGCCGCCAACTACGACGAGAAGGTCCTGATGTGGCAGACCATCATTCACGTCGTGTTCCTGCTCAGCGCCATGGCCATCGCCGTCACCGACCGGCTGATGCAGCAACCGGCAGGTGGCAAGCACTGAAGGCTCAACGCCCCACCATGTGCTCAGGCCGCACCCACTGGTCGAACTGCTCGGCCGTGACGAAGCCCAGCGCCAGTGCCGCCTCGCGCAGGCTGCTGCCGTCCCGGTGTGCCTTCTTGGCAATCTGCGCGGCCTTGTCGTAGCCAATGTGCGTATTGAGCGCCGTCACCAGCATCAGGGAACGGTCCACCAGTTCGGCGATGCGCGCATGGTTGGGTGTGATGCCCACCGCGCAGTGGTCGTTGAAACTCTTCATGCCGTCGGCCAGCAGGCGCACGCTCTGCAAAAAGTTGTGCGCCACCAGGGGCCGGAACACATTGAGCTCGAAGTTGCCCGAAGCCCCGCCGATGTTGATCGCCACGTCGTTGCCCATCACCTGGGCGCAGAGCATGGTCACCGCCTCGCTCTGTGTCGGGTTGACCTTGCCGGGCATGATGGACGAGCCCGGTTCGTTCTCGGGAATGGTCAGTTCGCCAATGCCGCTGCGCGGTCCGCTGGCCAGCCAGCGCACGTCGTTGGCGATCTTGTTCATGCTCGCGGCCAGCGTCTTGAGCGCGCCGTGGGCATGCACCAGGGCATCCACGCTGGCCATGTTTTCAAACTTGTTGGGGGCGCTCACGAAAGGCAGCCCGGTGAGCCGGGCCAGCTCGGCCGCCACCGCCTCGGCGTAGCCCGCAGGTGCGTTCAGGCCGGTGCCCACCGCCGTGCCGCCCAGCGCGAGTTCGCACAAGTGGGGCAGCGCATTGCGCACATGCCGCTCACCGTGTGACAGCTGCGCCGCATAGCCCGAGAACTCCTGCCCCAGCGTGAGCGGTGTGGCGTCCTGCAGGTGGGTACGGCCGATCTTGACGATGTCGTTGAAGTCCCGGGTTTTCTGATCCAGCGTGCCCCGCAGCAGCGCCAGCGCGGGCAGCAGCCGGTGCGTGATGGCGTCCACCGCCGCCACGTGCATCGCGGTGGGAAACACGTCGTTGCTCGACTGGCTGCGGTTCACGTCGTCATTGGGGTGCACCAGCCGGCCTTCGCCACGCGGGCCGCCCAGCAGTTCGCTGGCGCGGTTGGCCAGCACCTCGTTGAGGTTCATGTTGGTCTGGGTGCCCGAGCCGGTTTGCCACACCACCAGCGGGAACTCCGCCTCGTGCTGCCCGGCCATCACCTCGTCGGCCGCGGCCACGATCGCCCCGGTCTTTTGCGCGTCCTGCAAGCCCAGCACGTGGTTCACCACGGCCGACGCGCGCTTGACCTGCGCCAGCGCCCGGATGAGCTCGCGCGGCATGCGCTCGCCCGAGATGTCGAAGTTCTGCAGCGAGCGCTGCGTCTGGGCTCCCCAGAGCCGCTCGGCGGGCACGGCGACCTCGCCCATGGTGTCGCGTTCAATGCGGGTTTTCATGGCGCTCTCCTGTGTCAGCCGGCGTTGGGGCGACCTGTCAAAATACCGGCTGGCCCACCGTAGCAGACTGTGCGCCAGAGCGGCCCCCACGGCAACAGCCAACCGACACCAACCTCCCCACCGCCATGACCACGAGCATCCGCCAGAACGACCTGATCGAATCCGTCGCCGCTGCCCTGCAGTACATCAGCTACTACCACCCGGCCGACTACATTGCCCACCTGGCTCGCGCCTACGAGCGCGAGCAGAGCGCCGCTGCCAAGGACGCCATCGCGCAGATCCTGACCAACAGCAAGATGAGCGCCATCGGCCACCGCCCGATCTGCCAGGACACCGGCATCGTCAACGTGTTTCTGAAGGTCGGCATGAACGTGAAGCTCGACGGCTTCACCGGCAGCCTGGAGGACGCCATCAACGAGGGCGTGCGCCAGGGCTACAACCACCCCGACAACCAGCTGCGCGCCTCGGTCGTGGCCGACCCGCAATTCGCCCGCAAGAACACCAAGGACAACACGCCCGCCGTGATCTTCACCGAGCTCGTGCCCGGTGACACGGTGGAGGTGACCGTGGCGGCCAAGGGCGGCGGCAGCGAAAACAAAAGCAAGATGATCATGCTCAACCCCGGCGACTCGGTGGTCGACTGGGTGATGAAAACCGTGCCCACCATGGGCGCCGGCTGGTGCCCTCCGGGCATGCTGGGCATCGGCATCGGCGGCACTGCCGAGAAAGCCGTCTTGATGGCCAAGGAAAGCCTGATGGACGACATCGACATGTACGAACTGCAGGCCAAGGCGTCCAAGGGCGAGAAGCTCACGCAGGTGGAAGAACTGCGCCTGGAGCTGTTTGACAAGGTCAATGCCCTGGGCATCGGCGCGCAGGGCCTGGGCGGCCTCACCACCGTGCTCGACATCAAGATCAAGATGTACCCCACGCACGCGGCCAGCAAGCCCGTGGCCATGATCCCCAACTGCGCCGCCACGCGCCACGCGCACTTCGTGCTCGACGGCAGCGGTCCGGTCTACCTGGAAGCGCCGAGCCTGGACCTCTGGCCCAACGTGAACTGGGTGCCCGACACCCAGAAGAGCCAGCGCGTGGACTTGAACACACTGACCAAGGCCGAGGTGGCCAGCTGGAAACCCGGCCAGACCCTGCTGCTCAACGGCAAGATGCTCACCGGCCGCGACGCCGCGCACAAGCGCATCCAGACCATGCTCGCCCAGGGCGAAAAACTGCCGGTGGACTTCACCAACCGCGTCATCTACTACGTGGGCCCGGTCGACCCGGTGCGCGACGAGGCCGTGGGCCCCGCCGGCCCCACCACCGCCACGCGCATGGACGGCTTCACCGACATGATGCTGGAGCAGACCGGCCTGATCGCCATGATCGGCAAGGCCGAGCGCGGCCCGGTCGCCATCGAGTCCATCAAGCAGCACAAGAGCGCCTACCTCATGGCCGTGGGCGGCGCGGCCTACCTCGTGTCCAAAGCCATCAAGCATGCGAAAGTGGTGGGCTTCGAAGACCTGGGCATGGAAGCCATCTACGAGTTCGACGTGGTCGACATGCCGGTGACGGTGGCGGTGGATTCGGGCGGCACCAGCGCCCACATCACCGGCCCGGCCGAATGGCAGAAGCGCATTGCCTCCGGCGAGTTCAAGGGCATCAGCGTCGCTGCCGCTTGAAAACCGTCGGTGTGTTCGACAGCGGGGTCGGCGGCCTGAGCGTGCTGCGTGCCCTGCTGGCCGAGTCGCCTGGGGTGCGCTTCATCTATGTGGCCGACAGCGCCTACGCGCCGTACGGCGAACGCACGGTCAGCGAGATCACCGACCGATCCGAACGCATCACCGCCTGGCTGCGTCAAACCCACCGCATCGATGCCCTGGTGGTCGCCTGCAACACCGCCACCGCGCTGGCCATCGACAGCCTGCGCGACACCCACCCCGACCTGCCCATCGTGGGCGTGGAGCCCGCGCTCAAGCCCGCAGCAGCCATGAGCCACACGCGTCACATCGGTGTGCTGGCCACGCGGGGCACGCTCAATAGCGAACGTTTCGCACGCCTGCGCACCCAGCTGGAACGCACGGCTTCGAGTCCCGTGCATTTCATCTGCCAGCCCTGCGACGGCCTGGCCGACGCGATCGAGCGTGACGACCTGCAAACTCAACAGGCTCTGTGCAAACGTTACGCAGCCGCACTGCGCGAGCACGCCCCTGGTGACATGGACACCGTGGTGCTGGGCTGCACGCACTACCCCTTCGCGGCCGACCTGCTGGCGCAGTTTCTGGGTCCAGACGTGACCTTGGTGGACACCGGCATGGCCGTGGCGCGCCGCACGCGCGACGTGCTGGGCACGTCCATCGAGAACGACTCAGCTGCAGCGCCGCCCCGGCTGCTGTCGACGGGTGATCCCACCGCGCTCTCACGCGCGGCCAGCCGATGGCTTGGCATTCAGGCCCACGCCGAGAAGCTGGCAGTCTGAGCCGACGGCGCTACCGAAGCGCAGCCTCCCGACCGCGTTTCATGTTGACCGGGATCAGCAGCACCAGCCCGATCACGAACAACACGGCGGTGGACCCAATGGCCAGCCGCTGGTTGCCCCCGGTCATCCAGGTGATAGCGCCATAGCTCAGCGGTCCGATGATGCTGGCCACGCGGGTGGCAAAGGTCCACAAACCAAAAAACTCGGCCAGTTGCGCCGGCGGCGCCAGCATGCCGGCCATGGCCCGGCCTGACGACTGGCTGGACCCCATGCACACGCCCGCAATGGCCGCCGCATACCAGAACCCGCCCTTGGTGGTGGTGATGGCCGCGATGATGCAGGTGGCCACCCAGCCCACCAGCGTGATGCCCAGCGCCAGCTTGTGGCCCAGCCGGTCTTGCCAGTAGCCAAACGCGAACGCGCCCACCATGGCGGCGATGTTGAGCACGAAGATCAGCACCATGGTTTCCTGCTGCACGAAACCGATCACCTGCTCGGCATAGATCGCCGCCAGCGTGATTGCTACCGCCACGCCACCCTGGTACGCCGTGGCGCAGGCGAGCAGCCACATGAAGTCCTGGTAGTGCCGCGCCTGCTGAAACGTGCTGCGCAACTGGCGAAACGACTGACTCCAGGCCGAGCCGGTCACGTCAACCTTGGGCTCGGCGCGCTCGCGCAGAAAAACCAGCGTGAACAGGGACGCCAGCGCAAACACCACCGCCGTGATCAGCATGGTCACAGGCACGAACTGAGCGGCCTTCTGCCCCTGCCCCTGTGCCCACAACACATAAGCCAGGCTCAAGCCCAGGGCCAGCATGCCGCCGCAGTAACCCAGACTCCAACCCCATCCGCTCACGCGGCCCATGGCTGCAGGCTTGGCCAGCTCGGGGAGGAATGCCGCCACCAGCGACTCGCCCCAGGCAAAAAACACGTTGGACACCACGATGAGCAACACGCCCAACACCACCGCCCCGGGACCCACCAGGGCGAGTGCCGCCGTTGCAAGCACGCAGCCCGCGGTCGTGAACATCAAGAGTCGCTTCTTGGCCGCGTGTTGATCAGCCCAGGCGCCCATGGCCGGAATGGTCAGCATCACGATCAGGTGCGACACGCTCAAGGCTGCTGTCCACGCAAACGCGGCCCACTCGGCACCCTGCGCCACCGCACCCACGAAGTAGGCGGCAAACACCGCCGTCAACACCACCGTGGTGTAGCCCGAGTTGGCGAAGTCGAACATCGCCCAGCCAAACACCTCGCGCTTGCGCACGCCGGGGTTCAGGGCATCTGTGGAAAAGAAAGACATGGACGCTCCGGGCGGCGGGTTGGGGTCCCGCCATGCAGCGCAGTCTAGGGCCTGCGAGTGTCAGGCCGATGCGCGCCGTCGCGGATCAGTGCAGGTGACGCGGCTTGCGCGGGCCGCCATGGCCCGAAGGACCACCATAGCCACGGGGGGGTTTGCCAAGCTGCATGGAGCTCACCAGGGCGTCAAAGCGCTGCGTGAACAGCTTGTCGATCGAGCCCACCACTTCGCCGAGTTCGGCGGCATCGAAGTGGCGCTCCATGACGTGGAGCACATCCTGCACCAGCAAGTCGCGCTGCACCTGCATGATGGCAGCCGGCGTGGGCCCCACGAAACACATCAGGAAATCATCGCGTGCTTCTTCTTCGGAGGACTCGTCTTCCTCATCGAACTCGGCATCGTAAAAAGACACCTCCAGCGGCGCGCCCGTGGACGCAATGTCGTTGAGGCCCATGCAGGCCTCCTCGATCACCTGACGAAAGTCTTCGTCGCCCGGCACAGTCCAGCAGATTTGCAACACGTGGGTTTCCGCGTCAAAGCGAATGCCCGGTTCGTCTTCATAGCTGCTCTCTGACGCAGCGGCCAACGACTTGGCACCGGCATACACCCACACCGGTTTGAGAGCATCCTGGATCTGCGCATAGACCACGTCCTCGCGCAAGGGCACGTCGCCGTGCACGTGGATTTCAAAGGGCGCGTTGTATCGGGTCATGAAAACTCACTGTACCGGCGAAACCGGAAAAAACCTAGTCCTGGTGCCTCGAACCGGGGTCGAACCGGTACGCTCCCTTTCGGGATGGCGGCGGATTTTAAGTCCGCTGTGTCTACCAATTTCACCATCGAGGCCGAGAGGGGATTGTCGCAGGTGAAGACACCGCGAAAGCGGGCCAACATTGAGGTCCGGCCAGCTGAAATGAAACAACCCCGCAACATTCAAGTTGGCGGGGCTGCGAATGATCTGGAGGCGCGATCCGGAGTCGAACCGGACTAACCGGATTTGCAATCCGGGGCATAACCGCTTTGCTATCGCGCCGTCAGGATCGGCGATGAACACGCCGATCTGAAAAGGCTACAAAAAAGGGAAGCAGAGCTTCCCTTTTTGAATTTGGAGCGGGAAACGAGACTCGAACTCGCGACCTCAACCTTGGCAAGGTTGCGCTCTACCAACTGAGCTATTCCCGCATTTTTCATGCTGTTCCGCTTGTCTGCCGGAAGCTGAAATTCTAACCTAAAAACGAAGCCTCTTTCAAGCCCCCTCAATTTTTTTGATCAATGTTTCACCGCGTCCTGCCCAGGCGTGGGCGTGCGCGTGGAAGCCGCGGCAATCTGCGCCGCCACTTCCTCGTCGGTCAGTGGAACGGGTTGACGCTCAAGTGCGATGGCCAGCACTTTGTCGATCCATTTCACTGGCACGATCTCAAGCCCTTGCTTCACGTTGTCCGGGATGTCGGCCAGGTCCTTGACGTTCTCTTCCGGGATGATCACGGTCTTGATGCCGCCACGCAAAGCAGCCAGCAACTTCTCTTTTAAACCGCCGATCGCCGTGACCTCACCGCGCAAGGTGATCTCTCCCGTCATCGCCACGTCGGCCCGCACCGGGATCCCGGTGATCGACGACACCAGGGCCGTGGTCATGGCAGCGCCCGCGCTCGGACCGTCCTTGGGCGTGGCGCCATCGGGCACATGGATGTGGATGTCACGCTTGTCGAACTGCTCGTCCTTGATGCCCAGCATGCGGGCACGGCTGCGAACCACCGTACGTGCAGCTTCCACGGACTCCTTCATGACATCGCCCAGCGAACCGGTGCGCGTGATGATGCCCTTGCCCGGCATGATCGCGACTTCGATGGTGAGCAGATCGCCACCCACTTCCGTCCACGCCAGACCGACCACCTGACCCACCTGGTTCTGTGCTTCGGCACGGCCATAGCTGTACTTGCGCACACCCAGAAAATCATTGAGATTCTCGGCATCCACGATCACGGTGGGTGTGTACTTCTTGAGCAGCAGACCCTTGACCACCTTGCGGCAGATTTTGGAGAGTTCACGCTCCAGCGAACGCACACCGGCTTCGCGGGTGTAGTAGCGAACGATGTCGCGCACTGCCTCCTCCTTCACCTCAAGCTCACCCTCTTTCAGGCCGTTGTTCTTGAGCTGCTTGGGCAGCAGATAACGCATCGCGATGTTGGTCTTTTCCTCTTCGGTGTAGCCGGAGAGGCGAATCACTTCCATGCGGTCCAACAGGGCCGGCGGAATGTTCATCGAGTTCGAGGTGGCGACGAACATGACGTCGGACAGATCGAAGTCGACTTCGACGTAATGATCGCCAAAGGTATGGTTCTGCTCGGGGTCCAGCACTTCGAGCAACGCGCTGGAAGGATCGCCCCGGAAGTCGGTGCCCAGCTTGTCGATCTCGTCGAGCAGAAAGAGCGGATTGCGCGTGCCGACCTTGGTCAGGCTCTGCAACACCTTGCCCGGCATCGCACCGATGTAGGTGCGGCGGTGACCACGTATCTCGGCCTCGTCGCGCATGCCACCCAAGGCCATGCGCACGTACTTGCGCCCGGTGGCCTTGGCCACCGACTGCCCGAGCGAAGTCTTGCCCACGCCGGGTGGGCCGACCAGACACAGGATGGGTGCCTTGACCTTGTCCACGCGCTGTTGCACAGCGAGATACTCAAGAATGCGGTCCTTGACCTTCTCGAGACCGTAATGGTCTTCGTTGAGCACCGCCTCGGCGTGCGCGAGGTCGTGCTTGATCTTGGTCTTCTTGCTCCAGGGCAGGGCCACCAGCGCGTCAATGTAGTTGCGCACCACCGTGGCCTCGGCCGACATGGGTGACATCAGCTTGAGCTTCTTGAACTCGGCATCGGCCTTCTTGCGCGCTTCTGCGGGCATCTTGGCGGCCTTGATCTTCTTCTCGATCTCTTCGATATCCGCGCCCTCTTCGCCTTCGCCCAGTTCCTTCTGTATCGCCTTGACCTGTTCGTTCAGGTAGAAATCGCGTTGGTTCTTCTCCATCTGGCGCTTCACGCGGCCACGGATTTTCTTGTCGACGTTGAGGATGTCGACCTCACGCTCAAGCTGCTCGAACAAATTTTCCAGGCGTTTGTTGACCGGATCCAGATCAAGCACCACCTGTTTGGATTCGAGCTTGAGTGGCAGGTGCGCGGCGATCGTGTCGGCCAGGCGGCCAGGGTCGTCGATGCTGGAGATAGAAGTCAGGATCTCCGACGGGATTTTTTTGTTGAGTTTGACGTACTGGTCAAACTGCTGCATCACAGCGCGGCGCAGAGCTTCCAACTCATTCGACTGCGTGTCGGCACGCTCAACAGCCGGATCAACCGGGCTCACGCTGGCAATGAAGTGGCTCTCGCCATCGCGAATGGCCAGCACCTTGGCGCGCTGCACGCCTTCCACCAGCACTTTCACGGTGCCATCGGGCAGCTTGAGCATCTGCAAGATGGTGGCCACGCAGCCCATCTCGAACATGTCTTCGGTCGACGGTTCATCCTTGGCCGCCGCCTTCTGCGCCACCAGCATGATGCGGCGTTCGGACTCCATGGCCGACTCAAGCGCCTTGATGCTCTTGGGTCGACCCACGAACAGCGGAATGACCATGTGCGGGAAGACCACCACATCGCGCAGGGGCAGCAGCGGCAATTCAACCGGGGAACTGGGGAGAGGGGTTTGTCCGGACATTTCAACCTCGACTAAAACAGATAACTGGGGTTGGTGCGGGCGATATCAACCGGACGCATCGCTAAGGGGCGCTGCCTGCAGCGCCCGTCGTCGCAGGCCCAGATCAGGCCTGCTTGGCCGCCTCGCGATAAACCAGCAGAGGAGGCTTGTTTTCATCGATCGTGGATTCATCCACCACGACCTTCTCGACATTGTTCATGCTCGGGAGTTCGAACATGGTGTCAATCAGCGCGTTTTCCAGGATCGAGCGCAGGCCGCGGGCACCGGTCTTTCGCGCCAGCGCCTTGCGGGCAATCGCCTTGAGCGCGGCTGGACGTACTTCCAGCTCGGCGCCCTCCATGGCCAGCAGGCGCGAGAACTGCTTGACCACCGCGTTCTTGGGTTCGGTCAGGATTTCGACCAAGGCGTCTTCACTGAGTTCAGACAGTGCAGCGATCACGGGCACGCGGCCGACCAGCTCGGGAATCAGGCCGAACTTGATCAGGTCTTCGGGTTCGATTTCCTTGAAGGCTTCGGTCAGGCTGCGCTGCTTCTTGCTCTTGACTGTGGCGCCGAAGCCGATGCCCGACGCTTCCGTGCGGTTCTCGATGATCTTTTCCAGGCCGGCAAACGCGCCCCCGCAGATGAACAGGATGTTGGTCGTGTCGACCTGCAGAAAGTCCTGGTTGGGGTGCTTGCGACCGCCCTGGGGTGGCACCGAGGCCATGGTGCCCTCAATGAGCTTGAGCAAGGCCTGCTGCACGCCTTCGCCCGACACGTCGCGGGTGATGGAGGGGTTGTCGGACTTGCGGGTGATCTTGTCGATTTCGTCGATGTAGACAATGCCCTGCTGCGCGCGCTCGACGTCGTAGTTGCAGCTCTGCAGGAGCTTGGCCACGATGTTTTCGACGTCTTCACCCACGTAACCGGCTTCGGTCAGCGTGGTGGCGTCGGCCATGACGAACGGCACATTGAGCATGCGCGCCATGGTCTGGGCCAGCAGCGTCTTACCCGAGCCTGTGGGCCCGATCAGCAGGATGTTGCTCTTGGCCAGCTCCACATCGTCCTTTCGGGCGGTCTGCTTGTGGCGCAAACGCTTGTAGTGGTTGTAGACGGCCACGGCCAGCGCGCGCTTGGCGCCCTGCTGGCCGATCACGTAGTTGTCAAGGTTGGACTTCAGGTCGGAGGGCGTGGGCACATCTTCGCCAGAAGCCTTCACCGACTCAAGGCCGGGCAACTCGTCACGGATGATGTCGTTGCACAGGTCGATGCATTCGTCGCAAATGAACACCGAGGGGCCGGCGATGAGCTTCTTGACCTCGTGCTGACTCTTACCGCAGAAGGAGCAGTAGAGCGCTTTTTCGCTGGAGGCGGCTTTTTTGTCGGCCATAGGGGAAGGTCAGGTGAAACAGTAAGAACAATGATAGATCAAGCCTTCCGGGAGCCAAACCCGGGAAAAGTGCCTTTATGGGCACTGTCTCCCGCTTTTCGCCGCTCGGTCGGAATCAGTTCGCGCTCGGTCGTTTGTCGATCACTTTGTCGATCAGGCCGTACTCAGCCGATTCGGTGGCGGACATGTAGTAATCGCGCTCGGTGTCTCGTGCAATGCGTTCCAGAGGCTGGCCGGTGCGTTCGGCCAGGATCTTGTTGAGCTGCTCGCGGGTTTTGAGGATCTCGCGGGCCTGGATCTCGATTTCGGTCGCCTGACCTCGGCTGCCGCCCGACGGCTGGTGGATCATGATTTTGGAATTGGGCAGCGAGAACCGCTTGCCTTTGGCACCCGCCGCCAGGAGGAACGCGCCCATGCTGGCCGCGAAACCGCAGCACAGGGTGGACACGTCGGGTTTGATGAAGTTCATGGTGTCGAAAATCGCCATGCCGGCACTCACCGAACCACCGGGCGAATTGATGTAGAACGAAATGTCCTTGTCGGGGTTTTCGCTTTCCAGGAAAAGCAACTGCGCCACCACCAGGTTGGCCGAATGGTCGTTGACCTCGCCCACCAGGAAGATCACACGCTCCTTGAGCAGGCGCGAATAGATGTCGTAGGCGCGCTCTCCGCGACCCGAGGTTTCGATCACCATGGGCACCATGCCCAAGCCTTGAATGTCCATTGCGCTCATGCGTTTCTCCATGTGTTGTTGCATTGCCGTCTCACTACTGTAACCAACCCACTGTGGCCGTATGCACACAAGGGCGATGGCGTTTGAGGCGCCAAACCGGGTCAGTTGGTCGCACGTGGGGTTCAAACCGGCGAAAAAAAGGGCGGATCGCTCCGCCCTCCGCGATCAGGCCCGGCAGGCCGATCAGTTCTGAGCCATCAGTTCGTCGAAGCTGACCGCTTTTTCGGTGATCTGGGCCTTGGACAACACAAACTCGGTCACGTTGTTTTCGATCACGATGGCTTCGACTTCGGCCATGCGGCGGTTGTCGCCCTGGTACCAGCGAACCACGTCGGCCGGCTTCTCGTACGAGGCGGCCAGTTCTTCGATGTGGGACTTGATCTGCTCGGGCTTGGCGTGCAGTTCATTGGCGCGCACCAGTTCGGCCACCACCAGACCCAGACGCACACGGCGCTCAGCCTGCGGGCGGAACAGCTCTTCGGGGATCGGGGCCTTCTCTGCGTCCTTGACACCACGCTGCTTGAGATCAGCGCGCGCGCCTTCGACCAGGCGGTCGAGTTCGGACTGGACCACCGACTTGGGCAGGTCCAGTTCAGAGGCAGCGATCAGCGCGTCCATCACGGACTGCTTGTTGCGCGACTGCAGGCGGAACTTGACTTCGCGCTCCAGGTTTTTCTTGATGTCGGCGCGCAGGCCATCGACCGTGCCGTCGGCAATGCCGAGCGACTTGGCCAGGGCTTCGTCCACTTCGGGCAGGTGGGCGGCTTCGAGCTTGTTGACCGTGACCAGGAAGTCGGCGGTCTTGCCGGCCACGTCCTTGCCGTGGTAGTCCTCGGGGAAGGCCAATGGGAAGGTCTTGCTCTCGCCTTGCTTCATACCGCGCACGGCGTCTTCGAATTCCTTGAGCATCTGGCCGTCGCCGACGATGAACTGGAATGCTTCGGCCTTGCCGCCTTCGAACGGCTCGCCGTCGATCTTGCCGGCGAAGTCGATGGTGGCGCGGTCGCCGTCCTGGGCCGCCTGGTCTTGCGCGCGTTGCGCGAAGGTGCGTCGCTGCTTGCGCAGGATGTCCAGGGTGCGGTCGATGGCGGCTGCGTCAACTTCTGCCGAGACCTTGTCCACCGTGGCGGTGGCCAGATCACCGATCTTGACTTCGGGGTAGACCTCAAACACCGCGTCGAACGTCAGTTCGCCTTCGGGCGCGCCTTCTTTTTCGGTGATCTTGGGCTGGCCGGCCACGCGCAGCTGCGCTTCGTTGGCGGCGGTGGCGAAAGCCTCACCGACCTTGTCGTTCATCACTTCGTAGTGAACCGAATAACCGTAGCGCTGTGCGACCACGTTCATGGGCACCTTGCCCGGACGGAAACCGTCCATCTTCACATCGCGAGCCAGACGCTTGAGGCGGTTTGCCACCTCGTTCTGGATCACATTGGCCGGCAGCGACAGCGTGATCTTGCGCTCAAGCTTTTCCAGGGTTTCAACGGTCACGGTCATGGTTCTCTCCAAAGGGGTGATGCCCAAAAATGGCGGTTCGGCCAGCCTGCCTGGACGAACCGGGGGATGCATGTGTCTGTGGTGGTGCGCGGGGGGGGACTCGAACCCCCACACCATTGCTGGCGTCAGGACCTAAACCTGGTGCGTCTACCAATTTCGCCACCCGCGCGCCTGGTTGGGGTTTCCGGCCCGGCGCAGATGGCTCTGCGCTGCACCTTGTCCTCCTCACGGCAACCTTAGATTGTAGCCCCTGAGTGCGGCAGCCCCCGACGTTCAGGCCCCCAGTCGATGGCGCAGCATGCGCACGGCGCTGCCTGGCGTGGTGAGCACCGGCATGTCCAGCGCACGGTGCACTGCCATCTGCGCGCGCGCCATGCTGAACTGCGCCAATGCGATCACCTCGCAACCTTGCCCGGCCAACCACCGCGCGGCCTCGACCACCAGCGCGTCGTGCGCCGCGGTGTCGCCCCGGTTGAGCGCCTCCAGCGCGCCGTCGGCCAGGCGGGTCATCAGCTCGGTGCCGGCCGGGAACTCGGGCGGCATCGATTCGAGCGTGGGCCCGAACGAAGCGATCAAGCCCACGCGCCCACCGTGTTCCACGGCATCGGCCACCATGGCTTCGTTGGGCTTGAGCACCGGCATGTGAGGGCGGCGCTGTGCGACCGCCTCGATGCAGGGACCAAAAGCCGAGCAGGTGAACAGGATGGCCTGTGCTCCCGTGCGCTCGGCGTAGGCCGACAAGTCTTCGAAGCGCTGGTGCATCGTGGCGTCCAGCCCGGCGCCGTTGCGCGCCAGATCGGCCGAGAGGCTGTCGTCGAGCAGGTTCATGCGAAGCGCCTCGGGCCAACGGCGTTCCAGCTCTTCATTGATGGGCGCCACGGAGTGCGCCAGCGCGTGGATGAGGGCAATTCGCATGTTGATCGCTTTGACGTGTTTTGGGTGGGCGCATTGTCGAGCAACCCGGGTTTTCTCCGCAGGCGCTGGCCATCGGCAGCCATGGCGCTCACGAGCCCGCGAGGTGCATCGTTCAAAGGGCTTCGGGTTCCCTCTTCACCCGGAACCAGGCCGCGTACATCGCAGGCAACGCCAGCAGGGTCAGCACGGTGGCCACCACCAGGCCCCCCATGATCGCCACTGCCATCGGCCCCCAGAACACACTGCGCGACAGCGGAATCATCGCCAGCACCGCCGCAGCGGCGGTCAGCACGATGGGCCGCATGCGCCTCACCGCCGATTCCACCACCGCATCCCAGGCCGGCACACCGCGCGCGCGGTCCTGCTCGATCTGGTCGATCAGGATCACCGAGTTGCGCTGGATCATGCCCATGAGCGCGATCACGCCCAGCAGCGCCACAAAACCGAACGGCCGGTTGAGCAACAACAATGCACCCGCCACGCCAGCCAGACCCAGCGGGCCGGTGAGGAACACCAGCACCGAGCGGCTGAAGCTCTGCAACTGCAGCATGAGCAAGGTGAACACGATGAACAGCATGAGCGGGATACCGACCGCGATCGACGACGAGCCCTTGCTGCTCTCGGCCACGGCGCCCGCCACCTCGATGCGGTAGTCGGCCAGGCCCCGCGCCGCCCAGCCGTCGCTGATCTTTTTCAGCACCGGCTGCAGCTCGGCCGTGACGGTGGCACCTTGCAAGCCCTCCACCACATCGCCCTGCACGGTGATGGCGTAGTCGCGGTTCTCGCGCCAGAGCACGCCGGGCTCCCAGCCAAACACCGGCCTGGCAATCTGCAGCAACGGAATGCTCTGCCCGCTGCTGGTGGGCAGGTTGGCGTTGGCCAGGTCGGAAATGGCGTCGCGCTCGTCCAGCGGCTGGCGCAGCACGATGTCGATCAGTTTGTCGCCTTCGCGGTACTGACCCACCGTGCTCCCTGAGAGCAAGGTGCGGGCGGCCTGCGCGATCGACTGGCTGGACACACCCAGCGCACGCGCCTTGGCCTGGTCCACCTCCAGCCGCAAGCGCTTGACCGATTCGTTCCAGTTGTCGTTGACGCCGCGCATGTTGCTGTTGGCGCGCATCGCCACCTTGACCTCGTCGGCCAGGGTGCGCAGCTGCGTGGGGTCGGTGCCGACCACGCGGAACTGCACCGGATACGGCACGGGTGGGCCGTTGGGCAGCAGCTTCACACGCCCGCGCAGCTCGGGGAACTCGGTCGCCAGCAGGGCCGGCAGCGCCTTGCGCAGGCGCTCACGGGTCTTCAGGTCTTGCGGCAAAACGATGAGTTGCGACACGTTGGTCTGCGGGAAGATCTGGTCCAGTGGCAAATAAAAGCGCGGCACGCCCGAACCCACCCAGGCGCTCACGCTGGTCACACCCTCTTCGGCCGTCATGCGCGCTTCCAGCCGCTTCGTCACCTCGTCCATGGCCTTGATGCTGCTGCCCTCGGGCAGCCACACGTCCACCAGGATCTCGGGCCGGCTCGAATCCGGAAAGAACTGCTGCTGCACCTGGCCCATGCCGACAATGCCCAGCGCGAAGGTCAGCACGGTGGCACCGATGGTGATCCAGCGGTGCTGCACGCACCAGTCCACCACGGCACGGAAACGCACATAGAACGGGCCGTCGAATACTTCGTGAACCTCGCCCACGTGCGGTTTGACCTTGAGCAGGCGCACACCCAGGTAAGGCACGAAGAACACCGCCACCACCCACGAGAGCAGCAGCGCAATGACGGTCACCGCGAAGATCGCGAAGGTGTATTCACCCGTGGTGGAGTTGGCCAGGCCAATCGGCAGGAAACCGGCGGCCGTGATCAGCGTGCCGGTGAGCATGGGCATGGCCGTGGCCTCCCAGGTGAAGGTGGCCGCGCGCACCATGCTGTAGCCCTCCTCGAGCTTTCGCACCATCATCTCCACCGCAATGATCGCGTCGTCCACCAGCAGGCCCAGCGCGATGATCAGCGAACCCAGCGAAATCTTGTGCAGGCCGATCTTGAAGTAGTTCATGGCCAGAAAGGTCATGGCCAGCACCAGCGGAATCGTGATGAACACCACCAGGCCGGGGCGCATGTCCAGGGTGTAGCCACGCAGGCCCCTGCTGCCGGCGCGCTTGTGCAGGCCGAGCGCCAGAAAACTCACCACCAGCACGATCAACACCGCTTCGATCAGCACCGAGACAAACTCGTTGACGCTGCGCGTCACGGCACTCGGCTGGTCTTGCACCTGGGCCAGCACCATGCCGGCGGGCAGCGTGGCTTCGATGCCGGCCACCGTGGTCTTGAGCGCCTTGCCCAGCGCAACGATGTCGCCGCCCTTGGCCATTGAAATGCCCAGGCCGATGCTGTCCCGTCCGTTGTGGCGCACCAGCACCTGCGGCGGGTCCACATAGGCCAGGCGGATGTCGGCAATGTCGCCCAGGCGGATCTGGGTGCCGTTGGTCGCGCGGATCGGCATGGCGCTGAGTTGCTCCACCGAATTGAACGCACCGGCCACGCGCACCTGCACCACGTCCTGCGGCGACTGCACCGCACCGGCCGAAGCCACCGCGTTCTGCTGGCCCAGCGCGTCAAACACCTGCTGGAGGTTCAACCCCAGCACCGCGAGCCGTTTCTGCGAGATCTCGATGAACAGCTTCTCGTCCTGTGCGCCGAAGAGCTCGACCTTGCTCACATCGGGCACACGCAGCAGCTGCTGGCGCACGTTGTCGGCCACCTGCTTCTTGTCGGCGTATGAGAAGCCATCACCCTGCAGCGCGTAGATCACGCCGAAGACGTCGCCGAACTCGTCGTTGAAGAACGGCCCCACCACGCCCTGGGGCAAGGTGGCCTGCATGTCGCCGATTTTCTTGCGCGCCGTGTACCAGATCTGCGGCACCTCCTTGGGCGGCGAAGAGTCTTTCAGCTGAAAGATCACCAGCGTTTCGCCGGGCTTGGAATAGCTGCGAATCTTGTCCGCGTACGGCACCTCCTGCAGCGTCTTCTCGATGCGGTCGGCCACCTGCTCAGCCACCTGCTCGGCGGTGGCGCCGGGCCAGTAGGCCCGCACCACCATGGCGCGAAAGGTGAAAGGCGGGTCTTCGTCCTGGCCGAGCTGGAAGTAGGCTGCCACGCCCAGCACCATCAGCACGATCATCAGGTAGCGGGTGAAGGCCTGGTGGTCCAGTGCCCACTGCGAGAGGTTGAAGCGGGAGACCCAGGTGGCGGCCTGGTCGGCGGAGGCGTAGTCGGACGAGCTCATGCAGTCCTCACTTCGTCGCAGCGCCAACGAAACGCGTGACCTTCTGCCCCGGCGACAACACATGCACGCCAGCGGCCACCACCTCGTCGCCCGGCTTCAAGCCCGAGGCAATCACCATCTCGTTGCCGTCGGCGCCGGCCACCACCACCGGGCGCGGCTGCACCGTGCTGCTGGCGGCGTCGAACACCCAGACCGCGCTGCCGCTGCGGTCACCGGCTTCCGAGCGCATCAGCGCCGAGGTTGGCAGCTTGATCGCGGCGGTGGGCGCACCGGTCGGCGCCACCATCGTCACGTAGGCCGTGGCGCCCAACGGCGTGGCGGCACCTTCAGGCAAGGCCAGCTTCACCTGGTAGGTGCGGGTGACCGGATCGGCACTGGCCGCCACTTCACGCACCACGGCATCCAGCGGCGCGGATGCACCCGCTGGCGCACCGGGAGCGCCGGCCCACAGGCGAACCTGCGCAGCCTGCCCCACGCGCAGCAAGGCCAGCCGGTCTTCGGGCACCGCGAACACCACGTCGCGAGCACCATCGCGCGCCACGCGCACCACCGGCGCGCCCGCCGCCACCACCTGACCCACTTCCGCATCCACCGCAAGCACCACGCCGGCACCGTCGGCCAGCAGGCGGGCATAGCCAGCCTGGTTGCCCTGCACGGCACCCTGGGCGCGCGCCTGGCGCAGCGTGGCATCGGCCGACTTCAGCGTGGCCTGGCGACGCTCGATCTCGGCCCCGCTCACGAAGCCCTGGGCCAGCAGCTCCTGAAATCGCTTGAGGTCTGCCGCGGCCAGGTCGCGCTGCGTTTGCGCCGAGGCCACCTGGGCCTGGGCCGCCTGGCTGGAGAGCGCGAAATCCTGCGCATCCAGCTGAGCCAGCAATTGCCCCGGCTTCACACGCTGCCCCACCTCGGCCGGGCGCTGCACCAGCTTGCCCCCCACCCGGAAGCCCAGGCGCGACTCGGTGCGCGCGCGCACCTCGCCGGCGTATTCCGTCCGCGCCCCCAGGGGGCTGGCGTCCACCGTCATCAGCTTGACCGAGCGAATCGGTTCGACCGACGCGGGTCGAGGAGAACAGGCCGCGAGTGCAAACGTGGTGGTCATGATCAAGACAAAGTTCGGCGTTTTCATGGCGGTCTGGACGAGGTGAGAATGGAAGACACGCGGCACAGTCGGGCACCGGCAGCGCCCGTATATTACTGACTGACCGGTTAGTAATCAAAATTATCGATCAAAAGCCCCCAGGTTCATGACGCAACCCGCCCACACCGATCAGCCGCCGCCCCATGGCGGCTCCACGCACGACCCTGCGCCGGCGCAGGCCACCGCACTCGGCGCACTGGGCGGCGGCGTCGAGCACTACGAAAATTTCCCGGTGGCGTCGTGGCTCTGCCCACCCAGGCTCAGGCCCACGATCGTGGCCATCTACCGCTTCGCCCGCACTGCCGACGACATCGCCGACGAAGGCTCTGCGCCCGCCGCAGCGCGGCTGGCCGATCTGACCGCGTACCGCACCGAGCTGGCAAGCTGCATCACCAGAGCCGCAGGTGGCACTGTGCCACCCTCGCCAGAGCGCTGGCCTGCCGTGTTCGGACCACTGAGTCTGGCCATCGCGCGCCACGCGCTGCCGGTTCAACTGCTGCACGACCTGCTGAGCGCTTTCGAGCAGGACGTGCGCTACACCGAACAACAACACCGCTACGCCAGCACCGAGGAACTGCTCGGCTACTGCCGCCTCTCCGCCAACCCGGTGGGGCGCCTGCTGCTGCACCTGTATGGCGTGCACGACGCGCGATCGCTGCAGCAAAGCGACCAGATCTGCAGCGCACTGCAACTCATCAACTTCTGGCAGGACATCAGCCGGGACTTGCCCAACGGGCGCTGCTACCTGCCCGCCGACACCTTGCGGCGCCAGGGCCTGGAGGTGAGCGATTTCGAATCGCCCCTGGGCGATCCCAGGCCCGCCCAGCAGGCGGTGGTGGCCGAACTCTGCGCCTACGCGCGCGGCCTCATGCAGCTTGGCGCACCGCTCGCGCGCCGCGTGCCGGGGCGCGCTGGCTGGGAACTGCGGCTGGTGGTCCAAGGTGGCTTGCGCATCCTGGATCGCATTGCCGAGCAGGACCACCGCAGCTGGCAGATCCGCGTGAAGCTGCAGCGCGCCGACCTGCCCCGGCTGCTGTGGCGGGCACTCTGGATGTGACGACGCGCGCACCTTGAATCGCGCAGGTGACACAGTGCGAGCGGGAGTCGCTGAAAAGCCACTGAATGCCGGTTGCTCCGTACAAGCTCTGGGGTGGCGCGCACAACCCCTGTGCCATACTGATTTCCCTATGGCACAGGCATTCCCTTTCTCCGCGATCGTTGGTCAAGACGAGATGAAAACGGCGATCCTGATCGCCGCCATCGACCCCAGCATCGGAGGGGTTCTGGTCCTCGGTGACCGGGGCACCGGCAAGTCCACCGCGGTACGGGCGCTGGCCGCCCTGCTGCCGAGAATGCGGGCCGTCAACGGGTGCCGCTACAGCTGTGACCCGGCCGACCCCGCCAGCCGCTGCGCCGACTGCGCCTCGCTTCGCGCACCCGACCAGCCGCCCGCCAAGACCCACCTCGTTCCCGTGCCCGTGGTCGACCTGCCGCTGGGCGCCACCGAAGACCGCGTGGTCGGTGCGCTCGACCTGGAGCGGGCCCTGTCGCAAGGTGTGAAGGCTTTCGAGCCCGGGCTGCTGGCCCAGGCCAACCGCGGCTTCCTCTACATCGACGAGGTCAACCTGCTCGAAGACCACCTGGTCGATCTGCTGATCGACGTGGCGGCGTCGGGCGAAAACGTGGTGGAGCGCGAGGGCCTTTCCGTGCGCCACCCTGCGCGCTTCGTGCTGGTGGGCAGCGGCAACCCCGAAGAGGGCGAACTGCGGCCGCAGTTGCTCGACCGCTTTGGCCTCTCGGTGGAAGTGAAGACGCCCGAGCTGCTCACCGAGCGGATCGAGGTGGTGCGCCGGCGAGACGCCTTCGAGCAGGACCGCGAGGCTTTCATCGCGAGCTGGCAAAAAGAAGACGAACGCATCCGCCGCAAGCTGGTGGCCGCGCGCAAGCGGCTGCTGGAGGTGGTCATTTCCGACGCAGCGCGCGAGCGCGCTTCGTCCCTGTGCATGGCCCTGGGCACCGACGGCCTGCGTGGCGACCTCACGCTCATTCGTGCCGCGCGTGCCATGGCCGCGCTCAACGGCGACGCCAGCGTCACCGATGCCCATTTCAAACGCGTGGCCGGCCCCGCCTTGCGCCACCGCCTGCGCCGCAACCCGCTGGACAACGCGGGTTCCACCGCGCGTGTCGATCGCGCCGTCGCCGAACTGATGGGCGCTTGAGCGCAGGGTTCGGGCGCAAGATCGATGCTCGACACCCTGGCGCTCCCCAAGCTGAACGCTGACGCGGCCCTGGTTGCGGCTTTGCTGGCGGTCGACCCGGCAGGCCTGGGCGGCGTTGCATTGCGCTCACCCGCCGGCCCCTTGCGCGACGCGTGGCTCACGCTGCTGCGCCAGTGCCTGCCCGAGCCAACCCCCATGCACCGTGTGCCCGCGCACGCCACCGACTCGGCCCTGCTCGGTGGGCTCGATCTCGCCGCCACGCTGCAGGCCGGCAGGCCGGTGGCACAGCAGGGATTGCTGGCGCGCTGCGACGGTGGTGTGTTGTTGCTGGCGATGGCCGAGCGCGTGAGTGCCGGTGTGGCCTCACAGCTCAGCGCAGTGCTGGACACCCAGGTGGTGGCCCTGGAACGCGACGGCCTCACGCAGCGCCTGCCGGCGCGCGTGGCGCTGGTGGCATTCGACGAAGGCGCCAGCGACGAAGAGCAGATGCCCGCCACGCTGCTCGACCGCGTGGCGTTTCACCTGCCGCTGCAGGCCGCCGAGTCCGACGACGATGCTGCGGTGGACTGGACCTGCGCCGAGATCGAAGCCGCGCGCGCGCTGCTGGCCCGGGTAAGCGTGCCCGAGAGCGTGGTGCAGGCGCTGTGCGCGGCTTCGCTGGTGTGGGGTGTGAACTCCATGCGCGCACCCTTGCTTGCGGTGCGTGTGGCGCGCGCCGCGGCAGCGCTGTCTGGCATGGACGAGGCCGAAGAAGTGCACGCCTCGCTGGCGGCGCGGCTGGTGCTGGCGCCACGCGCCACGCGCGTGCCGGCAACACCCGCTGAGGAAACCGACGACACACCTCCGCCACCGGCCGAGGCGCAAGAGCCTGCACCCGACGAAGACGACGCGCAGGACACGCCACCGCCTGATGCGAAACAGGATGCGCTGGACCACACACCCGACGAAGAAGAAGCCCCAGGCGCACTGGACGACCGCCTGATCGAAGCGGTGCGCGCGGCCATTCCGCCAGGCCTGCTGGCCGCGCTGCAGATGGGCCAGGCGCGGCAGGCGCGGGCCGCCGCAGCGGGTCGATCGGGCCAGTTGATGAAGAACCAGAACCGCGGCCGCCCAGTGGGCACGCGCAGGGCCGAACCCCGCTCGGGCGCACGCCTGCACATCCTGGAAACGCTGCGCGCGGCCGCGCCCTGGCAACGGCTTCGACAGCAAAAAGCCGACGGCCCGCGCCGCATCCAGGTGCGGCGCGAAGACTTCCACGTGGTGCGCTTTCGCCAGCGGCGCCCCACCACCACGCTGTTCGTGGTCGACGCCTCCGGCTCGGCTGCGCTGCACCGGCTGGCCGAAGCCAAAGGCGCGGTCGAGTTGCTGCTGGCCGAGTGTTATGTGCGGCGCGACAAGGTGGCGGTGCTCGCCTTTCGTGGCACTGGCTGCGAACTGCTGCTGCCCCCCACGCGCTCACTGGCGCGCGCCAAGCGCAGCCTGGCCGCCCTGCCCGGTGGCGGCGGCACGCCACTGGCTGCCGGCATTGAAGCCGCGCGCGAACTTGCAGTGCAGATCGGACGGCAGGGCGAGACCGCGGTGGTGGTGGTGCTCACCGACGGTCGCGCCAACATCGCTCGCGACGGCACGGCCGGCCGTATCCGGGCCACCGAAGACGCGCTGGCCGCCGCCAGCGACTTCCGCCAGGCCGGCCTATCGGCCCTGCTCATCGACACCTCGCCGCAACCCGGCGAGGCCTCGCGCCTGATGGCCGAGCGCATGGGTGCCACCTGTGTGCCGCTGCCGCACGCGGGTGCGGTCGGCCTGTCCCAAGCGGTGCGCCTGGCCACCGCGCCAGGCGTCCGCTGAAGACCGCAGCCATGGGCCAGGGCCTCGACTGGAAACGCGACGGCCCCCAATGGCCACACCACGATCTGAGCCGTTTTGTGTGGGCCGCCGGCCTGCAATGGCATGTGCAGCGTTTTGCCGGCCCGGCCCATGCGCCCTGCCTGGTGCTGCTGCACGGCACCGGCGCTTCAACGCATTCGTGGCGCGACCTCGCCCCTCTGCTGGCCGCGCGCTTCGAGGTGGTGACCATGGACCTGCCCGGCCACGCCTTCACCGGCATGCCCCCCGCCGGTGTGGGCTCGCCGCAGCTCTCGCTGCCCGGCATGGCGCGCGCGGTGCATGGGCTGATGCAGACGCTGGCCATCAGCCCGGCCATGCTGGTGGGCCATTCCGCCGGTGCGGCGGTGGCGGTGCGCATGTGCCTGGACGGCCTGGCCACGCCGCGCTCGGTGCTCGGTCTCAATGCCGCGCTGATGCCGCTGGGTGGTCTGGCGGGTCGCCTGTTTTCACCCGTGGCCAAGCTCATGGCCTCCGCCCCGTTTGTGCCTCGCCTGTTCGCGTGGCACGCCAACGAACCGGCCGTGTTGCAGCGCCTGCTCCTGAGCACCGGCTCCACGCTGGACGCCACCGGCACGGCCCTCTACCGCCAGCTCGTCAGCAGTCCCGAACACGCCGCGGGTGCGCTGGGCATGATGGCCAACTGGGACCTCGATTCGCTCTGGCGCGACCTGCCCCGCCTGGCCGTGCCGCTGGACCTCGTGGTGGGTGAGCGCGACCGCACCGTGCCGCCCGAGCAGGCCACGCGCGCGATGGGCCGGCTCTCGCCCGCGCTGAACGCGCAATACCTTCAGCTCGATGGCCTGGGACATCTGGCGCACGAGGAGCAGCCCGACACCGTGGCGCGGCTGATTGCCGAACGGTTCGATTCGCGCGCCTGAACGAGGCCGGATCAAGGCACCACGCGGTCGATGCGGATCTGCAGTTGGGCGCTGTTGCTCGGCACCGGGCCGCTGCTGCCTTGCAGGTCGCCGCTTTGGGGCATGGCCTGCCCGCTACGGCTGATGCTCGCTTCCACCACCACCTGTTCGTGCATCGACAGCCGAAGCTCCGGCGCCATGGCCTGGCTGTCATCGAGGGCAAACGGCACGGGTCCGGCGGTGGCCGCCACGCGCACAACTGCCAGCGGCATGCGCGGACCTTGCACCGGTCGCGCGAACACGAACAAGGTGTCACCCGCCGCCAGCTTCGCTTGCAGCTCGGGTGCGATGGTGATCTGCCCCCGCACGCCGGGGTGGCTGGTGGCGGCCGGTGTCGGGTCGGCAGGTGCTGCTGCCTGGCGCACCGCGCCCGCCGGTTGCGAGGCGATGCCCGCGCGCGCCGCCTCCAGGCTGCTCTCCAGTCCTTGAGCAAACGGGCTGCCCGGTGCAGCGCGTTCGCGGGCGCGCTGCCAGAAGGACTCGGCCAGCACAAAGTCCTGGCGGCCGTAAGCGGCACTGCCGGCGAGCGCGAGCGCCTTGGGATGCGCGGGGTCGATCACCAGCGCCCGCATCACCAGCCGCATGGGTTCGCCCTCGGCGTTCTGGCCTTGCAGCAGCGAGAGCAGATCGGCCCGGTCGGCCAGCAGGTTGGGGTTGTCGGGCGTGAGCGCCAGGGCTCGCTGGTAAGCCCGGTCGGCATCGGCGTAACGCTGGCGGCTGGCGTGGGCGCGGGCCAACATCTCCCAGGCCGGCGCGTCCACGGCCTGGCCCGGGGGTTTGCTCTCCAGCTGCTGGGTCATCTGGCGCACCATGGCATCGAGGTCGTCGTTGGACACCTCGCCTTGTGCCTTGGCCAGCTCGGCTTCAAAGCGCACGGCATCGGGCTCGCCCAGGTGCGCGTACAGGCCAGCGGCCAGCACAGGCACGGCCACCAACAAGACGAGCGCGGTGGCGCGGCGCGGCGATGCCGGCCCGCTGCGCTCCGCCGAGGCCGACTCCTGCAGCACCCGCCGCGCCAGCTCGGTCTGCGCCTGCGTGTGCTCGGCGGGCGAGAGCAGGCCCGCGGCCAGCTCGGCGTCGAGCTGGGTGCGCTGCTCGCGCAGCAGCGCCAGGTTGGCCGGTGATGCCGGCTGGAGGTCCCGCGCGCCGTCCGGGCGCCACAGCGTCGACACCAGCGGCCACAGAGCCAGCGCCGTCAATGCCAGCGCAAGAACAATGAACACGGTCATGACGAACCTCCGGCTTCATCGAGCAGGCGCTGGGCGCGCTGCCCTTCTGCCAGGGTCAGAGGCATGGCATCGGCCTGGGGATCGCGTCGGCGGATGTGCATCAACAGCACCCCTGCAGCCACCAGCAACAACACGAACGGACCGACCCACAGCAGCACGGTGCTGAACTTGAGCGGCGGGCGGTAGAGCACGAAATCACCGTAGCGCTGCGCCATGAAGTCGAGAATCTGCGGCTGCGTGCGGCCCTGCGTGAGCTGCTCGCGGATCTGCTGGCGCAGGTCTTTGGCCAGGTCGGCCTGGGAGGCCGCGATGGTCTCGTTCTGGCACACCAGGCAGCGCAACTCTTCGGCGATCTTGAGCACGCGCGCTTCCAACGCCGGGTCGGCGGCCAGGGGCGTGGCCCTGGATGCTGGAGGCACCTGAGCAGTCAACCCGCCTGGCCCCAGTGCCCAGCACAACATCACGGTGATCAACACAACACGCATGGGTTCAGGCACCGAGCTGGTTCATCAGCGGCAGCAACTTCTCGCGCACCACCTCGGGCGTGACCGCCCCGGTGAACTTCAGGCGAATCACACCCTGCTTGTCGATCACGTAAGTCTCGGGCACGCCGTACACGCCAAAGTCCATTCCCACGCGGCCATCGGCATCGAACAAGGTGGTCTTGTAAGGGTTGCCGTGTTTGCCCAGCCAGCCCAGCGCCAGGTGGCGCTGGTCCTTGTAGTTCAGGCCGATCAGGGGCACGGCGCTGGTTTTGGCCAGGTCCATGAGCACCGGGTGTTCCTGCTGGCAGGCCACGCACCACGAGGCCCACACATTGAGCAGCCACACCTGGCCGCGCAGGTCTTCGGGCGCCACCGATGTGCCAGGAGCGGCCAGGGTGGGCAGCTTGAAGGCCGGCACCGGTTTGTCGATCAGCGGCGACGGCACGTCGCGCGGATTGAGCCGCAGCCCCACACCCAGAAAACCCAGCATCACCAGAAAGATGGCCAGTGGCCACAGGTAGCGCTTCATAGGCGCAGGCTCCTGGTCGCCATCACCGGCAGGGCGTTGCCCGGCGCGGCGGTGACGATCTTGCGAACGCGGTAGCGCCGGTCCAACACCGCCATCAGCCCACCGAGCGCCATCAGCAGGCAGCCGCCCCAGATCCAGTTGACCAGCGGCTTGTGGTGCAGGCGAACGCTCCACGCCGTCTCGCTCACCGGCTCGCCGAGCGCCACGTACACGTCGCGCATCACGCCACGGTCGATCGCCACTTCGGTCATGGCCATGCGGCTGACCATGTAGATGCGGCGCTCGGGGTGCAGCACGGCGATCGGCCGCCCTTCCTGGCTCACGCTGAGCGTGGCGCGGGCCGAGGTGTAGTTGGGGCCCTGCACCCTCTCCATGCTGTCCAGCCGGATGCTGTGCCCACCCACATCGGCTGTCTGGCCCACCTCCATGCGCACGTCGTTCTCGGTCTGGAAGCTGCTGACCGCCGTGACCCCTGCGATGAACACCGCCACGCCGAAGTGGGCCAGCAGCATGCCGAAGTAGCTGCCCGGCTGGGCGCGAAACGCGGCCCAAGCCGACGCGGGGTGCGCGCGCAGGCGCTGCACCAGGTTGAGCACCGCCGTGCTGGCGACCCACACCGCCAGCAGCAGGCCCAGGCCGGTCAGCGGAGTCCAGCGTTGCAGCACCAGCGGCGCGATCACCGCACTGGCCACGCTCACACCGGCGGCCCAGCGCAGCTGGTGCGCCAGATCACCCACCTTGGCCTGCCGCCAGCGCGCCAGCGGCCCCACGCCCATGAGGAACAGGGCAGGCGCTATCAGCGGCACGAACACCGCGTTGAAATACGGCGGGCCGACCGAGAGCTTGCCCATGCCGAGCGCGTCGATCACCAGCGGGTAGAGCGTGCCCAGCAACACGGCGGCCGCGGCCACCACCAGCAGCACGTTGTTGGCCAGCAGCAGGCTCTCACGCGAGAGCATCTCGAACGGTCCACCGCCCCCCACCTTGGGGCCGCGCCAGGCAAACAGCGTGAGCGAGCCGCCCACCACCAGCGTGAAGAACACCAGGATGAAAACACCCCGCGCCGGGTCAGTGGCAAACGCGTGCACCGAACTCAGCACGCCCGAACGAACAATGAAAGTGCCCAGCAGCGAAAGCGAAAACGCGAGGATGGCCAGCAGCGCGGTCCACAGCTTGAAGCCGCCGCGTTTCTCGGTGACCGAGAGCGAATGGATCAGCGCCGTGCCCACCAGCCACGGCATGAAGGACGCGTTTTCCACCGGGTCCCAGAACCACCAGCCGCCCCAGCCGAGTTCGTAATAAGCCCAGAAGCTGCCCAGTGCGATGCCCACCGTGAGGAAGCACCAGGCCATGGTGGTCCAGGGGCGCGACCAGTGCGCCCAGGCCGCGTCCACACGCCCGGCCAGCAGGGCCGACACGGCAAATGCGAAGGCCACCACAAACCCCACGTAGCCCATGTAGAGCATGGGCGGGTGGATCGCCATGCCCAGGTCTTGCAGCAGGGGGTTGAGGTCCTTGCCGTCCAGCGGCACGGGGTACAGCCGCTCGAACGGGTTGGAGGTGAGCAGCGTGAAGAGCAGGAAGCCCACGCTGATGAGGCCCATGACGCCGAGCACCCGCGCGAGCATGGGTTCGTCCAGTTGCTGCGAGAACTGCGCCACTGCTAGCGTCCAGCCCGCCAGGATCAGCGTCCACAGCAGGATGGAGCCTTCGTGGTTGCCCCACACCGCGGTGATGCGGTAGATGAGTGGCGAGGCCGAGTGCGAGTTTTCAGCCGCCAGCAACACCGAAAAATCGCTGGTGACGAACGCATGGGTGAGACAGGCAAACGCCACCAGCAGCAGCCCGAACTGCGCGCGCGCCGCCGGGCGCGCCAGCGCCATCCAGCTGGCGCGGCCCTGGTGCGCGCCCACCAGCGGAAACACGCTTTGCACCAGCGCCATCACCAGCGCGAGCACGGTGGCGAAATGGCCGATCTCTGCAATCATGGTTGGGCTCCTGCAGGCAACACCAGCGAGCCCTGCCCCGCGCGGGCTTTGGCCACCGCATCGGCCGCTTCGGGGGCCATGTAGTTCTCGTCGTGCTTGGCCAGCACCTGGTCGGCGCGAAACACACCGTCCGCCCCCAGCTTGCCCTGCGCCACCACGCCTTTGCCTTCCTGGAACAG
Organism: Hydrogenophaga sp. PBL-H3; assembly: GCF_010104355.1. Classification (NCBI taxonomy): domain Bacteria; kingdom Pseudomonadati; phylum Pseudomonadota; class Betaproteobacteria; order Burkholderiales; family Comamonadaceae; genus Hydrogenophaga; species Hydrogenophaga sp. PBL-H3. The sequence goes on from NZ_CP044972.1 coordinate 2,744,059, forward strand.
GTCGGGCAGCAGGCCGGTGTAGGTGACGGGAATGCTCCTGGCCGTGTCGGTCACCATGAAGCGGATGGTCAGCCCCTTCGGCTCACGCACCACGCTGCCCTGCTCCACCAGGCCACCCACGCGAAAGCTGCGCTCCTTCGGCGCTTCGTTGGCCATCACCTGCGTGGGGCTGAAGAAAAACACCAGGTTGCTGTTGAAGGCGTTGAGCACCAGCGCGGTGGCCGCACCCAGCGTGACCAGCCCCACGGCAAGTGCCGCCAGTCGGCGGTTGCGCGGCTTCATGCCACGGGCTCCTCGGTGGCACGCTCATCGCCCACCTCCTGCGCCAGCATTCGGCGGCGAAAGCGGATCACCATCAGCTCGGCCACCACCACCGCTGCGCACATGCCCAACGACCCCCACACGTACAGGCCGTAGCCGCCCATCGCCAGGAGCTCACCCAGTGTGTTCATGCAAGGCCTTCCAGTGCCTGCCGCGCCCAGGGGGCGTGGCGCTCACGTTCCAGCATGATCAAGCGCACCCGGGCCAGGGCCACCGCGATGCAATACATCCAGCAGGCCAGCGCCATCACCAGCATGCCCAGCAACATCGGCGTGGCCATGCTCGGTGCCTTGGTGATGCTCACCGAAGCCCCCTGGTGCAGCGTGTTCCACCACTGCACCGAGAAATAGATGATGGGCAGGTTGACCACGCCCACGATGGCCAGCAGGCCGGCGGCGCGGTCGGCTCGGCGCGTGTCGTCAATGGCGCTGTGCAGCGCCATGAAGCCGATGTAGAGGAAGAGCAGCACCAGCTCGGAGGTGAGCCGCGCGTCCCACACCCACCAGGCGCCCCAGGTGGGCTTGCCCCAGAGCGCGCCGGTCCACAGCGCGAGAAAGGTCATGAGAGCGCCGGTGGGCGCCAGGGCCGTGGCCATCATGGACGACAGGCGCGAGTTGAACACCAGGCCAATGCCGGCCCATAGGGCCATGGCGAGGTACACCACCATCGACATCCAGGCCGTGGGCACGTGCACGAAGATGATGCGGTAGGCCTCGCCCTGCTGCGCATCGGTGGGCGCCACCCACAGGCCGAGGTACAAGCCGGCGGCGGTGAGCACCACGGCCAGCGCGCCGAACCACGGCACCAGCTGGCCGGCCAGCGGGTAGAAGCGCTGCGGCGCTGCGTAGTGGAACCAGTTGATCGAACTCATCGGCTCACTCCATCGAGATGCGCAAGGCAGCGCTGGTCACCAGCGGCGCGGCAAACAGGCTCAGCAGCAGCAAGGCGCCGAGCAAGGAAAAATGGCCGCCCACACCCAGCCCGGCGTTGTGCGCTTCCACCGCGCCCGCGCCAAAGATCAGCACCGGGATCACCAGCGGCAGCGTCAGCAGCGACATCAGCACCCCGCCACCGCGCAGGCCCAGCGTGAGCGCCGCACCGATCGAGCCCACCAGGCTGAGCACGGGCGAGCCCACCAGCAAGGTGAGCAAGAGCACACCGGTGCTCGATGCCGAGAGGTCGAACTGCAGCGCCAGCAGGGGCGACACCAGCACCAGCAGCAGCACCGAGCCGCACCAGTGCGCGCAGGTCTTGCCCAGCACCAACAGGGGCAGCGGGTGCGTGGAGAGCAGCAGTTGTTCGAGCGTGCCGTCCTGCAAATCGTCGGCAAACAGACGCGCCAGCGGCAACGTGCAGGCCAGTAGCGCGGCCACCCACACCACACCGGGCGCCATGGTGCGCAGCAGCGCGGGCTCGGGCCCCACGCCGAGCGGAAACAGGCTCACCACCATCACGAAAAACACCACCGCGGCCAGCGAATCGGTGCGCCGGCGCAGGGCAATGCGCAGGTCGCGCTGGAAGACGCAGACGAAACCCTCCAGCCAGCCCTGCGGCGCGGCGGGTGTGGCGACATGGGTGGCCACGTGGGTGTTCACAGGCTGAGCACCTGGTGCGGCGTGTCGTCCAGCGCCACGCCCTGGTGGCTGGTGAGCACCACCGAGCCGCCACGCAGCAGTTGCCCGCGGATCAGGCCTTCGAGCCAGGCGGTGGCGTTGGTGTCCAGCGCATTGAAGGGCTCGTCGAGCACCCACAGCGGTGCCGAGCGCGCCAGCACCAGCCGGGCCAGGCCGCAGCGGCGGCGCTGGCCTTGGGAGAGCCTGCGCGCGGGCGTGCGCTCGAAGCCGCGCAGGCCCGCATCCGTCAACGCCTGCAGCGCGGCAGCACGGCTGGCGGGCTGGCCGCCCAGGGTGCAGGCAGTCAGCAGGTTGTCCAGCGGCGACAGATCGTCCTTGAGCGCGGCGGCGTGGCCCAGGTACACCAGCTCGCGGCCCCAGCGCTCGCGCTGCGAAGCCAGTGGCTGGCCGCGCCACAACACCTGGCCTTCGGTGGGGCTGAGCAGGCCACACATCAGGCGCAGCAGGCTGGTCTTGCCCGCGCCGTTGGCCCCGGACACCCGCAGCAACTGGCCCCCGGGCAACTGCAGGTTCAGGCCGCTGAAGAGGGTACGCCCCCCGCGCACACAGCTCACCTGGCTCAGGGCCAGCGCATCGCTCATGGGCGGACTTTCGTGCGGAATGTCGGGTGCTTCACCGTTGTGTCTCGAAAATCGAATGTCAACTTGTCGTGACACTTATAGCACCAGACGTTTTGTCGAACAAACCGGAAAAACCCATGTCGGGCATGGGCTTCGAGCGGTTTCAGATGCCTGGGCAGCCCCTCCGGGCGGCGCGACTTTTTGTGTGCGCTGCACAAGAGAAGACCCTTTGACATTCTCATGTGTCATGTTAGATTGACATTTATGAATGTCACATATTGATGACATTCCGACCATGGTCAAGGGGCTCTCATGGACATGATGTATCGCATACAAGCCGCGCTGGATCACGAGCTGAGCCAGGCCAGCAGCCCCAGTGCCCCGCCCCGTCTGATGGCCGCCATGCGCCACGCCGTGTTCCCCGGCGGCGCCCGCATCCGCCCACAGCTCTGCCTGGCCGTGGCCAGCGCCTGCGGCGAAGACGCCCCCGCCCTCACCAACGCCGCCGCTATGGCTATCGAGCTGCTGCACTGCGCCTCGCTGGTGCACGACGACATGCCCTGCTTCGACGACGCCGACACACGCCGCGGCCAGCCCACCGTGCACAAGGTGTATGGCGAGCCGCTGGCCCTGCTCACGGGTGATGCGCTGATCGTCATGGCCTACCAGGTGCTGGCCCGCACGGGTGCCCTGCACCCCAGTCGCCTGGCCGGGCTGATCGAGACCGTGTGCATCGGCACCGGCGCGCCCGACGGCATCGTGGCCGGCCAGGCCTGGGAGTGTGAAAACCGGGTCGACCTGGGCCAGTACCAGCGGGCCAAGACCGGCGCCCTGTTCGTGGCCTCCACCTGTGCCGGCGCGCAGGCCGCCGGCGCCGACCCCGAAGGCTGGCGCGCCCTGGGCGAGTGCCTGGGCGAGGCCTACCAGGTGGCCGACGACATCCGCGACGTGCTGATGCAGGCCGACGAACTGGGCAAGCCCGCCGGGCAGGACGCACAGCACGGCCGCCCCAGCGCCGCGGCCGACCTCGGCCTGGTCGGTGCCATCGACCATTTCCACGGCCTCATGCAGGCCGCCATCGACTCGGTGCCCGCCTGCCAGAGCCGCCGCGCCATGCGCCAGCTGGTGCTGCACGAATCGCGCCGCTTGATCCCGCAAAGCACCTGCGACCGCATCGAGCGCGAGCGCACGCCCGACCACCCCGCCGTGCGCCTGGCCGCCTGACGCCACAGCACCATGGACGCCCTGGACGCCCTCAAGCCGCTGTCGGACGGACCACCACCGTCCGTGCGCGATCGCCTGGCCAGCCGCATCGACCAGTGGATGACCAGCCCCGCGCTCAACCGCTGGGCCAGCGGCAGCGTGTTCACCCGCTGGCTGGTGCGCCGCCGCTCGGCGCAGCTGTTCGATCTCATGGCCGGCTTCGTGCACTCGCAGGTGCTGCTGGCCTGCGTTCGCCTCAAGCTGTTCGAGCACGTGCTGCAAGCCCCGCGCACCGCCGACGAACTGGCCACGCTGTGCAGAGTGCCCACCGCCCAGCTCGCCCGCCTGCTCGACTCGGCCGTGGCCCTGCACCTGCTGGAGCCGCGCGGCGCGGGCCGCTACGGCCTGGGCACCCTGGGCGCGCCGGTGGTGGCGCACGCCGGCATCCGCGACATGATCGAACACAACGCCGTGCTCTTTGATGACATGCGCGACCCGCTGGCCCTGCTGCGCGACCCGAACGCAGCGCGCATGCACGCTTACTGGCCCTACACCGAAGATCCGACGGGCCGGCCGCAAGCGCCAGCACCCAGCGAACAGTTCGCCCGCTACTCGGCGCTCATGGCCACCTCGCAACGCTTCGTGATCGAGGAGCTGCTGGGCTCGTACCCGTTTGCCGAACACCGCGTGGTGCTCGACGTGGGTGGTGGCATGGGCGGCTGGGTGAGTGCGCTGGCACAGCGCCACCCCCACCTGCAACTGCACCTGTTCGACCTGCCCCCGGTGGCAGCACTCGCCGCCGAGAACGTGCAACGCCAGGGTTTGGGCGACCGCATCAGCACCCATGGCGGCAGCTTCACCCAAGACGCCCTGCCGCGCGGCGCCGACCTGGTGACGCTGGTTCGCGTGGCCCACGACCATCCGGATGGCGATGTGCGGGTCGTGCTGCGCGCCATCTTCGATGCGCTGCCCCTGGGTGGTGCGCTGCTGCTGGCCGAACCCATGGCCCAGGCCGGTGGTGCGCCCGAGCCCAGCGATCCGTATTTCCACTTTTATCTGATGGCCATGGGGTCCGGCCGTCTGCGCACGCCGGCCGAGCTGACGGCCCTCATGGCCGAGGCCGGCTTCACCCACATCGAGCGTGTGCCCAACCCGATGCCCCTGCACGCCCAGCTGCTGGTCGGCCGCAAGGCACACGACGACCGTAGGGGTTTACCCGGCAAGACCGGGAATAGTGTCAATTTATCTTGACACTTTGCTGTGTCACTTCTTTAATACAAATCATGCAAGCCCAAGCCATCGTTTTCCAGAGTCCGTGCAACCTCTCGGTCAGGACGCTGGAACTTCGTGGCCTGACCGACGGCGACCTGGAGGTCGAAATCGAGTACAGCGGCATCAGCACCGGCACCGAACGGCTGCTGTGGGACGGCAGCATGCCCCCCTTCCCCGGCATGGGCTACCCGCTGGTGCCCGGCTATGAAACCGTGGGCCGCGTGGTGCGCACCCAGGGCGAATGTGGCCACGGACAGGCGCGCATCCAGACCGGTGACCAGGTCTTCGTGCCGGGCTCCTACAGCTTCGAGGGCGTGCACAACCTCTTTGGTGGCGCCGGCTCGCGCCTGGTGGTCTCACACGACCGCGTGGTCAAGCTGCACAACGACATGGGTTCGCAGATGGTGCTGCTGGCCCTGGCGGCCACCGCCTACCACTCGGTCACCTTCGGCGGCAGCCGCGCGCCAGCCACACCGCCCGATCTGATCATCGGCCACGGCGTCATGGGCCGCCTCCTGGCCCGCTTGACGGTGGCTGCCGGCGCACCCGCCCCCGTGGTGTGGGAAACGCAGGCCGCGCGCCGCGTCGGCGCCGAAGGCTACAGCGTCATCAGCCCCGAGGAAGACACCCGCAAGGACTACCGCGCGATCTACGACGTCAGCGGGGATGCCGACATCCTGAACAAAGTGATTCCCCGACTGGCCAAGGGCGGCGAGGTGGTGCTGGCCGGCTTCTACAAAAAAGACATCTCGTTTGCCTTCGCCCCGGCCTTCATGCGCGAAGCGCAGATCCGCGCCGCCGCCGAATGGAAACGCGCCGACCTCGTGGCCGTGACGCAGCTCGTGCAGACCGGGCGCCTGAACCTGGACGGCCTGATCACCCACACCGAAACCCCGGCCCGCGCAAGCGACGCCTACGCGGCCGCCTTCGGCGATCCGCAGTGTTTGAAGATGGTCCTGGACTGGAGAAACTGATGAACGCAATCCCCGTCAACCAAGTGCAGTCCGCGAAGTTCATGGACCAGCTTCGCGCCGAAGCCGCCATGGAACCCGCACCGGTGCACACCGGTGAGGTGAAGAAGGAAACCCAGATCATCGCGATCTACGGCAAGGGCGGCATCGGCAAGAGTTTCACCCTGGCCAACCTCAGCTACATGATGGCCCAGCAGGGCAAGAAGGTGCTGCTGATCGGGTGTGACCCCAAGAGCGACACCACCAGCCTGCTCTTTGGTGGCCGGGCTTGCCCCACCATCATCGAAACCTCGTCGAAGAAGAAGCTTGCCGGTGAAGCGGTGGCCATCGGCGATGTCTGCTTCAAACGCGACGGCGTCTACGCCATGGAACTCGGCGGCCCCGAGGTGGGTCGCGGCTGCGGCGGCCGCGGCATCATCCACGGCTTCGAGCTGCTGGAAAAACTCGGCTTCCACGAGTGGGGTTTCGACTACGTGCTGCTCGACTTCCTGGGCGACGTGGTGTGTGGTGGGTTCGGATTGCCGATCGCCCGCGACATGTGCCAGAAGGTCATCGTGGTGGCGTCGAACGACCTGCAGTCGCTCTACGTCGCCAACAACGTCTGCAGCGCGGTGGAGTACTTCCGCAAGCTCGGCGGCAACGTCGGCGTGGCCGGCATGGTGATCAACCGCGACGACGGCACCGGCGAGGCGATGAACTTCGCTGAAGCGGTCGGCATCCCGGTGCTCTCGGTGATCCCGGCCGACGACGACATCCGCCGCAAGAGCGCCAGCTACGAAATCATCGGCCGCCCCGAATCGGTGTGGGGCCCCATGTTTGCCCAGCTCGCCGAAAACGTGGGCAACTCCACCCCCATGCGCCCCAAGCCCATGACGCAGGATGAACTGCTGGGCCTGTTCTCCGCCTCGGCCGTGGGCCGCGACGTAGTGCTGGAGCCCGCCACCCAGTTCGACATGTGCGGCAAGACCGACACCAGCAAGCCCACCCTGGAAGTTGTGTACGACGAGGTCTGAAGTCATGACCGGCACCACCATCCCCATCATCCCCGCGAAGGCCACCACCGCCATCGAAGGCGATGGCATGGGTTGCCACGCCGGCGGCGAGACGCTGCTGGCCGCGGCCAAGTCGGCCGGCAAGAGCGAGATCCTGGCGCAGTACGCCGCCGACTACCCCAAGCGCGAGAACGCCGGCCCGCACGACCAGCCGCAAAGCATGTGCCCGGCCTTCGGTTCGCTGCGCGTGGGCCTGCGCATGCGCCGCACCGCCACCATCCTCAGCGGCTCGGCCTGCTGCGTGTACGGCCTGACCTTCACCAGCCACTTTTATGGTGCGCGCCGCAGCGTGGGCTACGTGCCCTTCAACAGCGAATCGCTGGTGACCGGCAAGCTGTTCGAGGACATCAGCGAAGCGGTGCACGCCCAGGCGGACCCTGAGAAGCTGGACGCCATCGTCATCATCAACCTGTGTGTGCCCACCGCCAGTGGTGTGCCGCTGCAGATCCTGCCCAAGGCCATCAACGGCGTGCGCATCATCGGCATCGACGTGCCCGGCTTCGGCGTGCCCACGCACGCGGAAGCCAAGGACGTGCTGACCGGCGCCATGCTCAAGTACGCCCGCAGCGAAATCATGGCCGGCCCGGTGCCTGCCCCTCGCCAGGCACGCAGCGACAAGCCCACCATCACGCTGCTGGGCGAAATGTTCCCCGCCGACCCGATGCTGATCGCGCAAATGATCGCGCCCATGGGTCTGGCGGTCGGCACCGTGGCCCCCACCCGCGAATGGCGCGAGCTGTACAGCGCGCTCGACAGCGTGGCCGTGGCCGCCATCCACCCGTTCTACACGGCGAGCATCCGCGAGTTCGAAGCCGCTGGCCGCACGGTGGTGGGCTCGGCCCCGGTGGGTGTGGACGGCACGCACGACTGGCTGGGCGCCATCGGCCAGGCCACCGGTGTGGCGCAGGCGCAGATCGACGCGGCGCGCAACGCCACGCTGGGTGCGATCCGCGGCGTGTTGTCTCAACAGAAGATCAACGGCCGCATCACGCTCAGCGGCTACGAAGGCTCCGAGCTGCTGGTGGGCCGCCTGCTGGTGGAATGCGGTGCCGATCTGCGCTACGTGGGCTCGGCCTGCCCGGCCACACCGTGGAATGCGCATGACGCCGAATGGCTCAAGTCCAAGGGCGTGCAGGTGCAGTTCCGCGCATCGCTCGAAAACGACCTGGATGCCATGCGCGAGTACCAGCCGCAACTGGCCATCGGCACCACGCCCGTGGTGCAAGCGGCCAAGGAAGCCAGCATCCCGTCGCTGTACTACACCAACCTGATTTCTGCCCGCCCGCTGATGGGCGTGGCCGGTGCCGGCTCGCTGATCCAGGTGATCAACGCCGCCATTGGCAACCAGCACCGCTTCGACCAGATGAAGGACTTCTTCGGCAGCGTGGGCAACGGCGACAGGGCCGGTGTGTGGGAAGACGTGCCGAAAGATTTTCCGGACTTCCGCAAGGAACAGCGCCGCCAGCTGGACAAGCAGGCGAAGAAGCGCAAAGCCGAGGAGATGGGCTGATGCTGGTACTCGACCACGATCGCGCTGGCGGCTACTGGGGCGCCGTCTATGTGTTCACCGCCATCAAGGGCCTGCAGGTGGTCATTGACGGCCCGGTGGGCTGCGAAAACCTCCCCGTCACATCGGTGCTGCACTACACCGACGCGCTGCCTCCTCATGAACTCCCCATCGTGGTGACGGGTCTGGCCGAAGAGCAGCTCGGCCGCGAAGGCACCGAAGGCTCGATGAAGCGCGCGCACGCGGTGCTCGACCCCGAACTGCCGGCGGTGGTGGTCACCGGCTCGATTGCCGAGATGATCGGTGGCGGCGTGACGCCCGAGGGCACCAACCTCATGCGCTTCCTGCCGCGCACCATCGACGAAGACCAGTGGCAGTGCGCCAACCGCGCGATGTTCTGGCTCTGGAGCGAGTTCGGCATGAAGAAGGTGCCGGCCCGCAAGCCCTTTGCCGAGCGCCCCGCCGGCGAGAAGCCACGGGTCAACATCATCGGCCCGAGCTACGGCACCTTCAACAGCCCCAGCGATCTGGCCGAGATCCGCCGCCTGGTGCAAGGCATTGGCGCCGACATCAACATGGTGTTCCCGCTGGGCAGCCACCTCTCTGAGGTGTCGCGCCTGGTCGAGGCCGACGTGAACATCTGCATGTACCGCGAGTTCGGCCGCATGCTCTGCGAAGCGCTGGACCGCCCGTATCTGCAAGCCCCCATCGGCCTGCACAGCACCACCAAATTCCTGCGCACGCTCGGCGAGCTGCTGGACCTGGACCCGGAGCCCTTCATCGAGCGCGAGAAGCACACCACCATCAAACCGGTGTGGGACCTGTGGCGCAGCGTCACCCAAGACTTCTTCGCCACCGCGAGCTTCGCGGTGGTGGCCGGTGAAACGTATGCACGTGGCCTCCAGCACTTCCTGGAAACCGAAATGGGCATGCCCTGCCGCTTCGCGGTCTCGCGCAAGGCGGGTGAAAAAACCGACAACGCTGCGGTGCGTGAACTGGTGAGAACGAAGATGCCGCTGATCCTGTTTGGCAGCTACAACGAGCGCATGTACCTCGCCGAGGCCGGCAGCCAGGGACCGATGAAGGCGACCTACATCCCCGCATCGTTCCCCGGCGCCATCATCCGCCGCCACACCGGCACACCCTTCATGGGCTATAGCGGCGCCACCTACCTGATTCAAGAGGTGTGCAACGCGCTGTTTGACGCGCTGTTCCACATCCTGCCGCTGGGCACCGACATGGACAAGGTCGACCCCACGCTGGCGCGCGGCGACGTTGCCGGCCTCTCGACCCCCTGGGACGACAAGGCCCAGGCCCGGCTGCATGCACTCGTTTCCAACCAGCCGGTGCTGGTGCAGATTTCGGCCGCCAAGCGGCTGCGCGACGAGGCCGAGCGCCAGGCGCGCGAGAGCGGAGAAACCGCAGTCAATGAAACGCATGTGAACACCGCCGGCCACTCGATGGGCCTGGGAGCGATCGCATGACCACCAGAACACTCTTCGGCTCGGGCGCTCTCGCCCGGTCCACCTCACGTTGCGGCATGTCGCTGCAGCTGCCCACGGTGCGCGGGCTGGGCGCATTGATGGCCTCACGGCCAACTTGAAAAGGAGCATCCCATGTCGACACGGACATCTGTTTCCGGCTTGACGGACGATGAAGCTCAGGAGTTCCACCAGTACTACATCCAAGGCTTCATTGGGTTCACGGCCATCGCCGTTGTCGCCCACTTGCTGGTGTGGTTCTGGCGGCCCTGGCTCTGACCCAGAAGGCCTTTTTGTCGTGAAAGGAAAACTGCCATGAGCGATCTGTCTTATGAAGCCCATAAGCCTTCCCTGAGCGGAGACAAGCTTTCGTTTGTCCTGATCTTTGCGCCGTGCTTCCTGCTGTTGCTGTCGCTTGCCGTGCTGGGCCAACTGGTCGGCATGCACTGGCAGTTCTGGCTGCCTGGCGCGGAGCACAAGACCAGCATCTTCTCGGGCGTGCATGCCGCGGTCTACACCTTCATGTCTCACATCATTTAAGGAGTTCACATCATGTGGAGAATTTGGCGCCTTTTCGATCCTGTCCGCACCATGGTGGCGCAGGGCGTTTTTCTGTTCGCCGTGGCCGTGATGATTCACCTCATCCTGCTCAGCACGAACAAGTTCAACTGGCTGGACGGCCCCAAGGCAGGTCCGGCAAAGACGGCACAGACCATGCCGGCGGCCACGCCCGCAGTGAAGTCCTGACTTCACTCGAGGTGTGCAGGTGCTGAAACTGGCATGGGCCAGTGCAGCATCTGCTCCCCTCCCTCATTTGCATTGACGTCCAAGTCCACACCACCTGAGACAGGAGGGCCGCACCATGGCCATGCTCAACTTTGAAAAGAAATACCGGGTTCGAGGCGGAACACTGGTTGGCGGCGACCTGTTCGATTTCTGGGTGGGTCCGTTCTACGTCGGCTTCTTTGGTGTCACAACGCTGTTCTTCGCGTTTCTCGGCACCGCCATGATTCTCTGGGGCGCTTCACAAGGCCCGACCTGGAATCTCTGGCAGATCAGCATCGCCCCCCCCGACCTGTCCTACGGCCTGCGCTTCGCGCCGCTGATGGAAGGCGGCCTGTGGCAGCTCATCACCGTGTGCGCCCTCGGCTCGTTTGTCTCGTGGGCGCTGCGTGAGGTGGAGATCTGCCGCAAGCTGGGCATGGGTTACCACGTGCCCTTCGCCTTCAGCGTGGCCATCCTGGCCTACTTCACCCTGGTGGTGATCCGCCCGGTGCTGCTGGGCGCCTGGGGGCACGGCTTCCCCTACGGCATCTTCAGCCACCTCGACTGGGTGTCCAACGTGGGCTACCAGTACCTGCACTTCCACTACAACCCGGCCCACATGCTGGCGGTGAGCTTCTTCTTCGCCACCACCTTCGCGCTGTCGCTGCATGGCTCGCTGATCCTCTCGGCCACCAACCCGGCGGCGGGTGAAAAGGTCAAGTCGCCCGAGCACGAGGACACCTTCTTCCGCGACACCATCGGCTACTCCATCGGCACGCTGGGCATCCACCGCCTGGGCTTGTTCCTGGCACTGGCCGCCGTGCTGTTCAGCGCCCTGTGCATCGTGATCAGCGGGCCGTTCTGGAGCCGTGGCTGGCCCGAGTGGTGGGGCTGGTGGCTGAACCTGCCGATCTGGTCCTGAGCGTCTCTGAACAAGAACAGGAGCACACCATGCAATACCAAAACCTCTTCACCACGGTGCAGGCCGTGGGACCGGTGCACCACGGCGTCGAGCTCGGCCACGGGCAGGACCCCCGCATCGGCGACAAGCCCTTCATCTTCCATTTGCTCGGCCGCCTGGGCAACGCGCAGATCGGTCCCATCTACCTCGGTGCCCTGGGGGTGGCCGCGCTGTTCTTCGGCGTGCTGGCCATCAACATCATGGGCATGAACATGCTGGCCTCGGTCAACTACGACCCGATCCAGTTCGTGCGCCAGCTGTTCTGGCTCTCGCTGGAGCCGCCAGCGGCCGGCGCAGGCCTGGGCCTGGCACCGCTGAACGAGGGCGGGTGGTGGCAGATCGCGGGCCTGTTCCTGACCGTCTCGGTGTTGCTGTGGTGGGCCCGCACCTACCGCCGTGCGCGCGCCCTGGGCATGGGCACCCATGTGGCCTGGGCCTTCGCCGCGGCCATCTGGCTGTTTCTCGTGCTCGGCCTGATCCGCCCGGTGCTCATGGGTTCGTGGAGCGAGGCCGTGCCCTTCGGCATCTTCCCCCACCTCGACTGGACCGCCGCGTTCTCGCTGCGCTACGGCAACCTGTTCTACAACCCGTTCCACGCGCTCTCGATCGCCTTCCTGTACGGCTCCACGCTGCTGTTTGCCATGCACGGCGCCACCATCCTGGCGGTGAGCCGCTTCGGGGGTGAACGCGAGATCGAGCAGATCGTCGACCGGGGCACGGCCAGCGAGCGCGCAGCCCTGTTCTGGAGGTGGACCATGGGCTTCAACGCCACGATGGAGTCCATCCACCGCTGGGCCTGGTGGTTCGCCGTGCTGTGCCCGCTGGTGGGCGGCATCGGCATCCTGCTGACCGGCACGGTGGTGGACAACTGGTACCTCTGGGCGATCAAGCACGGCGTGGCACCGCCCTACCCCGATGTGTTCCCCGCCGTGATGGACCCGGCACTCGCACCAGGAGCCAAGTGATGAACACCTCCTTCTTCCAAAAACGGCTCTGGCTGGGCGTGCTGGCCCTGGGATCGCTCGTGCTGCTCAGCGGCTGCGAGCGCCCACCCAAGGAGACCGTGCAACACGGCTACCGCGGCACCGGCATGGTCCAGGTCTACAACCCGCGCATCCAGGCCGATGTGTTCGACGCCAACCAGGTGCCCGCCGCGCAACCAGCGGCCAGCCCCGACGGTCCCAAGGCCGGTGCGATCTACCAGAACGTGAAGGTGCTGGGCGATCTCAGCGTGGGTGAGTTCACCCGCCTCATGGTCAACATGACGGCCTGGGTGGCGCCCGAGCAGGGTTGCAACTACTGCCACAACGGCGCCAATTTCGCCGACGACAGCCTCTACACCAAGGTGGTGGCCCGGCGCATGGTGCAGATGACGCAGCACATCAACACCGACTGGAAAACCCACGTGGCCGAGACCGGCGTGACCTGCTACACCTGCCACCGCGGCAACCCGGTGCCCAAGGAGATCTGGTTCACCGCCGACAGCCAGCCCCACGGCTCCAACTTCATGGGCAACAAGACCGGGCAGAACACGCCCGCAGCCAGCGTGAAGCTGGCTTCGCTGCCCTACGACCCGTTCACGTCCTACCTGCTGAAAGACGAGCCGATCCGCGTGAATGGCGCCAAGGCACTGCCCACCCAGGGAGTCCAGGGCGAGAGCATCCAGCGCACCGAGAAGACCTATGCGCTCATGACGCACATGTCGGCCTCGCTGGGGGTGAACTGCACCTACTGCCACAACACGCAGAACTTCGCCAAGTGGGACGGCGCACCGCCCCAGCGTGTGACGGCCTACCACGGCATCCGCATGGCGCGTGACCTGAACCTGGCCTACATGGAGCCACTGACCGATGTGTTCCCGAGCAACCGCAAGGGCGAGCTCGGCGATGTGCCCAAGCTGAACTGCGCCACCTGCCACCAGGGGGCATTCAAACCCCTGCTGGGTGCGCCGATGCTCAAGGACCACCCCGAGCTCGCGGCCTACCGGCCGTATGCGGCGGCACCGGCAGCAGCTCCGGCGGCCGAAGCGCCGAAACAGTGACCGGCGCGCCGGCAGCGTCCACGCACACCAGCCGGGGTCAGCGATGCAGATTGTCCTGACCCAGCCGCGTGGATTCTGTGCCGGCGTGCGGCGCGCCATCGACATCGTCGAGCGTGCGCTCAGCCTGCACGGCACCCCGGTGTACGTGTTCCACGAGATCGTCCACAACCAATGGGTGGTGGACGATCTTCGCTCAAAGGGCGCCGTGTTCGTCAACGACCTGGCCGAGGTGCCCAGCGGTGCGGTGCTGGTGTTCTCGGCCCACGGTGTGTCCAGCGCGGTGGTGGATCAGGCCGCGCGCCAGGGCCTGCACACGATTGACGCCACCTGCCCGCTGGTGAGCAAGGTACACCAGCAGGCTCAGCGCTTCGTGCGCCAGGGCCACACGCTGCTGATGATCGGACACGCCGGGCACGAAGAGGTGGTGGGCACCATGGGCCAGGTGAACACCGCCGTGCACCTGGTGAGCGAGGTGGCCGATGTGCACAAGCTCGACATTCCCCCACACACCCCGCTGGCCTATGTGACCCAGACCACCCTGAGCCTGGACGACACGCGCGAGATCATCGCGGCGCTCAAGGCGCGCTTTCCCCGCATCGTCGGCCCCGACCTGGAAGGCATCTGCTACGCCACCCAGAACCGCCAGATTGCCGTGCGCCGCCTCGCCGCCCAGGTCGACATGGTGCTGGTGGTGGGCGCGCGCAACAGCTCCAACTCCAACCGGCTGCGCGAAGTGGCCGAGCGCAGCGGCGTGCCCGCGCACCTGGTGCAGGACGAAAACGACCTGAGGGCCGAATGGCTGCAGAGCGCGCCGCGCGTGGGCTTGACAGCCGGCGCGTCCACGCCCGAGCTGCTGGTGCAACGGGTGGTGAGCGCGCTGCAGGCCCAGGCCAGCGCCGCGCCGCTGCAGATCGTGCATCTGGCCGGAGCGCGCGAAGACGTCACCTTCCGCTTGCCGCCCGAACTCGGCGCCCCCCGCCTTCCGATGGCCCGCCATGGCTGAGACCGCACCCGATGTGGTCACGCTCTCGGGGGTGGTGGTGGTGGTGCTCGTGAACTACCTGCGCGAACACCAGGCCTGGGGCTGGATGCGCATGGTGCAGGGCTCCGCGTCCCTCAAGGGCGTGCCGGGCGTGTGCTTCGCCAAGGTCATGGGCAGTGGCCACGGCGGTGGTTTCAGCATCCGCCCGAGCGCGAGCCACCAGGGTTTGATCGTGATGTTCGACCACGCCGACCAGGCCGAGGCGTTTCTGGCTGGCCCGATCGTGCAGTCCTACCGCCAGCGCGCTGCGCAGTTCTGGAGTGGCGTGATGGAGGTGCTCTCCTCGCGCGGCCAGTGGGACGGCGAAGCCTGGGGCCCGACACCGGCCACCCACCTCAAGCCCGATCACGCGGTGCACGACGACGCGGGTGCGGCGCGGCCGCTGGCCGTGATCACGCGCGCCAGCATCCGCCCGGCCAAGGCCATGGCCTTCTGGCGCAACGCACCGGCCACCCAGGCGGCCATGCAGTCGGCCGCTGGCTGCACGCTGGCCATGGGCCTGGGCGAGGCACCGCTGGTGCGCCAGTGCACCTTCAGCCTCTGGAAAGACACGCCCTCCATGCTCGACTACGCGCACCAGGGCGCACACCAGGCCGCCATTGAAGCGGCCTACCGGCACAACTATTTTTCCGAATCGATGTTCGTGCGCATGCGCCTGCTGGAACACCACGGCCACTGGATCGCGCCCAACGCCATGAACACATCCGAGCCGGTCGACGGGCAAGCCCATGGCTGAGCACAAGGTGGTCGTCATCGGCGCCGGCATGGGTGGTCTGGTGGCGGCGTTGCAACTGGCGCAGTGGGGGCTGGACGTGACCGTGGTCGAGGCCGCGGCCACCCCCGGCGGCAAGGTGCGCCAGCTGGTGGTGGACGGTGCCGCCATCGACAGTGGTCCCACCGTGTTCACCATGCGCTGGGTGTTCGACCAGATCCTTGAGTCGGTGGGCACGACGCTTGAAGCGGAGCTGCGCATCCGGGCGTTGCCGGTGCTGGCGCGGCACGCCTGGGACGATGGTTCGTCGCTGGACCTGTTTGCCGACCCGACCCGCTCGTTCGACGCGGTGGCGCAGTTCGCTGGCCTGGCGGAGGCGAAGCGTTTTCAGGGTTTCTGCGCGCAAGCAAAAGCCGCTTACCGGGCGCTCGAAGGCCCCTACATCCGCAGCGCCTCGCCCAGCCTGCTGGGCATGTCGATGGGCCTGGGCCTGCGCGGCCTGGCCACGCTCGCAGCACTCGGCCCCACACGCAGCCTGTGGCACAGCCTGGGCCGGCATTTCACCGACCCGCGCCTGCGCCAGCTCTTCGCCCGCTACGCCACCTACACGGGATCGTCTCCCTGGGAAGCCCCGGCCACGCTGATGCTGATCGCGCAGGTGGAGCTCGACGGGGTGTGGGCCATTGACGGCGGGATGCACGCGCTGGCGCGCTGCCTGGAGCGCCTGGCGCGCGAGCGTGGCGCTGCGTTCCGTTACCAGAGCCCCTGCGAACGCATCGACGTCAAGAACGGCCGCGTGAGGGGTGTGCTGCTGGCCAGTGGCGAAACCCTGCGCGCCGACAGCGTGGTTTTCAACGGCGACGTGGCCGCGCTGCGCACCGGCCTGCTCGGTCACGCCGCGCGCCATGCCGTGAAACCCAAGGCGCCGCCGCGCTCGCTGTCGGCCATCACGTGGTCCATTCACGCGCGCACCAGCGGTCTTGCGCTGGACCGCCACAACGTGTTCTTCCGCAACGACTACGCCAGCGAGTTCAACGACATCTTCCAACACGGTGAACTGCCGAAACAACCCACGGTGTACGTGTGCGCCCAGGACCGCGGCACCGACCTGCCCGCGCCCGCTGGCCGCGAGCGACTGCTGTGCCTGGTCAATGCGCCGGCCGCCGGGGATCTTCAAACCACCACACCCGAGGCGATCGAACAATGCGAGAACTCCAGCTTTGCCCTGCTGCGCCGCTGTGGACTTCGGATCGAGAGCGCCGAGCCCCCGTCGATGCGCACCACCCCGGCGGAATTTCACCGCCTCTTCCCGGCCACGGGGGGCGCCCTCTACGGGCAGGCGACCCACGGCTGGACCTCGGCCTTCGCGCGCTCCAGCGCCAGCACACCGGTCACGGGTCTTTTCCTGGCGGGGGGGAGCGTCCACCCGGGCCCGGGGGTCCCGATGGCGGCTCTTTCGGGCCAGCTGGCGGCCGCGGCCGTGATGGCCAGCCCCGCTTTGACCAGCTGGTCCCCTCGGGTGGCTACCTCTGGTGGTACGTCGATGCGCTGAGCGACGACGGCCGGTTCGGTCTGTCCATCATCGCGTTCGTGGGCAGCGTGTTCTCGCCCTACTACGCCTGGGCGCGCAAACGCGGCCCCACCCAGCCCGACAACTTCTGCGCGCTCAACGTGGCGCTCTACAGCGCCGGCGCGCGCCGCTGGTCCATGACCGAACGCGGCGCCGCGCACAACCAGCGCGACTCCAACCATTTCAAGATCGGTCCCAGCCAGCTCGAATGGCATGGCAATGCCCTGACCATGCACATCGATGAGGTGGGTGTGCCCATCCCCAGGCGCATCCGCGGCACGGTGACGCTGCGCACGGACCAGCTGTTCAACTTCAGCACCACGCTGGACGCCTCGGGTCGCCACCGCTGGGGGCCGATCGCGCCGCACGCCCGCGTGCAGGTGAAACTGCAGCACCCCGAACAGCGCTGGAGCGGCCACGCTTACCTGGACAGCAACGAAGGGGACGAGCCGGTGGAAAACGCGTTCACCGAATGGGACTGGTCGCGCAGTGCCATGCGCGACGGCAGCACCGCCGTGCTCTACGACGTGGAGCCGGGCAAAGCAAACGGCCGACTGCTCGCGCTGCGTTTCGGGCGCCACGGCAGCGTGCAGCCGTTTGAAGCACCACCGCAGCAGGCACTGCCCCGCACCGCATGGCGCATCGAGCGCCGCATGCGCAGCGACTCCAGCGTGCTCGTGACCCAGCAGCTGGAAGACACGCCGTTCTACCAGCGCGCCATGCTCAAGAGCACCCTGCTCGGCGAGAGCGTGATGAGCTTTCACGAGACGCTGCACGTGCCCCGTCTGGTCTCGCCGCTGGTGCAGGCCATGCTGCCCTGGCGCATGCCGCGACGGGGCTGAAGACGCTACCCCAGCAAAGCCGCCAACCCGCCCTCGGCCTCGAAGCGCTGGTTGCGGTAGGTCAGCCGGGTGGGGCCAGACCACACGCGCTGCGCGATGCTGTGCGCCGGATCGCCTGGGTAGCAGATCACGCGCACGCCGTCCTGGTCGAACGGCTCGGGCTCGATCAGCGCAGGTGGGCGGCTGCGCGCCGTTGCCATCACCTCGGCAGCGCTGCGCAGGTGGCTGAGGTGGCTCAGGCTCATGATCTGCGGCGGCGCCAGATCGATCTCGCCCGCCCAGCAGCGCTCCAGCCCCAGGCGCGGCGCCAGCCACACGGCTTCGGTGGCCTCGAAGGTGCAATGCTCGGCCTCTTGCCCCAGCGGCGCGGCAGCCACGAAGAAGCGCGTGTCAAAGCGCTTGTTGGTCACCGAGGGCACGCGCGGCGTGACCCAGCGCGACCAGGGCAGCACGCTGGCCGTGGACACCGGGCAACCGAGTTGATGCAGGGCGTCAGCAAAGCCGGTGCCCGCGGCGGTGAGCTCGCGCACACGCTGCACGAGGTCTGTGCGATGCACCTGGCCCAGCAGCAGGCCGCATTCTTCAAACGTTTCGCGCAGGGCCGCCACATGCAGGCCCAGGGCGGTGTCGGCGTCCAGCCCGGGCTCGTTCAAACCCAGAGCGCAATCGTGTGGCGAGCGGTCGAGTGAGGTTGGGTCCACCTGGCGGTCGGCGGCATCGAGCTTGCCACCGGGAAACACATGCACACCGCCGAGCACACCCGAGTTGCCGTGCCGGCGCACCAGCAGCACCTCCAGCCCGGTGGGTCCGTCGCGCACCACCATGACGGTGGCCGAGGGCACGGGCGGTGTGTGAACGGTGTCTGAATTGATCGTGAGGGCCATGCACGGATTGTCGGCGAGGGTCCGCCCAACGGCTGTCGCGGCGGGTGCCGCCATGAAGGCCCGGATCGCACCGCGTGCCTCCGCGGGTTAACCCACCTTAAGAAAGTGTTCTTTTGCGGGCGATGTTGAATCCAATCGCGAACTTGCCTCGTATCCAGTGTGTCCCGCTCGAAAAGCCAGGCCCTCTGGCTCCTTCCAACCCCTTCAAGGATCTCTCATGAAAAACACCCGCACTTCCGTCATCGCCCTCGCCCTGTTTGCAATCAGCGCCGGTTCGACATTCGCCGCCGACATGGCCCCCAAGACCCGCGACCAGGTGCGCGCCGAACTGGTGCAAGCCCAGCGCGACGGCACCCTGATCGCTGACGGTCAGACCGGCGCCACCTTCCGCGATGTGTTCCCGGGCAGCTACATGCAGCCTGCGGTGACCAGCACCACCACGCGCGAACAGGTGCGCGCCGACCTGATCCAAGCCCGGCGCGACGGCACCCTGATCGCCGACGGCCAGACCGGCGCCACCTTCCGTGACCTGTCTCCCCAGCGCTACCCCACGAACAACATGCAGGCCATGGGTGTCAACAACGGAACGACCGTGGGCATGGGCCAGAGCAGCAGCGCGATGAAGTCGAACTGATCGACCGGGTTGCCTGTCCCCCGGGGCTGCTGGTCGGCCCCGGGGGTTTTGCTTTGTGTGATCGGCGCGGTGCTCAGAACACCGCGTGATCGCCCCGCTCGGGCGCAGCGGCACCGCTCAGCACGTCAGCGTAAAAATCGAACAGCGTCTGGCTGCCGGTGGACGGCGTGGCGGCCGCGTCGTACCGGCCCGTGGCGGGATCGAGCACCAGCATGGATTCGGTGGCGTAGTAGCGCCCGATGCGCGCGAGCTCGGCCTTCTCGGCCAGTGTGGGCACCACGCGCCCGGCCACACCGAGCACGGCGATGATCACGTCGAGCAGGCGCACCGGCACGCGCTTGAAACGGGGCGGACGACCAAGCAGGGCAAACAGGTGCTCACCCTGCTGGCGCGGCGTGATGGCCTCGCCCGGTCCGCCGATGGGCAGCACCCGGTTGTGGCGGCTCACATCGCTCAGGCAGTCGGCCAGAAAGGCGCCCA
Organism: Hydrogenophaga sp. PBL-H3; assembly: GCF_010104355.1. Lineage (NCBI taxonomy): Bacteria > Pseudomonadati > Pseudomonadota > Betaproteobacteria > Burkholderiales > Comamonadaceae > Hydrogenophaga > Hydrogenophaga sp. PBL-H3. Next base: position 2,763,991 of record NZ_CP044972.1, read on the forward strand.
GGTCGTCGTCGCTGATGGGCTTGCATGCGGTGGCCTGCCCGTCGCCGAACACCAGGAACGGCTTGCCCTGGCGCACCCGCTCGATCTGCCCCGACAAGGATTTGAAGAACGCGGTGGGCCGAACGATGGAATAGGTCAGACCCGATTCGACGAGCACCTTTTCGAACGCCAGCTTGGCCTGCTGAAAGGCCAGCAGGGGTTTCTGCACGCAGATGGCCGAGAGCAGCACCACCTGCGAGACACCGGCCTGGCGCGCGGCATCAAGCGCGTGCACGTTCGCCTGGTGGTCAATCGCCCACGCGTCCCTGGGCACACCGGTGCGCGAGGCCAGGCAAGACACCAGCGCATCAAAACGCTCACCCCGAAAACCATCACGCGCCAGCGACACGGGGTCTTGCACATCACCCAGGCGCACGGTCGCACCCGGCAGCAGGCGGGCGGTGTCGTTGCCCTGAAGCACGCCACCCACCCCCGCGCGCGGCCGCACGAAACACACCACCTCGTGCCCCCGCGCCACCAGGGCGAGCACGGTGGCCTGGCCGATGGTGCCGGTGGCGCCGAGCATGAAGATGCGCCGCGGTGATTCAGGCGTGTCGAAAGAATGGCTTGGCATGGATCTGTTCCTGGTGAGCGCGAATCCGAGTCTGACGACCGACATATCCAGTGCATCAGGAGACTCTTTAAGAGTCGCATTCAAAGTCGCAATATATCTCGCAGTATTTGAACAATTTCATTTGAAAGCATAGACTTGGACATGGTTTCAAAGTCGCAGAACTTCGCTCTTTTCGATCACCATTTCCAGATGGAGCCCTTGCTGCCTGGCGAACACCGTCTGGGCCCGCTGCTGGAGCAGGCGCACGATCTGATCCGGCGCGCCGACCAGTTGTCGGGCTTGTGCCAGCCCGGGGCACTGGGCGGATTGCGGCGCCTGCTGAGGGCCATGAACTCGTACTACTCCAACAAGATCGAGGGTCAGCACACGCTACCACTGGAAATCGAACAAGCCCTGCGCAACGACTATGCCCGAGATGCAGACAAAGCACGCCGTCAACGACTCGCTCTGGCCCACATGGATACCGAACAACAGCTCGAAGTGCTGTGGCCTCAGTGGGACACGGCACGGGTGTGGTCCCCACAAACCGTGCAGGACATCCACCAGGACCTGTTTGCTCGACTGCCCCGGGCCGACCTCGCCATTCCACCCTCGGAGTTGCCCGATGGCGCAGCTCCCGCCTGGCTTCGGCCAGGAGAGCTTCGGCAGCAGCAGGTGAGCGTGGGTCGCCATGCGGCACCAGCGGCCGAACACTTGCCGGCCTTCCTGGCCCGCTGGTCTCAGGTGTACGCACACGTGAGACGCGGAGAAATGCAGGTGGTGGCCATGGCCGCCGCGCACCAGCGGCTGGCGTGGATCCATCCGTTTCGCGATGGAAACGGCCGCGTGGCCCGGCTGCACAGCCAGCTCGTGCTGGGCCACCTGGGTCTGACCAACGGCCTGTGGTCACCCCTGCGGGGGTTTGCGCGCAGCCACGACGCCTACTATGCACGGCTGGCTGCGGCCGACGAACCCCGTGCGGGCGACCTGGATGGGCGTGGCAACCTCACCGAGCGCGGACTGGAGCAATGGATCAGCTACGTATTGGCCTTGTGCCAGGACCAGGTGGATTTCATGGCGGGCGCACTGGCGCTGGACAGCATGAAAGACCGCATGGCCGCCTGCCTGAACTATGAAGAACACGTGGTGAAGGCGGGCGTGCGCGCGCAGGCGCTGCGGGCCCTGCACTACCTGTTTGCCACCCAGGGCGAACTCGATCGCAATGATTTCAAGGCCATGCTCGGTCTGGGCGAACGCCTGGCCACCGCCCAGGTGAGCGCCTTGCTCAAGCGAGGCTTGTTGGAGTCCGACTCCCCCCACGGACGGCTTCGTCTGGGCGTGCCCCAACATGCCTTGCGGTTCTACTTTCCCAAGCTGTGGCCGGAAGCGGAGGCGCAGGACTGACGCCGGGCAAGCCTCCCAGAGGTGTCTGCCCCCCGCTCAAGAAGCCCGGGCAGGTGTCGATACGCAGGTATCAACCCCACACCCTGGACCTATGGACGCCCTCAACACCCCCACCCCCGCCGCCCTTTCACCCAGCGCGGTCGCCCGTGGCAAAGCCCCGGCCCTGGCCAATGCCGGTGAGTTCCTGAGCTTTCGCCTGGGCGCCGAGGAGTACGGCATCGACATCTTGCGTGTGCAGGAAATCCGTTCGTACGAAGAGCCCACGCGCATCGCCAACGCGCCCGAGTCCATCAAGGGCGTGGTCAACCTGCGTGGTGTGATCGTGCCGGTGGTGGACATGCGCATCAAGCTGGGATGCGCCAAGGTGGAATACAACGCCCTGACCGTGGTGATCGTGCTCAGCGTGCACAACCGCGTGGTGGGCCTGGTGGTGGATTCGGTGAGTGACGTGATCCGGCTCGGCCAGGAACACATCAAGGCCGCGCCGCAGATCAACACCACCCTGGACGCCGGTTTCATCACCGGCATCGCCAGCGTCGGCGAGCGCATGCTCATCCTGGCCGACATCGAAGCCTTGCTTGGCAGCTCCGACATGGGCCTGGTTGCTCCCGCAGAAACCCTTCAGTGAACCTTCATGAATTTCTTTCGCAACCTGTCCGTGGGAGCCCGGCTGTGGGCGGGCGTCATCGCCATCATCGTGGCCCTGTTTGTCGTGGTGGCCACCGCCGGGGCGCGCTCGGCCTCGCTCAATGAAGCGTCCGAGCGGGTGCTCTCCGCACTGGCCCACAAGACCACCATCGCCACCGAATGGGCCGGTCTCACCGAAACCAACGTCACGCGCGTGCAGGCCTCCATTGCCAGCTCCGACCCGGCCATTGCCGAGATGTACAAGGACCTGATCCCTGCGGGCGTGGCCTCCATTTCCGCGCTGCAGAAGGAACTGCAGGCCATGGAGATGAACGAGCAAGAGCAAGCCCAGATGGCCAGGATCGCCGAGCTGCGCAAGAACGTGCTGGCTTCGCTGGGCAAAGCCAACGAAATGAAGAAGGCCGGTGATGCCGCCGGTGCCGCACAGGAGATCTCGACCCGGTTCAACCAGGCGGTGCCGCCCTACTTGGCCGCCCTGCGCGAGTTCGCCCGCATGCAGTCCGACATCCGGGCGCAGGCGCAGGCTGGTTTCACCGAGCAACGCGCACACAGCCTGACCATTGCCGCCCTGCAGGTCGGCGCCTTGATCGCCGGCATCGTCGCGGGCGCGTTCTTCCTGATCCGCAACATCCGCAACCCGCTGCGCGAAGCCATGCGTTTTGCCGAACAGATCGCCGCGGGAGACCTCACCGCCCAGATCCGCAACGACCGCAAGGACGAGTTTGGCGCCATGACCACGGCCCTGGTCGGCATGCGCGACCGCCTGGTCAACGTGGTGGCCGACGTCAAGCGGGGCACCGACAACATCACCGTGGCCGCCCGGGAAATCGCCACCGGCAACAACGACCTGTCGGCGCGCACCGAGCAGACCGCCTCCAACCTGCAGCAGACCGCCGCCAGCATGGAGCAGATGTCGGGCGCGATCCGCCAGTCGGCAGACTCGGCGCGCGTGGCCAACCAGCTCGCCGATGTGGCCGGCCAGAGCGCACAAAAGGGCGGCGCTGTGGTCAGCCAGGTGGTCTCCACCATGGAAGAGATCAACCAGTCCTCGCGCAAGATCAACGACATCATCGGCGTGATCGACGGTATCGCCTTCCAGACCAACATCCTCGCGCTCAACGCGGCGGTGGAAGCGGCCCGCGCCGGTGAGCAAGGTCGCGGCTTCGCGGTGGTGGCCGCCGAGGTGCGCAACCTCGCGCAGCGCAGTGCGCAGGCCGCCAAGGAAATCAAGGTGCTGATCGGCACCAGCGTGGACAAGGTCACCGCCGGCACCGAACTGGTGAACCAGGCGGGCAAAACCATGGGCGAGATCGTCGAGAACGTGGTGCGCGTGCGCGACATGATCGGCGAGATCGCCAGCGCATCGGGCGAGCAGGCCGACGGCGTCAACCAGATCAACTCGGCCGTGGCCAACCTGGACCAGCTGACCCAGCAGAACGCCGCGCTGGTCGAAGAAAGCGCTGCTGCGGCATCGAGCATGAACGACCAGGCCGACCGCCTGGCCGAGGTGGTGCGCGTGTTCCGGGTGGATGCACACGCTGCTGCGCAAAGCTCGATCACGCAGATCCGTTCGACCGACCTGCACAAACCCGGCAGCGCTGCTGTGCGCAGCATCCCCGCGAAGAAGCCCGTGGTTGCCAAGCCGGTGTCGGTGGCGCCGAAGAAGCCTGCGCTGGCCAAGCCAGCTCCACAGCCAGTGGCCAAGGTGGCCGAGAAGGCGGGCGCTTCGGACGAGTGGGAATCCTTTTAAGGACCTTGCCCCGCTGACAGGTCATCGTCGCAAAATAGCGCGATGACCCCATCCCCTGCAGTCAGCTATTGGCTGATGAAATCCGAGCCCCAGGAGTGCTCGATCGACGACGTACTCGCCGCGCCCGACGCCACCGTGCCCTGGACCGGCGTGCGCAACTACCAGGCACGCAACTTCATGCGCGACGGCATGCGCATCGGGGACGGCGTGCTGTTCTACCACTCGAGTTGTCCGCAGCCCGGCATCGCCGGCATCGCAGAGGTCGCGTCCACCACCCGGCCCGACCCCACGCAGTTCGACCCCAAGTCACCCTACTTCGACGCCAAGTCCAAGCCTGAAGCCCCGCGCTGGCTGCTGCTCGATGTGAAGGCGCTGCGCAAGACGCGGCTGCTCGGCTTGCCCGAGTTGCGTGCGAACCCTGCCTTGGCGGAGATGACGCTGCTGCAACGTGGCAGCCGCTTGTCGATCACGCCGGTGAGTGCCGAGCACTGGCAGCTGATCACCGAAAAGCTGCTGAAGAACTGAGCGCAGTCGATGTTCCATTTATTCGTCGAATGTTTGCAATCGACGAATAAATGGAACATACTGCACCGGCATGCCACCCCAACACGACACCCACACCCAGCGCATCCTGGATCTGCTCGCGCACAAGGGTTTGCTGCGCCCCAGCGATCTGGATGCGACCGGTGCGTCTCGCGCCGTGCTAGCGCGCATGACGGCTGCCGGACTGTTGGAAAAAGTTGATCGAGGGCTCTACCGCCTGCCCGACCAGGACCTCTCAGAAAACGAGAGTCTGATCACTGTTGCCACCAAGGTGCCACAGGCTGTTTTTTGCCTGCTCACTGCGTTGCAGTTTCATGGCCTCACCACCCAGCTTCCGCACCAGATCTGGATCGCCATGCCGCGTGGCAGCCATGTGCCAAAAATCGACTACCCGCCCATCAAGATGGTTCAGGTCACCGGTGACGCCTACACAGCAGGCATCGAGATCTTCCAGTGCGATGGAGTCCCACTGCGGATCTATGGTGCGGCCAAGACGGTGGTTGACTGCTTCAAACACCGCAACAAAATCGGTATCGACGTGGCACTGGAAGCGCTGCGCGACGCACGTGCGCAAAAGAAGGCATCGGCAGACGACCTCTGGCGCTACGCGAAGATCTGCCGCGTGGCCAACGTGATGCGCCCTTACCTGGAGGCCATTGAATGAGCAAGGACCGCGCGGCATCGGTGCGGGCGCGCCTGCTCAACATCGCCAAGGCACAAGGCGTGGACTTCAACCAGGTGTTGGTCCGATTTGCGCTGGAACGCATGCTATAGCGACTGAGCCAATCAGCGCACGCCGATGGCTTCCTGCTCAAAGGAGCGCTGCTGTTCACGCTCTGGTACGACATGCCCCACCGCACCACGCGTGATGCCGACCTGCTGGGCTTCGGCCCCAGCGATCTGGGTTCCGTGGTTCAGACATTCCGCGACATCGTGAGCGTTGAAGTGGACGATGGCATCCTCTTCGATCCATCGTCGATCACGGCCGAAGAAATTCGCAAAGAGGCGGGTTATGCCGGGGCCCGGATCTTGATCACGGCCGACGTGGCCAAAGCACGTTGCAAGACGCAGATCGACATCGGCTTCGGCGACGCCGTCACCCCCGAGCCTGTGGCTGCGGTCTATCCTGTACTGCTGATTGACCTGCCCGCACCGCGTCTGCGCACCTACCCGGTCTACACCGTGATTGCTGAAAAGCTGCACGCCATCTCCTTGCTCGGCATGACCAACAGCCGCTTGAAAGACTACCTGGACCTGTCGGTCTTGCTGGAACGCGAAACCCTGAACACCAAAACCCTGGCCCGCGCCATCGCAGCCACGTTTGCCCGACGAGGCATGGCGGTCCCCGCGTCATTGCCCGTGGGCCTCACGGACGAATTTGCAACCGATCCGTCGCGCCAAGCGCTTTGGCAGGCTTTCCTCAGGAAAAATCAGCTGGGTCCTAAACCGCTACTCGACACCGTGGCAGCGTTGCGCACGGTCTTGGAGCGGAGCCTGGTAGAGGCCGGCACCCTACCCACCCCTCAATGAAAATCCCGACTCACTGTCGACAGCCCGTGCAGCAGCGGCGTGAGGTCTTCCAGGTGGCCGGCGATGAGGTTTTTGGCTTCGCCTTCGCGCTGCCACACGCCATGCACCGCCAGCAGGCGTGACTGGGTGAGCACCGTGCGCTGGCGTTCGCGCAGGTGTTTCCACACGATCACCTGCACCACGCCGGTCTCGTCTTCCAGGCTCACGAACACCACGCCCGAGGCGGTTTCGGGTTGCTGGCGCAGGGTGACGATGCCGCAGTGGCGCACCAGTCTGCCGTTGGGTGCCTGGTTCAGTTCTTCGGCGCTCATGAGCCGGCGTTGGGCGAGCTGTGGCCGCAGCAGCGCCAGCGGGTGGCGGCGCAGGGTGAGACCCAGGCTGTCGTAGTCCCACACGATGGCTTCGCCTTCGGGGGCTTCGGGCAAGGCCAGCGGGGCTTCGTCGATGGGGGCGTCCTTCATCAGCTCGGGTGCGGTCCTGAGGGCGGCGGCGTCCCACACCTGCTGGCGGCGGTGGCCGCTCAGGCTTTTCAGCGCGTCGGCGGCGGCGAGCAGCTTCATCTGCGGTTGATCGAGGTTCGCTCGGCGGGCGAGGTCTTGGGTGGTGGTGAAGGGTTGGCTGGCGCGGGCGATGACGATGCGCTCGGCGGTTTCACGCTTCAAGCCCGAGATCAGGCGCAGGCCCAGGCGCACGGTGGGCATGGTTGGCGGGCGGGCCCTCACCCCTGCCCTCTCCCAGGGGGAGAGGGGGTCAAGCCCTTCCAGCGTGCAGTCCCAGTCGCTGTGCACCACGTCCGCCGGCCGCACCTCGACTCCATGGCGCTTCGCGTCCTGCACCAGCTGGCTGGGGGTGTAGAAGCCCAGCGGCTGGCTGTTGAGCATGGCCACCAGGAATTCGGCGGGGTGGTGGTGTTTGATCCAGCAGCTCACATAGACCAGCAGGGCAAAGCTCGCGGCATGGCTCTCGGGGAAGCCGTAGCTGGAGAAGCCCTTGATCTGCTCGTACACGCTTTGGGCGAACTCGGTCTCGTAGCCACGCGCGGTCATGCCGTCGACCAGGCGGCGCTCGTATTGCTGCAGGTTGCCGCCGCGTTTCCACGCGGCCATGGCGCGGCGCAGGGCGTCGGCCTCGCCGGGTGTGAAGCCGGCTGCCAACACCGCGATCTGCATGCACTGCTCCTGAAAGATGGGGATGCCCAGCGTGCGGCCCAGGGCTTCTTTCAGGTCGGCTCCGTCGCGCGGGCCGGGGTAGCTCACCGGCAGCTTGCCCTGCCGGCGGTCCAGATACGGGTGCACCGCGCCGCCCTGGATGGGGCCGGGGCGCACCAGCGCGACCTCGATCACCAGGTCGTAATAACACCGGGGTTTGAGGCGCGGCAACATGCTCATCTGCGCGCGGCTCTCGATCTGGAACACACCCACGGTGTCGGCGGCGCAGATCATGTCGTAGGTGGGCCCGTCGCCTTCGGGAATGTCTTGCAGGGTGAAGCTGCGGTCCTGTTTCGCGCCGATGAGCGCCATGGCCTTGCGCAAGGCGGTGAGCATGCCGAGCGCGAGCACGTCCACCTTGAGCAGACCGAGCGCATCCAGGTCGTCCTTGTCCCACTCGATCACGGTGCGGTCTTTCATGCTGGCGTTCTCGATCGGCACCAGGCGCGAAAGCGGCAACTGAGTGAGCACAAAACCGCCGGTGTGCTGCGAGAGGTGGCGCGGAAAACCCATGAGCTGCGTGGTGAGCTGCAGCAGCTGGCGCACCGCGAGGTCGTCGGGGTTGAGCCCAGCCTCCAGAAGTCGCTCGGGCTCGATGGCGCGCCCGTCCCACCAGCGCGTGCTCTTGGCCAGCACATCGAGCGCGCCCTCGGCAAACCCCAGGGCCTTGCCCACGTCGCGCAGGGCGCTGCGCGGGCGGTAGCTGATGACGGTGGCGGTGAGTGCGGCGCGTTCGCGGCCGTATTTTTTGTACAGGTACTGGATGACCTCCTCGCGCCGCTCGTGTTCAAAGTCCACGTCGATGTCGGGCGGCTCGTTGCGTTCGCGCGAGATGAAACGCTCGAACAACAAGCCCGTGCGCTCCGGGTCCACCGCGGTGATGCCCAGGCAGTAACAGACCACGCTGTTGGCCGCCGAGCCCCGGCCCTGGCACAAGATGTTCTGCGAGCGCGCGAAGCTCACGATGTCGTTGACGGTCAAAAAGTAGTGCTCGTACTTCATGTCGGCGATCAGTTCAAGCTCGTGCTCGATCTGCTTCACGAACCGCTCGGGCGTGCCCTGCGGCCAGCGCCAGGCGGCCCCCTCCAGCGTCAGCTGCCGCAGCCAGGACGACGGCGTCTGCCCCTCGGGCACCACCTCGCTGGGGTACTGGTAGCGCAGCTCGTCGAGCGAGAAGGCGCAGCGCGCCGCCACCACCAGTGTCTCGGCCAGCAACTCGGGTGGATAGCACTGGCCCAGGGTGAGGCGCGAACGCAGGTGCTGCTCGGCATTGGGCTGCAGCGCCAGCCCGCAGGCGCTCAGCGGCTGGCCGATGCGCGTGGCGGTGAGCACGTCCTGCAGCGGCTTGCGCGAGCGCACGTGCATGTGCACATCACCCACGGCCACCAGCGGCACGGCGGTGAGCGCGCTGCTCTGGCGCAGCTTGTGCAGCAGCATCTCGTCGTCGAGCCGGCGCAGTTGCGTCACACCCAGCCAGCAGCGGCCCATGAAATGCTGCAGCAGCCAGCGCGCTACTGTGTCCATCGGGTCCTGGTCGCTGTCGCGATCGGGCACGGCGATCACCACGCAGTCGGCCAGCGCCTCGGCGCGGATGGCGCCCAGCGTGAGGCGGTAGGTGCCCTTGGGTGATGTGCGGCGCAGATGCGTGATGAACTCGCACAGGTTGCCGTAACCGTTGAGGTTGCAGGCCAGCACGATGAGGGTGAACGGGTTCAGGGGAGCACTGCATTGCACCCGGAACTGGCTGCCCACCAGCAGGGGCAGGCCGTTTTTTTTGGCGGCCACGTGGGCCCGCACCACGCCGGCCAGGGAACATTCGTCCACCAGCGCGAGCGCGCGGTAGCCCAGCGCCTTGGCGCGCTCCACCAGTTCTTCGGCGTGGCTGGCACCGCGCAGGAAGGTGAAGTTGGAGATGCAGCGCAGCTCGGCGTAGTCGGGCAGCTTCATGGCGGGGGAGCCCCCATCCCAGCCTTCCCCCAAGGGGGGAAGGAGCAAGACATCTCACCGGAGCACGTGCCTGGCTCCTTCCCCCTCTGGGGGAAGGCTGGGATGGGGGCCGGCCTCATGCAAAGTGCCCGTGCAGGTACCACGCGGGCGCCTCATCCAGCCGCGTCTGGAAGATCCACAACACCCCCGCTTTCACTGACAGCGCCACCCAGTAATCCCGCACCACATTGCGTGTGGCACCCGCACCGTCCACCCGGTCCCACCAACCGCCCTCCACCCGCTGCGGGCCGGCGAGCAGTTGCAGTTCGCCCTGGTAGATCGGCCGGTTGCCGCGCACCAGCAGCTTCAGCGGCTCGGGCAGCACGAAGGTGGGCTGTGGCAGGCCGGTGTCGGGCGCCAGCTTGCGCGGCAGCGGCTCGGGCGCGCTCTGCCAGCGGCACATCCATTCCTGGCGGTGGTCGGGCTGTACCACCGGGCGCAGCACGCGCCCCGGCCCCAGGCGCGCGGCCAGCCGCTCCAGCACCAGGTGCAGCGTCTCGCCCTGGCGCACGGTGTCGGGCAGCAGCGAAGCGCTCACGTCGTGCAACGGTTGCACCTCGCCAGCCAGCAGATGCAGGTCGCCCACGGGCGCGAGCAGCTGCACATGGGCCAGGTGCTCGGCGAGCAGGCGGCAGAGGTGTTCGGTGTCGCGCGTGGGCTCGGCCGTGCGCACCGTGATCTCGCCGCCCTCGCCCGCGTCGCGCGCTCGCATGGCGTCGTGCGCCCAGCGCAGCGTGAAGGCCGTGACACCCGCGCGCCGCGCCGCCAGCCAGCCGCTCATGACCAGCAGCAAACGCCGCGCGCCCCACAGCAGGGCCGGCGCCTGCTCCACGCGCGCCATGAGCTCCAGCCGCTCCTCGAACCGTTCGGGCAGCGCCACCCACACATGCGCCTCGGGCTCGGCGCCGTAGGCCTGGTCGAGCGCCTGCAGCAACTGCTTGTCAAAGCGCCGGCCCACCCCACCGCGCGGCAGCGCGCGCACGTCGCCCAGCGTGCGGCAGCCGATGTGCGCCAGCGTGCGCTGGTGCGGGAGCACCGCGCTCAGCACCTGCATGGGCAAGGCATCGAGCAGCACCGGCAGCGGTTGCCTGAAGCCGTTCTCCAGACCGGCGCGCGCCAGCGCCAGCGCGGCCAGGCTGTTGGCTGCCCAGGCCACCTGCGTCACGCCGAGCTGCGCGCTCTCGGCCACCACGCGGTCGCGCAGCGCGCGCCGGCCACCAAACAGGCGCACGCTCGCCGCCACCTCCATGAGCACCGCGCCGTCGGCCAGCGCCACGCGGGGCGTGAACTGCAACGCCCAGGTGGCCACGGCACGGCGCGCCGCCTCAGTGGACGGCGCGGTGGGGGCGGTCGGGAGCAGGAGTGCTGACCACAACATGGTCGGCCTCTCGGGACACATCGGAGGGCAACAGGCGGCTGGGGAAACGCAGCCGCGGCGTGAGGATGGCGCGCAGGCCCCCGGGCACCGAGCCCAGGCGCAGCGTGTTCTGCAGCGGCGGGCCCTTGCGTTTGACGATGTCCAGGTGCAGTTCCCAGTCCAGCCCCACACGGGCCATCAGACGCAGCGGCGCGGCCGACGATTCGCGCACCGCCGCACTCGGTCGGCACAAAAACACCGGGCCTTCGCAACTGGCGGCCAGCACCTGCAGGCGGCGCACCTGCTCGGCCCGCGCCTGCGGGAGCCACACCACCAGCGCACCGCAGGCATTGGCCTTGATCAGTTGTTCGGCCGACCACAGGCGCTCCGCAGCCGTGTCGGCCCGCACCCACACCAGGTGGCGCTCGTCGATGCCCTCGAAGCGCAGACCCGGCAGGTGCGGTGCCTTGGGCGGCCCCACCACCACCACCGCGCGGCCAGCGGCACACACCTGGCGCAGCGCCGGCCCGAGCAGGCGCCACTCCAACATGCCGCTCTGCGACGCGAGGATCTCAATGACGCCGTGACATGGCCAGCCGCCGCCGGGCAACTGCGCGTCCAGCGCCTCGAAGCCGCTGGACAGCACGGCCGAGACCGGGCCGCCGAGCTGGTCGCCGCGCCAGATGGCCGCGGCCACGGCCATGGGCAACTCACCGGGCAGGCGGGCCGGGCGCGGCTGCTTGGGCGGGGGTGAAAACATCAGCGTGGAAGACGGATCGTCCTCCTGCCAGTCGAGGGCGGGATGCATGGCGGGGTGTCCGGGTGGGGTTGGGGAGGCCGATCAATACTGTATATGTGTACAGTATCTTAAAGGTCGAACCCTGTCCAGTGTGTGGGACAGAACCCTCCAGCGAACGCCCGAATGGGAGTAGCCAACCCAGTGCTTTCGAACTAATGTGGGCGTTTTTGAGCGGGGGATTTCATGGCAGACATCTTTCTGAGCTACTCGCGCGAAGACGAGGCCCGGGTCCGCCCCTTGGTGGCCGCGTTCGAGGCACAGGGATGGGGCCTCTTCTGGGACAGGCGGATCCCCACCGGACAGACTTGGCGCAGCCACATCGGCGCTGGACTGCAAAACGCGCGCT